>NZ_CP095045.1:3000000-3300000 GCF_022919155.1 Leucobacter allii
CCCCACTCGGGATCGGGGACGGCGAGCGCGACCGCCGTGGACCAGCCGGGGAGCTCGCGCGCGACCCGCTCGATCTCGTCGAGGGAGACGTTCACCCCGCCGGAGATGATGACGCGATCGAGGCGCCCCGTCACGGTGAGCATGCCGCCGAGGAGCTCGCCGGCGTCGCCCGTGCGGTACCAGCGCACCGGTCGGCCCGCACGGTCGGCCTCGGTGAGGAAGCGCTCGGCCGTGAGCGCCGGGTCGCCGACGTAGCCGAGCGCCAGTGAGGGCCCCGCCAGTTGCACCTCGCCCGCGCGGATCCGCACGCGCGTGTCCCCGATCTCGACGCCGTCGTAGACGCAGCCGCCCGCCGTCTCGGTCATGCCGTAGCTGCGCCGGAGCGCGACGCCGCGCTCGTGCGCCCGCCGGCGGAGCACGAGGGAGACGGACTGGCCGCCGACGAGGACCGCGTCGAAGCGCGCCAGCGCGTCGGCGGCGTCGCGATCCTCGTCCGCGAGGTCGAGCAGTCGCGACAGCTGCACCGGCACGAGGGAGACGTAGCGGCGCTCGGCCTCCATCGTCTCCGCGGCGGCGAGCAGCGCCCCGGGGTCGAAGGGGCCGTCGACGAAGACCGGGGGCAGCCCCGCGATCTCGCTGCGGATGAGCATCTGGATCCCGGAGATGAGGTGCGCGGGGAGCGAGACGAGCCACCGGCCCGGGCCGCCGAAGCGCTCGTGCGTGGCGTCGGCGCTCGCGCGCAGCGCCGACGCCTCGAGCGCGACGGCCTTCGGAACGCCGCTCGAGCCGGAGGTGCGGACGACGAGGGCGGTGCCCGCGGGCAGCTCCGCCTCCTGCAGGCGGGCGACCGCGTCGGGATCGGTGCCCGCGGGGACGGGGAGCACCGGTGCGCCGCCGGCGAGCGCGTCGCCGAGGGCGGCCATGAGCCATGCGCGGTCGTCGGTCGGGATGGCGCGGAGCCCGTGCGGAGCAGTCACCCCTCCAGGCTACTCGCTGCGCCCGGGCGGGGCGCCGCCCGGGCGCAGCTCCCCCGGCGCGGCCCGGCTTCGAATCCGCCCGGAGTCGCGGGAATCGACGGTCGCGGCGTGCGCGACCGCCCTACGCTGGGAGTCATGAACTGCCCCACGGATGGAACGACCCTGCTCATGAGCGAGCGGCAGGGGATCGAGATCGACTACTGCCCCCAGTGCCGGGGGATCTGGCTCGACCGCGGCGAGCTCGACAAGCTCCTCGAGCGCGCCCAGGCCGAGGCCGCGACCTTCGCCGAGCCGCAGCAGCCCCCGGCCGCCGCCGGGCCCGCGGCGACGTACGGCGCGCCGGAACCGGCGCGGCCCGTCGCCGAGCCGCGCTTCGAGGAGCGCAGGGACACCGGGTACGGCGCGGATCCCCGCGACCGCGACCGGGGCTTCGACCGCGGGTACGACGACGACCGGCGGTACCGCGAGCGCTCGCGAGAGGACTCCCGGTCGGACGGCTACCGATCCGACGGGTACCGATCGGACGATCCGCGCTACCGGGGGCGGCGCAAGAAGAGCCCCTTCGACTTCCTCGGCGACATCTTCGACTGACCCGGAGGCCGCCGCGGCCGTGGTCGCCGCCGCGGGTGCCGCCGCGGCGACCACGCGTCGCTCGGGAGCCGCGCCCGTCAGGAACCGCGGCGCGTTCGGCGATGGATGAGCGCCGTCGCCACGGCGATCGCGGAGCCGATGATCGTGTCGAGGACGCGCTCCCCCGCGGTCGCGACGAGGTCGCCCCCGGTCGCCGCGCCGCTGATGAGCAGCACGAGCGGCGTGATGAAGACGAGGGCGAGCGCGTAGTTGCGCACGACGACGAGCTCGATGCAGAACTGCAGCACCACCAGCATGAGCACGAGCGCGGCCGGCTGCGCCCCGAGCGGTGAGATGACGAGGAACAGCACGGCGCCGACGAGGGTGCCGACCGTGCGGTGCAGTCCGCGGGCGAGCGAATGGCGTCGCACGGCGCTCAGACCGATCACCGCGACGCCCGTGGAGACGGTCCAGTAGGCGCGGTGCGGGTCGATCCAGAGCACGGTCACGACGGTTCCGAGGACCGCGACGATGAGGATGCGCAGGAGGAGCTCGCGCTCCTGCGGCCCGATCCAGGGACCGGGGAGCAGCTCGCCGAGCGGCCGGACCGGCTTCGCGCGCTCCGCGGCGCGCAGCAGCGGCGCGAGGGCGACGAGGATCGAGAACAGCGCCCCGCCGGCCACCGCGGCGAGGAGCACGAGCGGCGGATGCAGCCGCGCGCTGTCGACGACCATCGTGATGTTCGCGGCGAGCCCGTAGCTCAGCACGAAGAAGACCGGCCCGGGCGGGCCGAGCCGGAAGGCGAAGGCGAGCAGCCCCGTGACGGCGGCGACCGCCACGAGCCCGAGGGCGACGGCGAGCGGCCACGGCGCGAGCAGCACGCCGAGCCCGCAGCAGGCGAGGAGGGCGAGGGCGACGAAGGGCAGCACCTTGCCGCGTTCGGCGGCGGATCGATCGGCGGCGAAGAGCGCCACGAATGCGCCGGCCGCGGTCTGCAGCCCGATGTCCTCGTGGCCGAGCGCGGTGAGCACGCCGAAGGGCGCGCCGATCGAGAGGGCCGCGCGCACCGCGATCCAGACCCGCGGGCCGGGGCCCGCCGGCATCTCGACGAGGCTGCGGACCGCCTTGATCACCGCGGTCGGCGGGTTCAGCCGTCGACCCCCGGTCCCGTCGTCCGCCGTTCCCGCCTCCGCCATGCGCGCGCCACCCCTCTCCTCAGAGCATCCGCGTCCATTCTCCCAGGCGGGCGGACCCGTCCCCGCCCGCGGGCGCGGAACGCGCGGCGAGCGCATCCGGAGGCCGCGCCGCCGCGTGCACGCGCGCCGCGCGTCGCGCCTCGCGAGGACGACGTTCAGGCCGCGGCGTCCGCGGCCTCCTCGAGGTCCACGTCGAACGCCGCGCCGGTCACAGCGCGGATCTCCGCGATCCCCTGCCCCGGTGCGAGGCGGCGCAGGACGAGCGAGCCGTCGCGCACGTCGAACACGGCGCGGTCGGTGATGATGCGGTCGACGACGCCGACCCCCGTGAGGGGCAGCTCGCAGCGCTCCACGATCTTCGGTGCGCCGTCCTTCGCGACGTGGTCCGTGATCACGATCACGCGGGGCGTGCCGGCGACGAGGTCCATGGCGCCGCCCATGCCCTTGACCAGCTTGCCCGGGATGGTCCAGTTGGCCAGATCGCCGTTCCCGGCGACCTGCAGCGCGCCGAGGATGGCCGTCTGCACGTGCCCGCCGCGGATCATGCCGAAGGAGGTCGCCGAGTCGAAGATCGAGGCGCCGGGCACGAGCGTGACCGTCTGCTTGCCGGCGTTGATGAGGTCCGCGTCCTCCTCGCCCTCGAACGGGAACGGCCCCATGCCGAGGATCCCGTTCTCCGACTGCAGCATCACGCTCACCCCCTCGGGCAGGTGATTGGCGACGAGGGTCGGGATGCCGATCCCGAGGTTCACGTACTGGCCGTCCTGCAGTTCGGCGGCCGCGATCGCGGCCATCTCATCGCGACTCCACACGGTCATGCCGCCTCTCCGTTCGCGGCGGCCCGCGGGCGCACCGTCCGTTGCTCGATGTCCTTGGTGCCGTCGAGGACGGCGACCCAGCGCTGCACGAACACCCCGGGGGTGTCCACCCGCTCGGGGTCCAGATACTCCGCGCTCGGCCGCTCGACCTCGGCGATGGTCGTCCGCCCCGACATCGCGACGAGCGGATTGAAGTTGCGCGCCGTGAGCCGGTAGCGGAGGTTCCCCTCCGCATCGCCTGTGTCGGCGCGCACGAGGGCGACGTCCGCGACGATCCCGCGCTCGAGGATCGCGCGTCGGCCGTCGAACTCCGCCTCGGGCTTGCCCTCGGCCACGGGGGTGCCGACGCCCGTCGGCGTGTAGAACGCGGGGATGCCGGCGCCGCCGGCCCGCAGCCGCTCGGCGAGCGTGCCCTGCGGCACGAACTCGACCTCGAGCGCGCCCGAGAGGTACTGCTCGGCGAACAGCTTGTTCTCGCCGACGTAGGAGCCGAGCACCTTGGCCACCTGACGGTTCTCGAGCAGCAGGCCGAGTCCCTTGCCGTCGACGCCCATGTTGTTGGAGACGATCGTGAGGTCCGTCGCCCCCGTGTCGCGCAGCGCGCGGATGAGGTTGTGCGGGATCCCGCACAACCCGAAGCCGCCCACCGCGATCGTCATGCCGTCCCGCACCGTGTCGGCGAGCGCCTCCGCCGCGCTGCCGTATGCCTTCGAAGCCACACCGCTTCCCTTCTCGTCCAGATAGCGGAGCATCCGCCGCGTGCCTCAGAGGCTAGGTCGGCGCGGTGCATCGCTGCAATGGCGAGGATCGTGTGGCGCGGTAATCGCTCGCATGATGATCGCTCGATGGGCTATCGTTCACGATATGGACGGATCGATCCCCGGCGCCCAGGTCGTCGGCCGGGTCGCGGCGGTGCTGCGCGCGGTCAGCGCGGAGATGCCCGCGGGGCTCGGCACCACCGCGGTCGCCGCCGCGGCCGGACTCACCCGGCCGACGGCGCACCGCCTGCTCGCCGCGCTCGCGGGCGAGGGCTTCGTGGACCGCGACCGGCGCACGGGGCACTGGATGCTCGGCCCCGAACTCTTCGTGTTCGGCACCATCGCGGCGGAGCGCTACGACGTCACCGAGCTCGCGCGGGAGCACGTCGACGCGCTCGCGGCGGCGACCGGCGAGAGCGCGTTCTTCTCGGTGCGGCGCGGCGGGGAGACCGTCTGCCTGCTCCGCGCCGACGGCAGCTTCCCCATCCGCTCCTTCGTGCTGTACGAGGGGAAGCGCTTCCCGCTCGGGGTCGCCTCCGCGGGACTCGCGATCCTCGCCTATCTCCCGCCGGAGGCCGTGGACCGCTATCTCGCCGCCGCAGCGCTCGCGGGGGAGTTCGGCGAGGCCCATGCCGAGGCCGGGATCCGCCGGCGCATCGCCGAGACCCGGCGGACGGGCTACGCCGTGAACCCCGGACTCGTCGTCGAGGGCAGCTGGGGCATGGGCGCCGCGGTCTTCAACTCGGCCGGGCAGCCGGTCTGGGCGCTCAGCCTCACCGGCATCGCGGCGCGGTTCGCCCCGGAGCGCCGCGCCGAGCTCGGGGAGCTGCTGCTCGAGCACGCGCATCGGCTCGGGCGGCGCCTCGGCCCCTGATCCGCCCGGCTGCTGAGCCGCTGGGCAACTGAGCCGCCCGGCTCGCTCAGATCCGCCCGGACCCCGATCCGCCGGGCCCGATCCGACCCGCTCGGGCCCCGATCCGCCGGGCCGGCTCCGATCCACTCAGCGCGCGGCGATCCGTTCGGCGCCGATCCGTTCAGCGACGATGCGCCGGAGGGCGGCGAGCGAGAGCTCCACCGAGGCGACGTCGATGCGCTCGTCGTTGCCGTGCACGCCCTCGCGGTAGCGCTCGTAGCTCCAGCCGGGTCCGAGGATGCCGTAGCCGTACGCGGGGATGCCGAGCTCGCGGAGCACACGCGCGTCGGAGCCGCCGGCGGCCATGATCGGCACCGTCGGGGCGGCCGCGACGGCAGCGACGGCGCGCTCGATCGCGGCGTACAGGGGCGTGTCGGGGCTCGATGAGGTGGCCGCCCAGCCGCGCAGGTGGCGGATCTCGACCCCGCTCGCGAGCTCGCCGAGCACCGCCCGGAGGAGCTCGTCGACCTCCGCGTCGCTCGTGCCGGGGAGCGTGCGGATGTCGAGGTCGATCGTGCCGAGGGGCGGGATGACGTTGTGCGTCTTGCCGGCGCGCAGCACCGTCGGCGAGATGGTGACGCGGGAGACCGCGTGCGCGTAGCCCGCGATGCCGCCGAGCAACGGCAGCGCCGCATCGAGACGCACCGGGTCGCGCAGGCGCTCCGCGAGCTCGGGATCGTCGATCCGGGCCGCGACGAAAGCGTCCCAGAGCTCCCCGAGCTCGGCCGCGGGCATCACCTCGCCGAGACGCTGCAGCACCTCGCCGACGCGGTACGCGGCGCTCGTCGCGCCATAGGGGATCGAGGCGTGACCCGGTTTGCCGTGGATCACGAGGCGGCGGCCCGCCGAGCCCTTCTCGGCGACCTCGATCGCGACGTGGCGCCCCATGCGCATGCCGCCGGACTCCGAGATCGCCTCGGTGACGCGCACGGCCTCCGGATGCTCGCGCACGAGCCAGTGGATGCCGTGCTCGCCGCCGGCCTCCTCGTCGGCCACCGCGAGCAGCACGAGGCCGCCGCGGGGCCGCTCCGGGGCGAGGGCGAGCTCGCGGACCACGGTCGCGAAGACCGCCGTGAGGTAGAGCATGTCGACGGCGCCGCGACCCCACACCTCGCCGTCGATCAGCTCGCCGCCGAAGGGGTTGCGCGTCCAGCCGTTCGGGTCGACCGGCACGACGTCGAGATGGCCGAGCAGCCCGAGCACCGGCGCGGCGTCGTCCGTGCCGCGCACGCGGGCCACGAGCGAGGCGCGTCCGGGCGCCGCTTCGAAGACGTGCGTCTCGAGACGCCCTGCGGCGATCGCGGGCGCCAGGAAGCGCTGCAGCACGCGCACCGCCCGGATCTCCTGACCCGAGCCCGGGGTGCCGTCGTTGACGCAGCCCGCGCGGATCAGCTCCTGCAGCAGCGCGACGGCATCGGCCGCGGGGCCCGTGGGCGCCGTTTCCTCCTCGAACGGCTCGACCCGCTCAGACACGGGACGCCTCCGCCGCTGCGGCGCGCTCGATGGAATCGAGGATCGCCTCGGCGCCGGCGCGGTACACCTCGATGCCGCTGATCGCGAGCAGCCGATCCCGGTGCGCGGAGACGAGCGGGAACGGGGAGAGGTCGACCGCGCCGAAGGTACTGATCCACGGGATCGAGCCGTCTCGTGCGGCATCGGCGCGCGCCATGACCTCCTGCGCCAGGGCGGCGCTCTGCGCGAGCGCGAAGCCCGAGATCGCGGCGTAGGCGCGGATGAGCGCGTCCCCCGCGAGTCCGCCCGCGCTGAGCTCGGTGAGGATGAACTCGTCGGCGGCGACATCCCCGGGGCCGACCGGATCGATCACGGCGCCCTCCGCTCCGATGGAGGGGTGCTCGAGGCTCAACTCCGCGACCCTGAGCAGATACGCCTCCAACCGGTCCCGCCAGCCCCCCGGTGCGGCCGCGGCATCGCGCGCGGCCGCACCGGCGAGCACGTCGAGTGCGGCGCGAGTGAGATCGTCCTTGTTGCGGAAGTGCCGGTACATGGCCGTCGCATCGACGCCGAGCGCCTCGCCGAGGCGCTTGAAGGTGATGCGGGAGCGCGGATCGGTGCGCGCGAGCTCGAGCAGCGCGTCGACGATCACGCGACGATCCAGTCTCCCGCGCTGCGATCGACCTGATCCGCTCATCCCTGCTCCTGTCGGCGTCCGCGGCGGGATGCTCCTCCGCCGCCTCGTTTCAGTGTATCCCGCGCGCTCCGCGCCCCATCCCTCCCCTCTCTCCCCTCCCGTCCCCCTCTCTTTACCTCCCCCTCCTCTCCCCTCCCCGCCTCCGAATCCGAGTCGCTCGCGCAGGGTGATCCACCGCGACACCCTGCGAAAGCGACCCGGATCACGGCGATAGCCGCACACCTGTGGTGCAATGGAGCGGTGACCACACGCAGCGCCGCCGCCCCCGAGCCGCTCGCGGATCGCGCGGCGATCCCGCTCCGCCCCCTCGCCCTCGTCTTCAGGCTGGTCTCGCTCGCCGGCATCCTGCTCGGCGTCGTGCGCATCACCGGGATCTTCACCCCGAACCCCACGTGGAGCGCGCTCCTCTACTACACCGTGCTGAGCAATCTGCTCTGCCTCGTGTGGGTCGTCCTCCTGATCATCCGCACGGTGCGGGATCTGCGCACCGACGGGCCGCGCGGCACCTCGACGCCCTCCGCGAGATGGAGCGCGGCCGTGATGATGGCGATCTCGGTCACGATGGCGATCTATCTCATCGTGCTCGTCCCGATGACCTTCGTGCAGGGCAACGGCTACGAGCCGTTCACGCTCACGGACAACCTCATCCACATCATCACGCCGTGCCTGCTGATCCTCGACTGGCTGCTGTTCGTCCCGAAGGGGCGGGTGCGCGGCGGCGATCCGATGCGCTGGACGCTCATCCCGATCGCGTACCTCGTGTTCGCGCTCGTGTATGGCGGCTTCGGCGGCGAGTTCGCCCCGGGAGTGCACTACCCGTACCCGTTCCTCGACGTCGCCGCGCTCGGCGTCGCCGGCGTCGCGAGCTGGATCGTCGTGCTCGCGGTCGCGCTCATCGCGCTCGGCTACGTCTACCTCGGCCTCGATCGGCTGCTCGCGCGCCTCGTCGCGCGCGGCTGACGCGGCGCGCTGCCGGCGGTGCGACGCGGGCGGCGCGGTGCGGGCGGCGCGGTGCGGGCGGCGCGGTGCGGTGCGACGCGCTGCCGGCAGCGCGGCTGAGGCGGCGGCCCAGCGCGCGGCGGCACGGCGCCCAGTCGGCACGGCGCACTGCCGCCCCTCCGGCGCGCGGCCGGCGGCCTCACACGCAGCCGGCACGACGGCCGGCCGATCCCGCGCGGCGCCGCGTCCGTCGCGCTACTCCCGCGGCACGGGCGGACCGAGCCACAGGAGCACGGAGAACACCGCGGTCACGGCGAGAACGAGCAGCAGGATCGCCCACCACGGGTGCCGGAGCACCCAGGCCTGGAGGTGCTCCAGGAGACCGCGCGGCCGCTCCCGGCCCGGGGCGAGGCGCCAGTCGCCCGCGAGCCAGCCGCGTCGATCCGCCAGGATCTCGAACGGCAGCGTCGCGAAGGGGATCACGGCGACGGCGAGCCCCGCGACGCCGATCCCCGCGCGCCAGCGCTGGTTCACCCAGACGAAGACGGTGACGGCGCAGTAGGCGAGGAACACGAAGCCGTGCGCGCCGCCCGCCGGGCCGATCAGTCCATCGGTGACGCCCGCCCCGCGGAGGATGAGCGCGGTGATCAGCCCCGCCCAGGTGACGAGCTCGGCGAAGGCGAAGACGCGGAACAGGAGGCGGGGCGACATGCCCCCACGCTATCCGCACGCCCCTGGTGATCCGCTCCATCCGTCCGATGAGTCGCACCGCGCGGACGGCCGGCGGCTGCGTGCCGCACGGCCCGGACCCGCCGGATGAACCCGCGATCAGCGGCGCGCACCGCCCCGCCGCTACGCTGGCCCCAGAATCACTCGCGACTGCGCACCTCGAACGCGCTCCGCGCACCACTACTCCGAGGAACAGATGAACGCCTACGCTCCGGCACCGCACCAGTACCCGCCGCTGCCCTCCGCCGTGTTCTCAGGCGCATTCGGCGACAACGTCTCCGGCGCGTGGTTCCCCGCACGCGCCGAGGTCGGCAACGGATGCATCACCCTCTGGGTCGCACAGCCGAACGGCTGGGCGCAGTACTTCAGCGTGCCCGCCGCCGAGGTGACGGTGAAGTCGGCGGCGCAGCGCATCACCCTCGTCGTGCGCGGCCAGAGCTTCCCCCTCCTGGCGGACCCGCGCGCGGTCGATCGGGCAATCAAGCATGCGATTCTCGGCGGCGTCGCCGACATCCTCGACAAGCCCCGTTTCGAGTTGGGTGTGGACTTCGCGCGCACGATCAACGTCGCCGGCTCCGCGTACTCGTTCCATCTCGGCGGAGGGCCCGAGTTCCTCGCTGCCGCGCGGCAGTCCGGAGCACGCACCTCGCGCGCCGGGTACGGGCTGATTCTCGGACTCGGCTGCGGCGGCGGCATCCTCGTCGTGGTCGTCGTCACGCTCGTGACGCTCGCGGCGATCAGCCTCTGACGCCGATCCGTCGCTCGTCGGGGTGCACGCCGGCTCCGGGGCTCGCGAGCGGAGGCTACGCGATTTCCTCGCGCACCCCGTGAAGATCCGGGGCGCAGTCGATACACTGCTCGGGAGTCCGCCCGGCGCGAGCCGGGCGGCACCCGAGCGGAAGGGGCCGCGGTGTCGAAGGGTCGTGGAGGCGCGGCGCGGCGCGCGCTGCTCTGGATCGGGGGCGCCCTCGCGGGCCTCGTGATCGCGGCGCTCCTCGTCGTCGTCACCCCGGCGGGCCAGCGCGCCCTGGCCTCCGCGACCGGACGCACGGCGACCGGCGACGAGCCCGTGCTGCTCGGCCCGGACGCCTCGGCCTCGGTGCTGCCCCCGGCGGGCTGGCGCGTCGAGGGCCCCGTCGCCGAGCGGCTGTGGCTGCGGAGCCCGGATGCCGGCGTCGCGGTGGAGATCAGCGCGGGCAGCGCTGAGGAGGATCCCGAGGCGCTCGTCCGCGAGACGCTCGGCATCGACGCGTTCGTGAACCGCGAGACGCTCGGCTCGGGCCACACCGTGACCCACGGCGCCGACGGACCGCGGCTCGTCGCCGTGGTCGCGTCGCAGCCGCCCCTCGTGTTCGTCGTCTCAGCGGGCGACGCCGGCGATGACGACCGCGGAATCGAGGTATACCGGCCCGCGATCGCCGGGATCCTGGAGAGCGTCTCATGAGCCCCCTGCGGTTCGGACTGCCGGGGCGCGGACGGCCGGATCGCGATCAGCCGGATCGCAGCCCGCGCGCGCATCGATCGCGGGCCCGAGGACCGCGGCTCGCCCTGGCGTCACTGCTGGTGCTCGGCACCGCGCTGCAGCTCGGAGTCGGCTCGGCAGCGGCGGTGACCACCGCAACGGCGGCGGGGACGGCGACGGGAACGGCGGCGGAAGCGGAGACCGCGGCGGCATGGGAGCCGCCCGCCTGGCCCGAGCGCGCCTTCGCGGTGTCGGACCCGGTCGCTCCCCGCTCCCCCGAAGGTCTCCCCCTGGCGCCGCAGCGCATCGTCCACGCCGGGGCGAACGTCGAGGCCCGGTTCGCGTACCTGCCGCACGAGGCGTTCAACGCGCACATCGACGAGACGATCCGGGAGGCGCTCGGGCGCCTCGCCGCGGCCGGCTCGGCGCCGTACCGGCCGGCCGCGGGGACCGGGCTGAGCGAGCGCGGCTGCGTCGAGGGCTCCACGGAGCTCGGCGCCGACGAACTGCTCGCGACGCTGCCCGGTCCCGGCGTCGGGCTCGTGCTGGCCTGCGACGCCGTGCTCGCCGCGGGCAGCGTGCTCGGGATCCGCGTGCGCGTCGTGCTCGGAGAGCCGGGGGCCGTGGCGGAGGACCGGACATCGACGCTGTACGCGGACACCGCCTCGGGCGCCGTGCTGCGCCCGTCGGAGCTGTGGCGCACGGAGGCCGAAGCCGAGATCTGGGGCGGACTCGTCGAGGCCGCCAGGCGGGAGGCCGGATCCCTCTCGCTCGCGGAGATCGCGGACCCATCGGAGGCGCAGCGCGACGAGCTGCGCGACGCGATCGGCTCCGCCGAGGTCGCCGACGACGGCTCGCTGGTGGTGCGCGTGCCCGAGGGCTTCAGCGCCGCGGAGCTGTCCGGGCTCGAGCCGTCGGATCGCGTCGTCGCGCTGCCGCCCGGGGCGAGCGCGCCGCTGCTCAGCGAGGCCGGGGCCTCGCTTATCGCCGCCGCCGCGAGCGGCGACTACACGGGCCCCGCCCTCCCCGCGCCCGGTGAGCGCCACGTCGACTGCACGCTCGTGCCCTGCGTCGCCGTCACCTACGACGACGGTCCCTCGGCGCTGACCCCGGCCCTGCTCGATGCGCTCGCCGAACGTCGGGCCGCAGCCACTTTCTTCATGCTCGGCAGCGCGGCGGCCGCGTTCCCCGACGTCGTGAGCCGCGCCGCCGCGGAGGGCCATGAGATCGGCAACCACACCTGGAACCACCCCGCGCTGCCGAAGCTGCGGGCGGCGAAGGTCCGCGAGCAGATCGATACGACGAGCGCGACCCTCACCGGGATCACGGGGCGACCCGTGACGATGTTCCGGCCGCCCTACGGCGAATACACCGGCGCCACGCTCCGCGCCGCCCGGCTCCCGGCGATCCTCTGGAGCGTCGACACCAACGATTGGAAGGGGCCGCCGCCCGAGGAGCTCGTCGCCACCGCCGTCGGCACCCCCGTGCCCGGCGACATCGTGCTCATGCACGACATCCACGCCGGCACGGTGGAGGCGGCCCCGGCGATCATCGACGGCCTGCACGACCGCGGCTTCACCCTGGTGACGGTCTCGCAGCTCCACGGCGGCGCGGCACCTCTCGGCGTCGGGGTGGGCGCGGGCCCCGACGCGACGCGGGGGTGAGCGAGGGAGCCGTATACCCCCTGGGCGCCGCCTGCGCAAGGCGTTGAGGGGCGTCGGGGGCGGGACTAGCGTGAACCTATGAACACCGAACAACACCACCAGGACGACCGTGACGAGGGCGCCGACGCCGGGGCAGGCGCCGACACTGCGACGGGCGCCGAGACCGGGCGCGGCTCCGCGACCCGCCCCGAGACCGGCGCCGAGGGGACCATCGACGCCCCCGTCATGGACGGAGCGACCGACCACTCCGAGACCGAGGTCGACCCGCGCAAGGGGCAGTCGGATCCCGCGCTCATCCGCGACATCGACGCCGGGAAGAAGACCGTCAACCCCTACGGGTGAGCGGTCGCCGATCCGGAGCACCGCTCCGGGCCGCGCCCCGCTCAGCCCATCGTGTTCACGATGAGGCCGATGTGGGTGTAGAAGTTGAGCGCGCCGAAGAGCAGGAACGCGACGCCCGCGATCGCCCAGACGACGCCCATGGTCTTCGCCGTGCCGCTCAGCGGACGCGTGCGCGAAAATGAGCGGAGCGCGAAGGGGAAGAGCACGGCGCCGAGCCCCACGAGGGCGAAGAGGCCCGACATGAAGCTCGCCTCGAGCCACGGCCACTGCGCGAAGGCGCCGGAGACCGGTTCCTCCGCCGGAGCCGCGAAGAGCTGGAAGACGATCCCCGCGGCGGCGATGCCGAACAGCGCGAGCCCGAGGCCGAAGACGAAGACGGAGAGGGGCTTCGCCGTCGCCGCGACCTCCTCCGCACGATCCTCCGCGTCCGCGAGCACCGCGGCCCGCTTCCAGAGGTAGAAGGCGGCTGCGAGCAGCAGCACGCCGAGCCCGAGGCTCGTCTCGCCGAAAATGATGTTGTCGAACGGGAAGTACTTCGCGAACGGCCAGGTCAGGGTCATGTGCGCGCCCGTCAGCGTGAGGAGCACTCCGAGCACTCCGGCGCCGAGCGCCCAGCCTTCGCTCCGGAAGCGCTCGTCCCGGTGCAGCGATCGGCCGAGGGACACGAGCAGCAGCAGCCCCGCCCCCGCCGCGATCGACATGATGGTGTTGTAGGTCGGCATGGTGGTCCAGTCGATGACCAGATCCCCGCCGCCTCCGGTGAAGAAATCGTCCATGACGCTGCGCTCCTCGGACTCGCGTGAACGACAGGGCGCCGCCTCGCGAGTCCTCCTGCGACGGCGCCGCGCTCTCTGCAGTACAACGCGGAGGCGCCTCGACTGTTCCCGATGGCGCCCGGATCGACGTACCGGCCTACAGTGGGAAGCGAGTGCGCCGTCCGCGTGCCGCCCGAGCCGATGCTCCGAACCGAACGGTCCAGACATGACGAACGCCGCACAGCAGGGAACGATCTGGGATCCCGCGCGCTGGGGGATCACCCTGGGCTCCGTCGCGCTGATCTTCCTCGCCGCCATAGAGGCGCTCGCCGTGACCACCGTCATGCCGGTCGTCAGCGCCGAGCTCGAGGGCGAGAGACTCTACGCGCTCGCCTTCTCGGGCACGCTCGCCACGAGCGTGATCGGGATGGTCGCCGCCGGCGGGTGGAGCGACCGGTCGGGGCCGCGGGGGCCGCTCTTCGCGGCGGTCGCACTCTTCCTGCTCGGCCTCGTCGTCTCCGGGATCGCCGTGGACATGGATGTCTTCATCGCCGGCCGCCTCATCCAGGGGCTCGGCGTCGGGGGGCAGACGGTGTCGCTGTACGTGCTGATCGCGCGGGTGTATCCGCGCGAGCTGCACGGCAGGATCTTCGCCGCCTTCGCGGCGGCGTGGGTCGTGCCGTCCATGGTGGGGCCCGCGCTCGCCGGCGCCGCGGCGCAGTTCCTGCACTGGCGATGGGCGTTCCTCGGCGTCGCCGCGCTCACTGCGCTGTCGTTCCTCCTCCTCGCGGCGCAGCTGCGCGGCGTCTCGATGAACCGCAGCGGCGAAACCGCGCGCGACCCCTCGCGCGACATCCCGAGCCTGCGGGCGATCGGGGGCCGCCTGCTGCTCTCGATCGTGGTGGCCGGCGCGTGCGTCGGCGCCGGCTTCGCCGCAGAGGTGCCGCCCGCGGCGGGCTGGGCGATCGCCGGCGGCTGCCTGCTGCTCATCGGCGTCGCCATCGCGCCCCTGCTCCCGACCGGAACGCTCCGCGCACGCCCGGGACTGCCGAGCGTGATCCTGATGCGCGGTCTCGTCGCGGGAGCGTTCCTCTCGGCGGAGGCCTTCGTGCCGAAACTCCTCATGGACCGCTTCGCGTTCACCCCCGTGGTCGCGGGGCTCGCGCTCACGGCCGCCGCGCTCGCCTGGTCGTCGGCGTCGTTCGTCCAGGGCCGGTACGGCGATCGGATCGGCAGCACGGCCATCGTCGCGATCAGCGTCGCGCTCATGGCCGCCGGGATCCTCGCCCTCCTCCTCGTCGCAGTCTCGGGGCGGGACCCCTGGCTCGTGGTGGTCGGCTGGGGCGTCGCGGGCGGCGGGATGGGCCTCGTCTACCCGCGGCTGACGGTGCTGACGCTCGCGTTCTCGACACCCTCAGAGGAGGGTTTCAACTCCTCGGCGCTGTCCGTCTCGGATGCGACCGGATCGGCGTTCGCCGTCGCGGCGAGCGGCCTCGCCTTCCTCGCCTTCCCGCTCGCGGGCTCCGGGTTCCCGGCCGTGTTCGTCGCCGCCGCGGCCGTGCTCGCGCTCGCGCTGATCCCGGGGCTCAGGATCGGGGACGCGGAGCCGCTGCGGGCCGCGAGATGATGCGCGGGACGCGCGGGCGACGGGCCGGAGCATGGGTGGAGTGCGGGCAGCATGTGGCCAGATCAGGGTACGAACACGAGGACGCCCCCGCGGCGCCCGGACTCTCCGTCCGGCCGCCGCGGGGGCGTTCGATCTCGAAATATATCCTGATCGGGTTTTCTAGAAGTCCCAGTCCTCGTCCTCGGTGGCGACGGCCTTGCCGATGACGTAGCTCGATCCCGAACCCGAGAAGAAGTCGTGGTTCTCGTCCGCATTCGGCGAGAGCGACGACAGGATGGCCGGGTTCACGTCGGTCATCTCCTTGGGGAACATCGGCTCGTAGCCGAGGTTCATGAGCGCCTTGTTCGCGTTGTAGTGGAGGAACTTCTTGACGTCCTCGGTGAGCCCCACCGGGTCGTAGAGGTCCGCCGTGTACTTCGCCTCGTTCTCGTAGAGGTCGTACAGCAGCGCGAAGGTGTAGTCCTTGAGCTCCTGGCGGCGCTCCTCCGTCTCGCCCTCGAGTCCCTTCTGGAACTTGTAGCCGATGTAGTAGCCGTGCACGGCCTCGTCGCGGATGATGAGGCGGATGAGATCGGCCGTGTTCGTGAGCTTCGCGTGGCTCGACCAGTACATCGGCAGGTAGAACCCGGAGTAGAACAGGAAGGACTCGAGCAGGGTCGAGGCCACCTTGCGCTTCAGCGGGTCGTCGCCCTCGTAGTAGTCGACGATGATCTGCGCCTTCTTCTGCAGATTCGGGTTCTCCACCGACCAGCGGAAGGCGTCGTCGATCTCCTGCGTGGAGCACAGCGTCGAGAAGATCGACGAGTAGCTCTTCGCGTGCACCGACTCCATGAACGCGATGTTCGTGTAGACGGCCTCCTCGTGCGGGGTGATCGCGTCGGGGATCAGCGACACGGCGCCGACGGTGCCCTGGATCGTGTCGAGCAGCGTCAGCCCCGTGAACACGCGCATGGTGAGCAGCTTCTCGGCCTCGGTGAGCGTCGCCCACGACTGCACGTCGTTGGACAGCGGCACCTTCTCGGGCAGCCAGAAGTTGTTGACGAGGCGATTCCAGACCTCGAGGTCCTTGTCGTCCTGGATGCGGTTCCAGTTAATCGCCTGCACCGCGTGTCCCAGCTTGAAGTTCATCGGTTCTCTCTACTCCGCGAGTTACTCAAATAGCGTCTGATCAGTGGTTACAGCATGCAGCTGACGCACTCGCTCATGTCCGTGCCCTCGAGGGCGAGCTGGCGCAGACGGATGTAGTAGATCGTCTTGATGCCCTTGCGCCAGGCGTAGATCTGCGCCTTGTTGATGTCGCGCGTGGTGGCGGTGTCCTTGAAGAACAGCGTGAGCGACAGCCCCTGGTCGACGTGCTGCGTCGCCGCGGCGTAGGTGTCGATGATCTTCTCCGGGCCGATCTCGTACGCGTCCTGGTAGTACTCCAGGTTCTCGTTCGTCATGAACGGCGCCGGGTAGTAGACGCGCCCGAGCTTGCCCTCCTTGCGGATCTCGATCTTCGCGGCGATCGGGTGGATCGAGGAGGTCGAGTTGTTGATGTAGGAGATGGAGCCGGTCGGGGGAACGGCCTGCAGGTTCTGGTTGTAGATCCCGTGCTCCATGACGCTCGCCTTGAGCTCGCGCCAGTCCTCCTGCGTCGGGATCGCGATGCCGGCGTTCGCGAAGAGCTCGCTCACCCGCTCGGTCTCGGGCTCCCACGCCCGCTCCGTGTACTTGTCGAAGAACTCGCCCGAGGCGTACTTCGAGTCCTCGAAGCCGCCGAAGACCGTGCGGCGCTCGATCGCGATGCGGTTCGAGGCGCGCAGGGCGTGGAAGAGCACCGTGTAGAAGTAGATGTTCGTGAAGTCGATGCCCTCGACGGAGCCGTAGTGGACGTGCTCGCGAGCGAGGTAGCCGTGCAGGTTCATCTGGCCGAGGCCGATCGCGTGGGACTGATCGTTGCCGTCCTCGATGGAGCGCACCGAGGAGATGTGGCTCTGATCGCTCACCGAGGTGAGCGCGCGGATCGCGAGCTCCACCGCGGAGCCGAGGTCGCCCCCGTCCATGGCCGCGGCGATGTTCATCGAGCCGAGGTTGCAGGAGATGTCCTTGCCGATCTGGTCGTAGCTCAGATCCTCGTTGTAGGTGGTGGGCGTGTTGACCTGCAGGATCTCCGAGCAGAGGTTCGACATGTTGATCCGGCCCTTGACCGGGTTCGCCCGATTCACCGTGTCCTCGAACACGATGTAGGGGTAGCCGGACTCGAACTGCAGCTCGGCGATGGTCTGGAAGAACTGGCGCGCGCTGATCTTGGTCTTCTTGATCCGCGCGTCGTCGACCATCTCGTAGTACTTCTCCGACACGGAGATGTCGCCGAAGGGCACCCCGTAGATGCGCTCCACGTCGTACGGCGAGAAGAGGTACATGTCCTCGTTCTTCTTCGCGAGCTCGAAGGTGATGTCGGGGATCACGACGCCGAGCGAGAGGGTCTTGATGCGGATCTTCTCGTCCGCGTTCTCGCGCTTGGTGTCGAGGAACTTCATGATGTCGGGGTGGTGGGCCGAGAGGTACACGGCGCCGGCGCCCTGACGCGCGCCCAGCTGGTTGGCGTAGCTGAAGCTGTCCTCGAGGAGCTTCATCACGGGGATGATGCCGGAGGACTGGTTCTCGATCTTCTTGATCGGCGCGCCGGCCTCGCGCACGTTCGACAGCAGGAGGGCCACGCCGCCGCCGCGCTTCGACAGCTGCAGCGAGGAGTTGATGCCGCGCGAGATCGACTCCATGTTGTCCTCGATGCGGAGCAGGAAGCAGGAGACGAGCTCGCCGCGCTGCGCCTTGCCGAGGTTCAGGAAGGTCGGCGTCGCCGGCTGGAAGCGGCCGGAGATGATCTCCCTGACCAGGCCGCGCGCGAGCTCGTGGTCGCCCTCCGCGAGACCCAGGGCGACCATCACGACGCGATCCTCGAAGCGCTCGAGGTAGCGCTTGCCGTCGAAGGTCTTGAGCGCGTACGAGGTGAAGAACTTGAACGCGCCGAGGAAGGTCGGGAAGCGGAACTTCATGGCGAACGCCTCGTCGCGGAGCTGCTCGATGAACGCCAGCGGGTAGCTCTCGACGAGCTCGCGCTCGTAGTAGTCGTTGTCGATGAGGTAGCGCATGCGCTCCTCGAAGTTGTGGAAGAACACCATGTTCTGGTTGACGTGCTGCAGGAAGTACTGCCGCGCGGCCTCGCGGTCCTTCTCGAACTGGATGTTCCCGTCGGCGTCGTACAGGTTCAGCATCGCGTTCAGGGAGTGGTAGTCCATGTCGCTGATCTTCGAGGAGTCGAGCCCCGGCTCCATCACTGCTGTTTCCAAAACTGTTCCAATCCATCGTGGACGGCGCTCACGTCGTCCGGGGTTCCAAAGAGTTCGAATCGGTAGAGGAAGGGCACCCGGCACTTCCTCGCGACGATGTCGCCGGCGATGCCGTAGGCCTCGCCGAAGTTCGTGTTGCCGGCGGCGATCACCCCGCGCAGCCGGCTCCGGTTGCGCTCGTCGTTGAGGAATCGGATCACCTGCTTGGGCACCGCCCGGGTCTCCGGGCCGCCGCCGTAGGTGGGGAGGATGAGCACGAAGGGGTCGGTCACGACGAGCGGATCGTCCTTCGCGTGGAGCGGGATCCGCAGCGCGGGCCGGCCGAGCTGCTCGACGAAGCGGCGCGTGTTCCCCGACACGCTCGAGAAGTACACCAGATCCGTCATGCGCTCACCCCCGTCGCCTGATCCTCGGTGCTACGGAACCGCCCCCGGCGACCCGGGGCCGAGGCCTCCGGACGCCGTGGGCGGTTCGGGAACGGTATCGTTCGAACGGATGCGATCATGGCTCCGCCGGGCGGGCGCCGATCGCGCCGACGCGATTACGCGAGACGGCTGGCGAGCTCCGAAATCTTGTCGGGGCGGAAGCCCGACCAGTGCTCGTCGTCCGTCACCACCACGGGAGCCTGCAGGTAGCCGAGCTCCTTCACCGCTTCCAGCGCGCCGGCGTCCTGCGAGAGGTCGAGCACGTCGTACTCGATGCCCTTGCTGTCGAGCGCCCGGTACGTCGCGGTGCACTGCACGCACGACGGCTTGGTGTATACCGTGATGGCCATGTCACGCCCTTCTCTCGAAACTCGTCGGCCCCGTCCGAGGCACTACATATAGTGAATCATACCGGAGCCGACCACAACATGATGTAGTTACACGAATGTAGTTTTCCACCGCCTCTCCACCGCCGGGAGCCCGATCTTGGGGAGAACTTTCGGCGGAGTTCCGCCCCTTTCCGAGGGTTATCCACAGCTTCGGGAGCCCCGGAATTTTTCGCTCGGCACCCCTCCCCCGGCGTGTCGCGCGTGGAGCCGTCCGGATGCCCTCGCGGAGCCGTCCGAGCACGGCCGCGCGCCCTCTCCGGGACGCCGCGCACCCCTGCGAAGGACCCGCATTCAGAGCGCGATCGGCCACAGCAGCTCCGTTCCGTCGGGCTGGAACCAGCGCAGTACGAGCATCGCGTCGGGAGACTCCACGGCGGCGTCGCCCCGCGTCCCCCGCAGCGCCACGCGCAGCCGCTCCCCCGGGAAGACAGTCCGAGGCAGCGACAGCCCGAGCATGCCGGCCCCGGCCAGCGCGAACCGCACCGAATGGAGCGCGGACTCGCCCCGGTGCTCCACCTCGACCACGCCGGCGGGCGAGCGCGCGACGACCCGCCAGGGCACCGGCACCGCGACGGCGGATTCGCGAGCCGCGGCAGGCGCGGCCGCGGGCGACGCGGCGCCGTCGGCCCCGGGGACGAGCCGCACCGCACGACGCCCGCGCACGGGCGCCTGCAGCCGGGTGGAGAGGCGGAAGGGGTTCATGCCTCCATCACAGCAGGGACCACCGACATAGGGAGGGGTTGGTCTCCCCTACCCGATGAGACTCGGCTGCAGGTCCCTGAGCGTGCGCCGCCGCGTCTGCCTGGCCACGCCGGCCATGGCGGCGGCGAGCGCCGCGACGAGCCACAGCGCGATCACGGCGACGTCCCCGCCGACGCGATCCCATCCGGCGCCGCCGTACATCACCTGCCGCATCGCATCCACGACGTAGCCCATGGGGAGCACGTGGTGGAGCGCCGCGAGTGGTGCGGGGAGGGTCTGCCAGGGGAAGGTGCCGCCGGCGGTCACGAGTTGCAGGACCATGAGCACGAGGCCGATGAACTGGCCGACGGAGCCGAGCCAGACGTTGAGCGCGAGAATGATGGCGCTGTACGTCGCCGAGGCGCACACGAGCAGCCCGAAGGTCGCGAGCGGGTTCGCGAACTGGAAGCCGAGCGTGATGGCGAGCACGCCGAAGAGGCCGAGCATCTGCAGCCCCCCGAGGAGCGCCGGGGTGGCCCAGCCCGCGAGCGTGACCCGCACGGGCGCGTTGAGCGCGGTCACCGCGCGCTTGGAGATGGGCTTCACGATGAGGAAGAGCGCGTAGATGCCGATCCAGGCGGCGAGGGCCGCGAAGAAGGGCGCGAGGCCGGCCCCGTAGTTCTGCGCCTGCGTCACGGCGTCGGAGCGCACCTCGACCGGTGCGCCGAGCGTCTCGGCCTGCGCCTGCCGCGTGTCCGCATCCGCGTCGGGGAGCTCGGCGGCGCCGTCGGCGAGGCCGGAGGCGAGCTCGGCCGCGCCGCTCTCGGCCGACTCGAGCCCGGCGGCGAGCGTGCCGATGCCATCGCGGAGCGTCGCCGCGCCCGTGGCCGCGGTGCCGGTGGCCGCGTCGAGTTCCGCGGCGCCGGAGTCCGCGGTGGCCGTGGCGGCGGAGAGCTCGGACGCCCCGCTCGCGGCGGTCTGGGCGCCGGCGGAGAGCTGCGTCGCCCCGTCGACGAGCTGCCCGGCCCCGGCATCGAGCTGTTCGATCTGCGCGCGGGCGCCCTGCACGCGTCCGGCCGCGTCGATGAGCGTCGCCGCGACGGGGTCGAGCCGGGCGAGCACCTCGGAGATCTCGGCCTCGCTGAGCCCGCGCTCGGCGAGGGCCGCACGGAGGTCCTCGCGGAGCGTCGGGAGCTGGCCGGCGGCGCCCTGTACGGCGTCGTCGACCGCGTCCGCGACGGCCGCGATCTGCGCGGTGCCGCCGCGCAGCTGCTCCGCGCCGCCGGAGAGCTCGGTGAGGCCGGAGGCCAGCTGGGCGTTCCCGTCCGCGAGGCGCGCGGCGCCGTCGTGGATGCTCACACTGCCCGCGGAGAGCCGCGCCGCCCCCTCGTGGATCTCGGCCGTCCCGTCAGCGAGCCGGGTCGCGCCGTCGGCGAGCTCGCCCGAGCCGTCAACGGCGTCGCCGAGCCCGTCGTGGAGCTGCGCGGCGCCGTCCGCCGCGTCGACGAGGCTGAGCCGGATCGTGTTGAGCGCGTCGAGCATGGTCAGCCCCGCCTCGTGCACGACGGTCTCCGTGACGGTCGTGCGGATCCTCTCGACGGCCTGTTTGCCGATGGTCGACGCGAGGTAGTTGTTGGCGTCGTTGGTGAGCAGGACGATGTCGGCCGCGCGCGGCTCGTCGCCCTGGATCGAGGCGATGGCCTCCGTGAAGTCGCTCGGGATCTCGACCGCGAAGTCGTAGCCCCCGTCGTCGAGGCCGGCCTCGGCGGCGCCCCGGTCGACGGCGTGCCAGTCGAAGGTGTCGCTGTCGAGCAACTGCTCGGCGACCTCCTCGCCGATGTTGCGCGCGCTGCCGGAGACCGTCGCGCCGTCGTCCTCGACGACGAGCGCCACGGGCACCTGCGAGAGCTTCCCGTAGGGATCCTGATTCGCCCAGAGGTACAGGCCGCCGTACAGGATGGGCACGCAGACGAGCGCCACGAGCGCGAGCACGGACATCTTGCTGGAGAGGAGCCGCCGGAACTCGGCGGTGACGATCTGCGCGATCTTCATGCGGCGCTCCCTTCGGACGACTCGAGCGGTTCGTGAGATTCAGGGGATCCGGGGGATCCGGCGAGCGGGTGCGATCGCGACGCGGAATCGGCGGCCGGGCGCTGGGGCGGGATCTGGGTCGGGACCTGGGCCGGGAGCTCCGCATGGTCCGAGGCGGGGACCTCCGCGGGTGCGGGATCGGGACCCTCCCCGTGCAGCACCTCCCAGGAGGCGCGGCCCGCGATGACGAGCACGGCGAGACCGCGCCCCGCGAGCTCCTCGGCGATCCGCCACCAGATCCGGGGCCGACCGCCGTGGCGATCGGGGGCGACGAGCACGAGCGCCCGGACCCCCGGACGGCTCGCCGCGAGCTCGCAGAGCATCCGGATGCGCCGGGACGGCTCCACCTGCCCGATCGGCACGCCGACGAGGTCCTCGAAGCCGTGCTCGTGCATCCAGCGCCGCGCGGTGATGGGGTTCGCGGGCCGACCGGCGAACATGAGCTCCTCGGTGACGACGCCCACGGCGAGCACATCGCGGTCGGGCTCGCTCACGGTCGGCGCGTCGACGAGCGCGGAGGTCCGGCGGAGACGCCGCCGCGCCGCCGCGCCGGAGAGCCGGTCGCCGTCCTCGACGAGCACGGCGCCGGAGTCGGGCCGCATGCGCCCCGAGGCGATGAGCCCGAGGACCGTCGGCCGCTGCTCCGTCTCGGCCTGCACGAGCACGGCCTCGCCGGAGGAGACGACGGCGGAGGTGGGGGCGAGGATCCTGGCGCGCGCGCCCTTCGTGACCTCCCGCAGCTCGATCCTCATCGCCGCGCCCCCTCGTCCGCTGCGGGCGCACCGGGCGCACTGGGCGCTCCGGGCGCATCGGTTGCCGCGGGTGCATCGACCGCGGCGGATCCGCCGGGACCGCCGACCGCGTCGACCCCGCCAGCCCCATCGAGCCCGCCGACCGCATCGAGCCCGCCGGCCGTGTCGGCCGCGTCGGCCGCGCCGGATCCACCGGGCCCGCCGGGCGCCGGCCGCGCCGAAGCGCGTCGCGGGAGGCGCGCGAGGAGCGCCTCGGCCTCGCGCCAGCCGAGACCTGCGGCGCTGAGCGCCGCGCGGGGCGCGAGCGCGTGGCGGGTCGCCTCCGCGGGATCGATCCGCATGACGGCGCCGCGCACGACCTCCTCGATGAGCCGGGCGGTGACCCGAGCGGGGACGTCCGCGCGGATCGCGCCGTCCGCGCGACCGGCGCGGCAGATCTCGAGCAGGCGCGCGCGCACCGGCGCGAGGGCGGCGGCGCTCGCGGCGAGGTGCTGCTCGTCGAGGGCCAGGGCCGCGAGGGCGTGCACGTGCACCGCCGCCTCCCAGAGCTCGGCGGCCAGCGCGGCGAGCGCGAGCAGCGGCTCCGCGGCGGCCTCGGCGTCGGCGCGCTGCGCGCGGGCGATCTCGTTGAAGCGCTCGGCTCCCTGCGCGATGACGGCCGCCGTGAGCGCGCCGCGGTCGGCGAAGTGGCCGTACAGGGCGCGCCGGCTGAGGCCGGCGGCTGTCGCGATGGCATCGAGGGACGCGCCGGGGTCGCGCGCGAGCAGCTCGGTGGCGGCGGCGAGGATCGCGGCGCGGTTCGCCTCGGCGTCCCGGCGGCGCGCGGGGGTGCGGGTGGTCATCCCCCCATCGTAAGAACTTTCACACCATTGTGCAAGTTCTTACGCGATCGGGATCTCCTGGCGCCGCCCGCCCGCCGCCCGGGGCCGATCCCGCGCGGCTTCCGTCGGCAATGCGGCTTCGGTGAGCCCGATCGGGCCGATCCTGACTCACCGAAGCCGCATCGCCGACGGAGCGCACGTCGGAACCGCAGCGGCGGATCCCGGCGCGTCCCCCGCGCCCGGCCCCGCAGCACACCCGGCCCCGCAGCACACCCAGCACCCGGCCCCGCAGCACCCAGCCCCGCAGCACCCAGCCCCCAGGCACCCGGCCGAGCGCCCTCACCCGCCCTCGGCGACCGCCTCCATCCGCTGGGTGAAGCTCATGCGCTCGCGCACCACCCGCTCGGGGTCCCACCCGGGCCCCGGCGTGGAGGCGATGAGCAGCCGGGAGTACGGGTGCTCGGGGGCGGAGAGCACGCGCGCCGTCTCCCCCTGCTCGACCACGGTCCCGCGGAAGAGCACGAGCACCCGGGAGCACAGCTCGCGGATGACGGCGAGGTCGTGGCTCACGAAGAGATAGCTCACGCCGGATTCGCGTTGGATCTCGGCGAGGAGCTCGAGCACCTGCGCCTGCACGGACACGTCGAGGGCGGACACCGCCTCGTCGAGGACGACGAGCTTCGGCGACACCGCCAGCGCCCGCGCGATCGCGACCCGCTGCCGCTGCCCGCCCGAGAGCTCGTGCGGCTTCGCCCGCGCGTGCCGCTCGGTCAGCCGCACCCGGTCGAGCAGCGCGGCCAGGGCGCCCGCGGAGACGTCCGCGCCGCGGTCGTGCAGGCGGATCGCGCGGCGCAGCGTCTCCTCGACGGTGAGTCGGCGGTCGAGCGAGCCGTTCGGATCCTGGAACACCATCTGCACGGCACGGGCCCGGGCGAGGCGCTCGGCGCGGCTCCTGGCCGGCCGCAGGCGGTCGACGCCGTCGATCACGGCGCTGCCGTCGTCCGCGTGCTCGAGGCCGACGAGGATCCGCGCGATCGTCGACTTGCCCGATCCCGACTCCCCCACGAGCCCGAGGGCCTCGCCCGGCTCGATGGCGAAGCTCACCCGGTTGACGGCGGTGACATCCTCGGCGCCGCGCCCCATGCGGAACACGCGGTGCAGCTCGGAGACTTCGACGAGGCTCATGACGGCTCCTTCGGGGCAAGCACGGGCGCGGCCTCGATGAGGGAGCGCGTATAGGGATGGGCGGCCTCGGCGAAGAGGCCGGGCTTCGCCAGCGTCTCGACGATCTCCCCGTGCCGCAGCACATGGATCCGGTCGCAGATCGCGGCGGCGAGGTGGAGATCGTGGGTGATGAAGAGCATGCCGAGCCCGCGTTCGCGGATCTGCCGCTGGAAGATCGCGATGATCTCGGCCTGCGTGGTCACGTCGAGCGCGCTCGTCGCCTCATCGGCGAGGATGAGCGCCGGGTCCGTGCTCAGCGCCGCGGCGATGACGACGCGCTGCAGCATGCCGCCCGAGAGCTCGTGCGGATACTGCCGCATGCGGCGCTCGGGCTGACTCAGCCCGACGGCGCCGAGCAGCTCGCGGATCCGTTCGTCGGCGCGTCCACGGCTCCAGCCGTGGACGCGGACGAGCCGCTCGGCCAGGGAGTCGCCGATGCGGCGCACGGGGTTGAGCGCCGCGCGCGGATCCTGCTGCACGAGCGCCACGGACTCGGCGCGCACGCGGCGCCGAGTGGCGGGATCGGCGCCGACCATCTCCACGCCGTCGACGCGGATGCTGCCCGAGATCCGCGCCTCATCGCCGTACAGCCGGAGCGCCGCCCGCACCGTGGTCGATTTCCCCGAGCCGGACTCGCCGACCAGGCCGACGAGCTCGCCGCGGTCGACGCCGAGGCTGATCCCGCGGAGGATCGGCGTCGGATCGGCGCCGGGATCGGAGGGGCCCGCCGCGAAGGCGAGCTCGAGATTCGTGATGTCGAGGAGCATCGCTCACCCTTTCGCGAGGAGTCGGTCGGCGACGCGCACGCCCGCGACGTTCACCGCGATGACGACGAGCGCGATGGCCGCGCCGGGCACGAGCGTCGGGAGGAAGTGGCCCTGGATGATGCCCGCCTGGCCCTCCTGGACCATGAGGCCCCACTCGGAGCTCGGCGGCTGGGCGCCGAAGCCGAGGAAGCTCAGCGTCGCGAGGCTCATGAGCGCCTCGCCGAAGAGGACGACGAGGTAGCCCACGAGCGCGGGGAGGAGGTTCGGCACGACGCCGCGGAGGCAGATCGAGAGCCCGCCCTGACCCTGCACGCGATAGGCGTCGATGTAGGGCCGCGCCATCTCGCTGAGGGCGAGGCTGCGCGTGTACTTCGCGATCACCGGCGCGTACGCGAGGGCGAGGGCGACGACCGCGGTGGCGGGGCCCTTGCCGAAGACCGCGATCACGAGCACGACGAACAGCAGGCCGGGGAAGGCGAACATGACATCCGTGACGCGCGCGAGGAGCGTGTCGACCCAGCCGCCGCGCCACGCGGCGAGGACGCCGATCGCGACGCCGATGACGGTCGCGAGCGCGAGCAGCAGCACGGGTCCGAGCAGCGTCTCCCCCGTGCCGATGAGGAGCCGGGAGAAGAGGTCGCGCCCGAGCTGGTCGGTCCCCAGCAGGTGCTGCGCGCTCGGCGGCGCCCAGATGGCCGCGAAGTCGATCTCGTCGGACGCGTAGGGCGCGAGCAGGGGGCCGAGGAGGGCCGCGAGCACGACGAGCGCGAGGAAGCCGGCGGCGACCCAGAACCCGACGGCGGAACCGCGGCGCTTCCGGGAGCGCAGGCGCGGGGACAGGAGCGCGGTCACGCGGTCACCTTCCTTCGGTCGATGCGGGGGTCGAGCACGGGCAGCAGGAGGTCGACGATCGTCGTGACCACCATGTAGGCGACGACCATGAAAAGGAGCACGGCCTGCACCACGGGGAAGTCGTGGGTGTTGATCGCGTCGACGAGGAGCGAGCCCACTCCCGAGAGCCCGAAGACGGTCTCGACCGCGACGGTGCCCGCGATCATGCTGGCGATCACGAGGGCGACCATCGTGATGATCGGCCCCCAGGATCCGCGCAGCACGTGATCGCGGACGATGAAGCGCTCGCGCAGTCCGGTCGCGCGCGCCGCTTCGACGTGCTCGGAGGTGAACTGCTCGATCATCGATTGCCGGGTGACCCGGCTCACGATCGCGAGCGCGGTGATCGACAGCGTGAGGGCGGGGAGGGTGAGGGAGACGAGCCGATCGACCCCGCCCGAGCCGGCGCCGGCGACGGGGAACCACCGCAGCTGCACGGCGAAGAGCGCGACGAAGGCGATGCCGAGCACGAAGGAGGGGATGCTCGCGGCCAGCGTCGTGCCGCCGACGACGAGCGTGTCGGTCGCCCGACCGCGCCGCACGGCAGCGAGGACCCCGAGGCCGATCCCCACGACCGCGAGGATCACGGCGGCGTAGCCGACGAGCGCGAGCGTGACGGGCACCCGGGCCGCGAGCAGCGCGCTCACGGGCTGGTGGTACTGGAAGGACTGCCCGAAGTCCCCGGTGAGCGCGCCCGAGGCCCAGTGCCAGTACTGCGCGAGCAGCGGCTCGTCGAGGTGGTACTGGGCCCGGACGCTCGCGATCCGCTCCGGGGTCAAGTTCTCGGGGTTGCCGATCAGGAAGGTGACCGGATCCCCCGGAGCGGCGAACATCGCCGCGAAGATGATGAAGGAGGCGATCACCAGCGTGAGGATCATGCCGGCGAGCTTGCGGATCGCGTGGGACATCGGGATCAGCGCTCCGCGCTGCCGAGCGAGGCCGCCCACGGGGTGTAGATGTAGGCCGCTGAGGAGGGGACGCCGGTGACGTCGTTCGCCATGATGAGCGTCGCCGGAGTCGCCACGACCGGGATCCAGACGGCGTGGTCGACCCAGCGCTGCTGCAGCTCGATGGTGATCTCCGCGCGCTCGGCGTCGTCCGTCGCCGCGTAGCCGGCGGCGACGAGCTCGTCGTACTCGGGGTCGGCGAAGCCGGTGAAGTTCACGCTCGCGTCGGACTTGCCGTTCTTGTAGAAGCCGAGCGGGTCGTTCTTCGAGATGTAGTACTCGTCGGGCCACAGATCGGCCTGTCCGCGCAGCTCCGCGTCTGAGTAGAAGTCGCCGTACTGCACCTGCGGGACGACGAGGATCTCCGCCTCGAGGCCGATGGACTTCGCCGCGGCGACGAGGGCGTTCGCGATGACGTTGTGCGAGGAGGAGCCGTTCGAGGCGACGACGATCGTCTCCTCGGGCCCTCCGGCCTCGGCGACGAGCGCCTCCGCTGCGGCGAGGTCGTCCTCGCCCGGCTTCGCGGGCGCTCCCTCGAGCGCGTCGTAGGCCGCCTCGAACGCCTCGGCCTCATAGCCCCAGGCGCCGGAGCCGACCGGCGTCTTCCAGGGCTTCGCGAGCCCGCCGAAGGCCGCCGTCGCGATGCCCTCGCGGTCGAGGGCGAGGGAGAGGGCCTTCCGGATCCGCTCGTCGCCGAGCGCGCCGCGGTCCGTCGCCTCGAGCACCCAGGCGTTCGTCGACGGCCCCTGGAAGACGGAGACGTCCGTGCTGCCGGCGAAGCTCGTCGCGGCGCCCGCGTTCTCGAGGTAGGCGCCCTGGGCCTCGCCCGTGGTGAGGCTGTTGGCGATCGCCGACTCCTCGGCCCAGCGGAAGACGACCTCGTCGGTCAGCGCATCGACCTCGGGGTCCCAGTAGTCGGCGAACTTGGTGATGGTGAGCGAGGAGCCCGCCTCCCACGCCGTCACCTCGTAGGGGCCGCTGCACGCCGAGGCGGCGCCGGGGCCGCCGAAGGCGTCGCCCTCGGCCTCGATGACGCGGGGGTTCCAGACGATGCCGCCGTCCCCGGCCATGGCCTGCAGCAGGATCGCGTCCGGCTGGGAGGTCGTGATCGTGATCTCGTCCGCGGCGGTCTGCTCCATCGCGACCACGTTCGCGTACTCGTCGGACTCCGCGGCCCCCTCCGCAGCGTGGCGCTGCAGGCTCCAGAGCACGTCGGCGGTGCTGACGGGGCTGCCGTCGTGGAAGACGGCGTCCTGCCGGATCGTGAAGACGAGGTGCGTGTCGTCCGCCCACTCGGCCGCGGAGGCGATGCCCTGCCCGAGGCTGAGGTCGGGCTGGACGCGCATGAGGCGGTCGCACACGTTCGCGAGGATCGTGTCGTCGGCGGTCGTGGCGTCGATGTCGGCGTCGAGCGTGGTCGGCTCGCCGCCGAGCATCCAGGTCGCACGGTCGAGCGGGCCGCTCGCGGCGGGCGTCTCGGCGGCGAAGGGGGCCTCGATCGCGGCGGCGGCCCCGTCGTCGGCGCCGCCGGAGCTGCAGCCGGTGAGCGCGAGCGCCGCGACGCTCACGGTCGCGGCGGCCAGTCCCAGGGGATGATGCGTGTTCTTCATCGAATTTCGTCTCCTCATCGGGGTCAGGGTGCGGTCGGTGACGGGGCGTGCGCCGCGAACGGATCGCCCGGCCCGTCGTAGAGGTTCCAGGGCAGCAGCTCGTACGGCGTTTCGCAGGGGAAGCCGTTCGCGATGCGGTACTCGCCGGTCGTGAGGTCCACGCAGCTCGAGAGCAGCGTGGACCACTGCTTCACGGCCGGCGCATCGGGATGCGGGTGGGTGCAGACGCCCTCGGGGTAGCCGAGATGGTCGGACATCGCGGCGCGCACGAGCGCCAGGCTCTCCGCGGTGGACGTCGCCCCGGCGACCCGCGCGAGCCCGGCGGTGACGCGCGGCAGGCGCAGCAGCGAATCGGCGGAGACGGGTCGGTAGGAGCCCGCGAGCTGCGGCGGGACCGAGGCCTGGAAGTGATTCGTGTGCGCGAGCAGGCCGTCCGCGGGGTAGAGCCAGTCCACGCCGCCCGGGGTCGTCTCCAGGTCGATGCCGAACCCGCTGCGGTGCGCGAGCAGCGCGTTGCTCGCGATGTGCGGCCGGGTCTTCACGAGCGTCTTGAGCGCCGCGGCGATCTCGCCGTGGTCGAGGACCAGGCGCCGGATGAGCGTCTGGGGCAGCCCGATGCCGGAGCCGAAGCTGCCGCCGAGCCCGTTGGCGTTGAGGGCGATGCCCGCGGAGTTCGCGCCGTGCCGGCCGACCTGCCCCGCCTCGAGCTGCATGATGATCGTCGGCAGCGGATCCTGCACGATGCGGACGATGAGCGTCGTGCCGGCCGTGCGCGTGCGCCAGTCCCAGTTCTGGCCGACGAGGGTGTGCCCGGTCCCGCTCGCGCGGCCGGTGAGGAAGAAGGAGGTGCAGCCGTCGACCGCGTCGCGCTCCTCATCGGCCTCGGGCTCCGGCGGCGGGCTCGGCGCGGCGTTCGCCTGATGGTTGTAGACGAACTCGCCGCGGACGTTGAGGGTGAGGATCTCGGCGAACGCCACGCCCGCCCCTTCGGCGATCCCCCGCATCTCCTCGACGAGGTGCGGGGCGTGCCGCTCGCTCACGGGGAGCCACTGCGAGACGGAGTCCGTGATGGCTGCCCAGCTCATCCCCGTCTGCTGCGTGAGCGCCTCGGTGTAGTAGGCGATGGCGTCGGCGATGAGATCCGCCGCGGCCTCGCCGTACTGCCGACCGCGCTCACGGGGCGCTCCGCTGATCTCGATCGTGCGGATCGGCGTCGTGGCTGCCATGCGACCTCCCTGTCGTGCGCGATACGTCTTGCGCATTTCCGGCGTTGCCGGGAAGATGATTGGAACATCCGTTACGGATGATCCTCGTTTAGAACAGAATGATACATCAATGGAATCGTTTGTAACAACCGATACGGACAACCCGGCCCTCGCCGGGCTCCGCGAGCGGATCTCCGGGGCGTGGGACGAGCTCTCGAAGTCGGAGCGGGCCGTGTGCCGGGTGCTCTCCGCGACGTCGGCGGAACGCCTGCTCTACGCGAGCGCCGCCGAGCTCGGCACGCAGAGCGGCACCTCGAACGCCTCCGTCGTGCGCACCCTCCAGCGTCTGGGGTACTCGGGGCTGTCGCAGCTGAAGCAGGAGGTGGCGGCGCCGTTCACGAGCACCGTCGCCCCCGACGTCCGGTTGAAGCACCGGCTCGACCTCATCGGCCAGGACCTCGCGCGCATCCAGCAGGAGGTGTGGGAGGAGGCGGCGTCGCTCGTCGAGCTCGCCGCCTCCGCCAACGACGACGACGCGTACTCCGCCGCGATCAACCGGCTCGTGCGCGCCGAGACCGTCTACTGCTACGGGCTCGGCGCCTCCGGCATCGCCGCCGGGCATCTCGCCCTCCGGCTCCGCCGCACGGGGCTCGCGACGCGCAGTCTCGACTCCGACGGCTTCCGGCTCGCCGACGAGGCGATGAGCATGGGGGTGAAGGACGCCCTCGTGGTCTTCGCCCCCGGCCGGGTGACCCGGGATATCAACGTGCTGCTCGACCACGCATCGCTCGTCGGGGCGAGCCGCATCCTCATCACCGACGAGCTCGGCGACCGCCTCGCCGACCGCGTCGACGCGACGCTCATCGCACCGCACACCCCGACCGGGCTCACCTCAGACGGCCTCGCGGGGATCCTCGTCGCGGACGTCCTCGCGCAGGGCATCTCCGCCGTGGCCCCCGACTCCGCGCTGCGCTCCTCCCAGCTGCTCAACGACCTCCGCGCCCGGCTCGGCTACTGAGCGGCCGCGGCCCGCGGGCCTCTGCAGCGCGGCTTCCGTCGGCGATGCGGCTTCGGTGAGTCCGATCGGGCCGATCCGGACTCACCGAAGCCGCACGGCCCACCGGAGCGACGCGCGAGGGCTCCGCGGCTCCGCAGCCCCGGCGCGTGCCCGCAGCGCCCCGCGCCCGCGCCGCAGCCCCGCCGTTCACACGTGGTGGTAGGGACGCCCCGCCGCGATCTCCTGGGCGCGGTAGAGCTGCTCGGCGAGCACGAGCCGCACGAGCTGGTGGGGGAAGACGAGCCCCGACAGGCTCCACACGAAATCGGCCCGGGCGCGCACCCGATCGTCGACCCCGTAGGCCCCGCCGATCACCGCGGTCACGGATCTGCCCGCGTCGAACGCCCCCTGCAGCGTGCGCGAGAGGCCGGGCGAGTCCACGTTGCGCCCGCGCTCGTCGAGGAGCACCACGAAGGCGTCGCGATCGAGCTTCGCGAGGATGCGCTCGGACTCCTCGGCACGCGCCGCCTCGTGCTCCCGCGCCGAGTGCGGCAGCAGCAGCCACGCCGCGTCGAAGGGCTTGCGCAGCCGCTTGCCGTAGCGCTCGATGCCCTCGGCCACCCAGCTCTCGTGCTTCTTGCCGACGGCGAGGATCCTGATGTTCATCGCGGCTCCCGCTTCAGCCGACGCGCACGGCGTCGAGATGCTCGGCGATCCGCCCGATCGCCTCCGTGAGCACCGGCACCGCGGGCAGCGTGACGAATCGCAGGTGGTCGGGGGTCGCGAGGTTGAAGCCGCGGCCGTTCGTCACGAGCACGCGGGTGGCGCGCAGGAGCTCGATCACGAAGGCCTGGTCGTCGGCGATCGGATAGGCCTCGGGATCGAGCCTCGGGAAGAGGTACATGGCCCCGCCGGGCAGCGCGCAGCTCACCCCCGGGATCGCCGTGAGGAGCCGGTGAGCGACGTCGCGCTGCTCGCGCAGCCTGCCGCCGGGGGCGCAGAGCTCCGCGATGCCCGACCATCGCGACGCGGGGTCGAGCGCGACCGGGATCGCGTGCTGGGCGGGCACGTTCGCGCACATCCGCATGTTCGCGAGCAGGGTGAGCCCCTCGAGGAAGTCGCCGGCGACGGCGCGATCCCCGGAGATGACGAGCCAGCCGGCCCGGTACCCGGCCACCCGCTGCGCCTTGGAGAGTCCGCTGAAGGTGAGGCAGAGCGTCTCGCGCACGTGCAGCGCCGCGTGCTCGTGGCGCGCGCCGTCGTAGAGGATCCGGTCGTAGATCTCGTCGGACATGAGCACGAGGCCGTGGCGCTCGGCGAGGGCCGCGAAGCCGCGCACGAGCTCCGCGGAGTAGACGGCGCCGGTCGGGTTGTTCGGGTTGATGAGGACGATGCCCTTGGTGCGCGGGGTCACGAGCCGCTCGATGGCCTCGAGATCGGGCATCCAGCCGTTCGCCTCGTCGCAGGGGTAGTGCACGGCGCGGCCGCCGGAGAGCGTGACCTGCGCCGTCCACAGCGGGTAGTCGGGCGACGGGACGAGGATCTCGTCGCCGTCGTCGACGAGCGCCTGGAGCACGAGCGAGATGAGCTCGCTCACACCGTTGCCGATGAGCACCTGCTCCGGCCCCACCCCGGCGACGCCCTCCTCCGTGTAGACGCGGGCGACCGCCTCGCGCGCCGGGAGGATCCCGCGCGAATCGCTGTAGCCCTGCGCGCTCGCGACGGTGGCGCGGAGCTCCTCCACGATCTCCGGCGGCGCCGCGAAGCCGAAGGGCGCCGGGTTGCCGATGTTGAGCTTCAGGATCTCGTGCCCGGCCCGCTCGAGGCGCTCGGCCTCCTGCAGGATCGGGCCGCGCACGTCGTAGCGGACGCCCTTCAGCTTGCTCGACTGCGTGATGGGACGACTGGTAGCGCGCACGCCACGATCCTACTGCTGCTGGGCGTAGAGCTCCGCGTAGGCGCCGCCGAGCGCGAGGAGCTCGGCATGGGTGCCCTCCTCGAGGATGCGCCCGGCGCCGATGACGTAGATGCGGTCGGCGTCGACGACGGTCGAGAGGCGATGCGCGATCGCGATCGTCGTCCGCCCGCTGCGGGCGTCCTCGAGCGCGTGCTGCACGATGCGCTCGTTCACCGTGTCGAGCGCGCTCGTCGCCTCGTCGAGCACGAGCACTCTCGGGTTCTTCAGCAGGACCCGCGCGATCGCGATGCGCTGCTTCTCTCCGCCGGAGAGCCGATAGCCGCGCTCCCCCACGATCGTGTCGTAGCCGTCCGCGAAGCCCGCGATCGTGTCGTGGATGTTCGCGAGCCCGGCCGCTCGCTCGATCTCCTCGATGCTCGCGTCGGGCTTCGCGTAGCGGAGGTTGGCCGCGACGGAGGCGTGGAAGAGGTACGGCTCCTGGGTCACGACGCCGATGCGGTCCATGAGCGCTTCCTGGGCGAGCTCGCGCACGTCGTCCCCGCCGTAGCGCACCGCGCCCGCGCTCGCGTCGTAGAGGCGCGGGATCAGGTTGCCGATCGTCGTCTTGCCCGACCCCGACGCCCCCACGAAGGCGACGAACTCGCCCGGTTCCACGTGGAACGTCACCCCGTCGAGGGTCGGCCGGTCGCCCGCGGCGGCGTCGGGATAGCGGAACGAGACCGCGTCGAAGTCGATGCGTCCGGCGCGTCCGGGCGCATCGGAGGGCTCGCGGGCGTCCGGGGCGTCGACGATCGCGGGGCGCAGGTCGAGGTACTCGAAGATCCGCGCGAAGAGCGCTCGGGAGGTCTGCAGGTCGAGGGCGATCCGCATGAGCGCCATGAGCGGGAAGAGCAGCCGCGACTGCACCGTCGTGAAGGCGACGATCGTGCCGGCCGTGATCCCGGCTTCGAAGCCCTCCCCCTGCGCCGCGGCGATGATCCAGCCGGAGACGAGGTACACGATCGCCGGGACCGCCGAGAGGAAGACCTGGACGAGCGCGAAGAAGACCTGGCCGCTCATCGTCTGCCGCACCTGCAGGTCGATCTGCCGCGCGTTCTCCGCGGCGTAGCGGGCCGTCTCGTCGCTCTGCCGCGAGTAGGTCTTCGCGAGCAGCACGCCGGAGACCGAGAGCGCCTCCTGCGTGATCGCGGTCATCTCCGAGAGCGACTCCTGGGTCTTCCCGGCGATCTTCGCGCGGATCCGCCCCACCCGCCGCTGCGCGATCACGAGCACCGGCAGCAGCACAAGGGCGATGAGGGTGAGCTCCCAGCTGAGCACGAGCATGGCGACGGCGGCCGAGATGACCGTGACGGTGTTGCCGACGACGTTCGTCACGGTGTTGGTGAGCACGTTCGCGACCCCGCCGACGTCGTTCTGCAGCCGCGACTGGATCACCCCCGTCTTCGTGCGGGTGAAGAAGCCGAGCTCCATCGACTGCAGGTGCCGGAAGAGCTGCACCCGCAGATCCCCCATCACCCGGTTGCCCACGCGCGCCGTGTACCGGGTCTGCACGATCCCGATCCCGGAGGAGACGACGAAGACCGCGATCATCGCGCCGACGAGCCAGCCGAGGATCCCGAGGCGCGGACCCCCGCCGTCCACGGGGAAGAGCCCGTCGTCGAAGACGCGCTGGGTGAGCAGCGGCGGCAGGATCGCGAGCGCCGCCGAGAGCAGCACGAGCACGATGATGACGGCGAGCTGCCACCGGTACGGACGGAACAGCTCGGCGATGCGCCGACCGATGTCGGGGATCGACGGGGCCGCGCTGTTGAGCTCGCGCTGCCGATCGGTGTCGCCGGAGGAGATGCGCGACCCGCGCCCGCCCGGTCCCATGCCGCCGCCCATGCTCATGCCTCGCAGGATAGCGCGCGGGCGCGCCGCGCGGGCGGATGTTCGCGGCCGGCGCCATCGGCTCCCCGCGGCCCCGCGGATACATGTCGCGTCTTCAGCATCTTCGGCGTAAACTGGAAGTTCTGATGACGGGAAGAGGGACGGCGAGGTCCGGCCCTCTTTTCGTCTGCCCGCCCGGCATTCCGCGCGGGAGCCGAGCGAAACGGATCCGAATGAACCAGAGCCCTTCCACGAGCTCGCTCCCCGTCCAGGCCCCGGCCGCGCGCGCGGCGGCGGCACGGGTGGGAGGCCGCGGCACGGGGTCGGCGCACGCGAAGGCGATCCTCTTCGGGGAGCACGCCGTCGTGTACGGCGCGCCCGCCATCGCGATTCCCGTGGACAGCCTGAGCGCCGAGGCCGAGATCGTCCCCCTCGCCCCCGGCGCGGCGCCGGGGATCCTCCTCGAGAGCACCCTCTTCACCGGCGCGCTCGCGGACGCACCGCGGCGCCTCGCCCCCGTCCGCGCGGCGCTCGACGCCTCGCTCGCGCGCGCGGGGCTCGCGCTCCCCGCGGCGCGCGTGCGCATCAGCAGCACGATCCCCCACGAGCGCGGCCTCGGCTCGAGCGCCGCGGTCGCGGCGGCGATCGCCCGCGCCGCCTTCGACCTCGCCGGCGCCCCGCTCGACCGGGAGACGCTGTTCGAGCTGATCCAGACCTCCGAGCGGGTCGCGCACGGTTCGCCGAGCGGCATCGACGCGCGCACCGTCGCCGCGGAGGGCGCGATCCGCTTCGACCGCGGGGCGGTCGCCCCCGTGCGCATCGGCGCCCCGCTCATCCTCGCCTGTGCGGATTCCGGCACGCCGGGCTCGACGGCGCAGGCCGTCGGTTCCGTGCAGTGGCTGCGGAGGCAGCAGCCCGAGCGCACCGAGGCGCTGCTGTCGCGCCTCGCCGGGATCGCCGAGGGGGCCATCGCGGATCTCGCCGCGGGCGACCGCGCGGCCATCGGGGCGAGGATGCGGGAGGCCCACGGCATCCTCCGCAGCGTCGGCGTGAGCTCGCCGCGCCTCGACGCGCTGGTGGAGGCGGCGGTCGGGGCGGGCGCCGCGGGCGCGAAGCTCACCGGGGGCGGGCTGGGCGGCTGCGTGATCGCCGTCGCCGATTCCCCGGCCCACGCCGAGGAGCTCGGCGACGCGATGCGCGGCGCCGGCGCCGAGCGGAGCTGGACCGTGGAGGTCCCCGCCGCATGACCCCGACGCCCGGCACCGCCACCGCGCGCGCCTACCCGAACATCGCCCTCGTGAAGTACTGGGGCAAGCGCGACGAGGAGCTGATCCTGCCCGTCGCGGGCAGCCTCTCCCTCACTCTCGACGCCCTCCCCACGACGACGACCGTGCGTCTCGCCCCCGACGCCGAGGCCGACGCCTTCGCGCTCAACGACGCCCCGCAGACGGGTGAGGCCGCCGCGCGGGTGAGCCGCTTCCTCGATCGGGTGCGCGGGCTCGCCGGCTCGGGGGCCCGGGCCGTCGTGGACTCCCGCAACGAGGCGCCCACGGGCGCCGGACTCGCCTCCTCCGCCTCCGGCTTCGCGGCGCTCGCGACGGCCGCCGCCCGGGCGTACGGCCTGGAGCTCGCCCCGCGCGAGCTCAGCCGGCTCGCGCGTCGCGGCTCCGGTTCGGCCGCCCGCAGCATCGTGCCGGGAGTCGCCGTGTGGCACGCCGGCGATGACGATGCGGGCTCCTTCGCCGAGCCCGTGCCCGCCCCGGAGCTGCGGATGGTGATCGCGACCGTCGACACCGCGCAGAAGGCCGTGTCGAGCCGCGCCGCGATGCGCCGTACGGCGCTCACCTCGCCGTTCTTCCCCGCCTGGATCACCTCAACGGAGGAGTCGCTCGCCGCGATGCTGGAGGCCTGCGCGGCGGGCGACTTCACGCGCATCGGGCGGATCACCGAGGCGCACGCGATGCGGATGCACGCCGTGATCCAGTCCTGCGATCCTCCGATCCGCTACCTCGCGCCCGCGAGCGTCGCCCTGTTCGACCGCATCGCCGCGCTCCGCGGGGAGGGCCTCGAGGCCTACGGCACCGCCGACGCCGGTCCGAACGTGTGCGCGATCGTGCGCCCCGAGCAGGCCGAAGAGCTCGCCGACGAGCTGCGCGGGCTCGGCGGGCGCCTCGGCCTCGGGGCCGAGGCCGTGCGCGTGGTCGGCCCCGGTCCCGGCGCGGAGACGCTCGCATGATCGAGACGCGCGCCCCGGGCAAGCTCTACATCGCCGGCGAGTACGCCGTCGTCGACCCGGGCCAGCCCGCGGTCCTCGTCGCCGTGGACCGCTACATTACCGTCGGGCTCGCCGAGGGCTCCGAGCTCGGGCGGGTGCGCTCGAGCGCCTACGGCCGCTCGCCGCTCGTGTGGGTGCGGGACGACGCGAGCGACCGCATCGTCATCGAGCATCAGCCCACCGACTACGTGTTCGCCGCGATCGGCGCCGTCGAGCAGCTGCGCTCCGAGCTCGGGCTCGCCCCGCGCTACTACGATCTCGACATCGGCAGCGAGCTCGACGACGTGAGCGGGCGCAAGTTCGGCCTCGGCTCCTCCGCCGCCGTCACGACCGCCGTCGTCGCCGCGCTCGACGCCTTCTACGGCCTCGAGCTCACCCGCACCGAGCGCTTCAAGCTCGCCCTCCTCGCGACGATCGAGATCGCCCCCAAGGCCTCGGGCGGCGACCTCGCGGCGAGCGCCTTCGGCGGCTGGATCCGCTACTCCTCCCCCGACCGCGAGGCGCTGCGCCTGCACCGCTCCGTGCACGGGGTCGCGGCCACGCTGGCGGCATCCGGCGAGTGGGCGGGGTGCGGCGTGACGCGCCTGCCCGATCCCGACGGTCTGCAGTTCCTCGTCGGCTGGACCGGATCCCCCGCGTCGACCGAGCGGCTCGTCGACCAGGTGCGGCACCCCGGCGCGGGCCGCAGCCCGCGACCGTACCCCGAGTTCACGTCGGACAGCCGTGCCTGCGTCGACGCGCTCGTCGAGGCGTTCGAGCAGCCCGAACCCGCGGCGCAGTCCCGCGGCGCCCTGCCCACCATCCGCCGCGCGCGCCGCGTGCTGCAGCAGCTGAGCGCCTCCTCCGGGATCACGATCGAGACGGCGCAGCTGCGCACCCTGTGCGACGTCGCCGAGCGCCACGGCGCCGCCGGGAAGCCCTCGGGCGCCGGCGGCGGCGACTGCGGCATCGTGCTCGCCGACGCCGGGCTCGGCACGGCGCCGATCCTGCGCGAGTGGGAGGCGAACGACATCCGCCGCCTGAGCCTCGCGCCCCACGCCGCCACCGGGAGCATCGATGCCTGCTGACCTCACGCCCGCGCACGGGCTCGACGCCTCCCGCGCCGCCCGCAAGGACGAGCACGTCGCCCTCGCGCTCGCGCAGCAGCGCCGCGCCGCCGAGCCGGACGCCTCGGGCGCCGCGGGCCCGGGCGCCTCGCCCTTCGCCGAGCTCGACTTCGTGCACCACGCCCTCGCCGGCGTCGACCCCGAGCGGGTCGACCTCGGCACCACGATCGCGTTCGCCGCGGGACCGGGGCACGCCGCGGGCACCTGGCGCTGGGAGACCCCCTTCTACGTGAACGGGATGACCGGCGGCACGGAGCGGACGCGGCGCATCAACCGCGAGCTCGCGATCGCGGCCCGTGAGACGGGCCTCCCCCTGGCGTGCGGCTCCGTATCCGTCGCCCTCGACGAGCCGGAGACCGCGCCGGGCTTCACCGTGATCCGCGAGGAGAACCCCGACGGCTTCGTCATGGCGAACGTCGGCGTCGGCCGCCCCGCAGACGACGCGCGGCGCGCCGTCGAGCTGCTCGGCGCGAACGCGCTGCAGCTCCATGTGAACGCGGTCCAGGAGACCGCGATGCCCGAGGGCTCGCGCGACTTCTCCTCATGGCTGCGCTCCGTCGAGCGGCTCGCCGCGGCCTCCCCGGTGCCGGTGATCGTGAAGGAGGTCGGCTTCGGCCTCAGCCGCGGGACGCTCCGGCGCCTCGCCGAGATCGGGATCGGGATCGCCGACGTCAGCGGACGCGGCGGCACCGACTTCCTCGCGATCGAGAACGCGCGCCGGCCCGGCCGGGCCGGCGACCTGTCGATCCTCTCCGGCTTCGGCCAGTCGGCGCTCGCGTGCCTGCTCGAGGCCGGGGCCGCGTCCGGTCCCGCACCGGTGCTCCTCGCCTCGGGCGGGGTGCGCAGCCCCTTCGACGTGGTGAAGGCCCTCGCCGCCGGCGCCGCCGCCGTCGGCGTGGCCGGGGCGTTCCTCGCCGCCGTCGATCCGGAACGACCGGGCGGCGGCGCCGCCGCGCTCATCGCCCTCGTCGAGGACTGGCGCGACCGCACCCGCGCCGTCTACGCGCTGCTCGGCGCGCGCGAGCGCGGCGGGCTCCTGGCCACCGATCTCATCGTCCGCGGCGCGCTGCGCGAGTACTGCGAGGCCCGCGGCGTCGACGTCCGCGCGCTCGCCACGCGGTCGGAGCGAGCCGGCGCATGACGTCATCCCATCGCGCGGCCCCCGAGCAGGCCGCCGCCCAGACCCCCGGAGGACCCCGTGAGCACTCCCGACGCCGACGCGCGCGCAGCCGTCACCGAGATCCCGACCAGCTGGGTCGGCCCGATCCGCATCACCGGCGAGGCGGTGACGGGCGAGGTCTCCGTGCCGCTCGCCACCTACGAGACGCCGCTGTGGCCGTCGGTGGGCCGCGGAGCCCGCATCTCCCGCCGCGTCGAGGGCGGGATCCGCACCGTCGTCACCGGCGAGCGCATGACGCGCTCCGTGCTCTTCGTCGCCCCCGGCGCGGTCGCCGCGCAACGGGCCGCGCGGACCATCGAGGCGCGGCTCGGGGAGCTGCAGGAGCTCGTCGAGTCGGGCAGCCGCTTCGCCCGCCTCCTCGAGGCCCATCCCGAGATCGTGGGCAACCTCCTCTTCGTGCGCTTCGCCTTCTCCACGGGCGACGCCTCGGGGCACAACATGGTCACGAACGCCGCGGACGCACTCATGGAGCGCATCCTGTCGTGGGGCCTCGGCATCGACTACGGCTCGATCTCGGGCAACTACTGCTCCGACAAGAAGGCGACGGCCGTGAACGGGATCCTCGGGCGCGGCCGCAGCGTGGTCGCCGAGATCCTGATTCCGCACGAGATCGTCCGCGACGGGCTCCGCAGCGACGCGCAGCGCATCACCGAGATGGTCGTGCGCAAGAACCTGGTGGGCTCGACGATCGCCGGGGCGCTGCGCTCCGCCAACGCCCACTACGCGAACATGCTGCTCGCGTTCTACCTCGCGACGGGGCAGGACGCCGCGAACATCGTCGAGGGATCGCAGGGGATCACCTACGCGGAGCACCGGGAGGACGGGCTGTACTTCTCGTGCACGGTGCCCCACCTCATCGTCGGCACCGTCGGCAACGGCAAGCACCTCCCCCACATCGAGGAGGCGCTGACCCGCATCGGCTGCCGCGAGCCCCGCGAACCGGGCGAGAACTCGCGCCGCCTCGCCGAGCTCATGGCCGCGACGGTGCTCTGCGGCGAGCTCTCGCTCATCGCGGCGCAGACGAACCCCGGGGAACTCATGGCTGCGCACCTGCGCATCGAGCGGAAGGAGACGCCGAGCGCATGACCGCCATCGGCATTCACGATCTGGAACTCGCGAGCACGCATCACGTGCTCGACCTCGGCGTGCTCGCCGAGCACACGGGCGTCGATCCGGCGAAGTACCGGCTCGGGCTCGGGCAGGACGAGTTCAGCGTCCCCGCGCCCGACGAGGACATCGTCACGATGGGGGCGAGTGCGGCGCTCGCGCTGCTCGAGCGCACCGGCACCCGCGGCGTGCGCACGCTGCTCTTCGCCACCGAGTCGGGCATCGACCATTCGAAGGCGGCCGGGGTGTTCGTGCACCAGCTGCTCGGCCTGCCGCCGCAGGTGCGCGTCGCCGAGATCAAGCAGGCCTGCTACGGGGCCACCGCCGCGATCCAGGCGGCCGTGGGCATCGTGCAGCGGCACCCCGACGAGCGCGTGCTCGTCATCGCGAGCGACGTCGCCCGGTACGCGCTCGACTCGCCGGGCGAGCCCACCCAGGGCGCCGGCGCCGCCGCGATCCTCGTCTCCGCGGACCCCGCGCTCGTCGAGATCGAAGCCGCCTCCGGGCTCTTCTCGGAGAACGTGGACGACTTCTGGCGCCCGAACGACTCCTCCACGGCGATCGTCGACGGCAAGCTCTCCATCTCGGCCTACCTCGACGCCATGACGGGCGCGTGGGACGACCTCGTCGCGCACGGCGGCCCCGATATCGGGGCGATCGACCGGCTCGTCTACCACCAGCCGTACACGAAGATGGCGAAGAAGGCGCAGGCGCGCCTCGCCGAGCACACCGGCGCGGAGCTCGGGGAGGCGGGGCTCGCCGAGGGCGCCGTCTACAACCGCCGCATCGGCAACGCCTACACCGCGTCGCTCTACGCCGGCGTGGCCTCCGTGCTCGACCACGAGCCGGGCCTCGTCGGCAAGCGCCTCGGACTCTTCAGCTACGGCTCGGGCAGCGTGAGCGAGTTTCTCACGGGCGTCGTGCGGCCCGGCGCTGCCGGGCGGGACGACCGCTTCACCGCCGCGCTCGACGCCCGGGTGCCGCTCGACGTCGCGGCGTACCGGGAGCTGCATGCGCAGCAGCTGCCGAGCGCCGTCGACGTCGAGACGCCGCGCGTCACGGAGGCGCCCTTCCGCTTCGCCGGGATCCGCGGCGCGTCCCGCCGCTACGAGCGCCGCTAGATCTCGGCGCCGCCCTTCGCGCGCTCGCTTCCGCCCGCCCCCGCTCCTACCTCGCCCGTTCCCCGCGCTCTCGCCCTCGCCCGTTCCCCGCGCTCTCGCCCTCGCCCGTTCCCCGTCCCGCTCGCTCGGGGAAATCACGCATTCGGGGGTTTCGACCGGGGCGTTCCCCCACGTCGCGTCATTTCCTCGGGCTGCGAGGGGCGGGCGGTCTGCGAGGGGCGGGCGGGACCGACGGGCAGGTGGGCGGGCACCGACGGGCAGGTGGGCGGGCACCGAAGGGCCGCGGGCGCCGACGAGCCGCACCCGCGGACGGGCCAGCGGAGGCCGACGGACGACCGGGACTACTGCGCGGCGAGCGCCGCCTCGGCCCGCTCCTCCGAGCCCTGGGCGAGACCGCGTGCGATCGCTCGGCGGTACCCGGCGAGCAGCACGAGGCCCGCGAGCAGCACGGCGATCTCGCTGATCGTGAGCGCCCAGATGATGCCGCCCAGCCCGAACCACGCGTTCGCCGCGAAGACGACCGGGATGAACAGGGCGCCCTGCGCGAGCGACATCACGAGGCTCGGCACGGCGCGCCCGGTGGCCTGGAAGATCGTGGTGACGAGCCCGGCGAAGCCGTTGGCGATCATCGCGGCGAGCTGCGCGGCGATGATCGTCGCGCCGATGCCGAGCAGCGACGCATCCTGCGAGAAGAGCGCGAAGAGGGGCTCGCGGACGGCGAAGAGGAGCACTGCGAAGCCGAGCCCGAGCAGCCCCACGGCGATGGCCGAGGACCGTGCCGCGCGGCGCAGCCGATCCCGATCCCCCTTGCCGTAGGCGTAGGCGAGGAGCGGGAGCACGCCCATCGTCACGCCCATGATCAGGAACTCGGGCACCTGGGCGATCCGGACCGCCACGCCCATGGCGGCGAGCACTCCGGAGCCGTGGGCGGCCGCGAGGTGGTTCAGCACGAGGCTCGTGACGATCATGAAGCCCGATTCGAGCAGCACGCCCGTTCCGATCGCGAGCACCGGACCGACGATGCGCGGCGCCAGGGTGAACGCGCGCGGCGAGGCGTCCGCTTCGGCCCCGCTGCGCCGCAGCCACCGCAGCCAGTAGACGAGGCTGACGAGGTTCGCGAGCCCCATGGAGAGGGCGACGCCGCCCACGCCCCAGTGCAGCACGAGGATGAACAGCACGTCGAGGACGAGGCTCGCCGCCGTGGAGACGAGGAGGCCGGCCATCGCCTGCCGGGCGGCGCCCTGCGCGCGGACGATCTGCTCCATGCTGAAGGAGGCGGCCAGCACGGGGAGGAAGCCGAGCAGCACGCCGACGTACTCCGCGGTGGCGGCCGTGGCGGCGGCGTCCGCCCCGAGCCCCGCGACGAGCGGGCCCAGCAGGAGCAGGCCGAGCACGGCGAGGAGGGCGCCGGCGAGCGCGGCGCCCCACACGGAGAAGGAGGCCGCCCGGCGCACATCGGCCATACCGGAGGGATCGTGCTCGGCGGCGCCGAGCAGCCGCGAGACGAGCGCGCCGCCGCCGACACCGAAGAAGTTGCCGAGCGCGATGATGAGCCCGAGCACCGGCGTGCCGAGCGTGACGGCGGTGAGGAGCACGGTGCTGTGCTGCGCCCCGATGAACCCGGCGTTGACGACGTTGTAGAGCGCGCCGACCACGAGCGCCGCGGCCATGGGCACGCTCAGGTGCAGCAGCGCGCGCAGCATCGGGGCGGCCGACAGGATCCAGCGGTTGCGGTCGGCGGGCGAATCGGCGCCGGCGAGCGGCGGAGCGGTCTCGGACCGGGCCTCGGGCGCGATCCCGGACGCGGTGTCGGTGCGGTTCTCGGACATGGGGGTTCCTTTCGGGGCGGGCGGAGGGAGGCGTCCTCGTTCGGGCGCGCCGGAGCGCGCCGGGTGGCGCCGGGTCGATGCGCGGCGTCATCCGGCGTCCGGCGCGAGCCGGGCGCGGCGGGATCCGGGAGCCGGGGCGCGCCGGATCAGGGCAGAGGGTCGGAGCGCGCCGGATCGGAGCGCGCCGGATCGCGGCGCCTCAGATCGGGTCGCGGCGATCGGGCCGGACGACCGCTGGGGCGGCGGGAGGGGTCAGTCCCGTGCGGGGCGCGGGAGCTCTTCGGTGATCTTCTGGAGGAGGATGCGCAGGGCATCCTGCTCGCCCGCGGTGAGCGGGGCGAGCACGGCGCGTTCCACATCGGCGGCCGCGGTGTCGAATCCGGAGATGACGGCGATGCCCTCGGCGGTCGGATGGACGCGCTTGATGCGCGCATTGGCGGGGTCCGGCCGTCGTTCGATGTACCCGCGGCGCTCGAGCCCCTGCAGCAGGCTCGAGACGCTCGCGGGCGTCGTGCGGCTCGCCTCGGCGATATCGCGCTGGATCGCGCCGGGGTGCTGCACCAGATAGCCGAGCACGAACCCCTGCTCGTGGCTCAGATCGCGCGCACGCATCCACTCCTCGAGCGACTTGCGCTGGGCCCAGCCGATCCAGCGCATGAGGTCGAGGCTCGTGGTGAGCCGGGGTTCGGGTTCGGTCATAGTTAGAATTATGACTATTTGACCCCTAACTGTCAACTTGTTCGATCTCGCCGGCCCCGAGGAGCGGTAGCGCGACCTCGAAGGAGGTGCCGGCGGATCCGCTCGCGACGTCGATCCTCCCGCCGTGCTCCTGCACGATCGCGCTCGCGATGGCGAGGCCGAGCCCGGTGCTGCCCGCGTCGCGATTGCGCGCCGCGTCCCCGCGCGTGAATCGGTCGAACAGCCGCGGGAGCAGCTCGGGAGCGATCCCCGGCCCGTCGTCTGAGACGGATATGACGGCCTCGCCGCCGACGCGCGTCACCGCGGCCGTGACGCGCGTACCCGCCGGGGTGTGCCGTCCGGCGTTGCCGAGCAGATTGATGAGCACCTGGCGGATCCGCGGCGCGTCGCCGCGCACCTCGACGGGCTCGTCGACCTCGACGATCCACTCGTGATCGGGCATCGCCGCGTGGAGGTCGCTCACGGTCTCGATCGCGAGCATCGTCACGTCGACCGGTTCCCGGCGCAGCCGCTGGCCGGAGTCGAGGCGGGCGAGCAGCAGCAGATCCTCCACGAGCGCGCCCATGCGCTCGGCCTCCGACTCGATCCGTTCGAGGGAACGCGCCTGCGTGGCCGGCATCTCGAAAGTCTCGGCGTGCGCGAGCTGCGCGTAGCCGCGGATGGAGGCGAGCGGGGTGCGCAGCTCGTGGCTCGCGTCGGCGATGAAGGCGCGCAGTCGCTCCTCGCTCTCCTGCCGCGCACCGAGAGCCGTCTCGACATGATTCAGCAGCGTGTCGAGCGCCGCGCCCACGCGACCGACCTCGGTGCCGGGGTCCTCGGCGAGGCCGGCGCGCTCGGGCAGCGTCACAGCGCCAACCGCGAGCGGCCGCTGCGCGACCCGTTCCGCCGTGCCGGCGACGCGCCGCAGCGGGCGCAGCGCCGAGGTGACGAGCCACGCGATCCCGGCGCCGACGAGGATCAGGGCCGCGACGGCGACGACGACGAGGATGCCGCCGAGCGACGCGATCGTCGCCGTCGTGTCCCTGAGCGACGTGCCCGCGACGACCGTGCCGTCCGGCCCCGACTGCGCGGCGATGCGGAAGGATCCCGCCGTGCCGCCGAGATCGACGGTCGTCGGCTGCTCGGCACGGTCTGCCGACTCGGTGACGACCTCGAGCTGCGCAGCGGTGAGCGAGGCGACGGTGCCGTCGGGGCCGACGGTGCTCGCCCGCGTCGCCGTGCCGTCCGCGGCGATCACCACCTCCAGGGTGTCGAGCCGGAGCCGGGGAGCGGATCCCGCATCGGGGCCGCCCCCGCCGCCGGAACCGTCATCCGGCCCGGGATCGACGACGCCACCGCCCTCGCCCGCCCCGCCGCCCGGCGCATCGCGCGCCGGGCCGGCGAGGATCGCAAGCCCCATCCGCACCTCCTGGTCCAGGCGCTCGTACAGCGACGCGCGCAGCGCCAGCAGCGCCGCCCCGCCGGAGAGGATCAGCGTGACGAGCACGAGCGCGATGGTGCCGACGACGAGCCGACGGCTGAGCGGCCAGCTCCGCCCGAGGCCCGTCATCCGTCGGCCGGTCTGATCGTGTAGCCGACGCTGCGCACCGTGTGGATCAGCGCGGGGCCGAGCGTGTCGATCTTCTTGCGCAGGTAGGAGATATAGATCTCGACCACGCCCGACTTGCCGCCGAAGTCGTAGCTCCAGACGTTCTCGAGGATCTGCGGGCGGGTGAGCACCTGCCGCTGGTTCTGCATCAGGTACCGGAGCAGCTCGAACTCCTTCGCGGTGAGCTGGACGGGCACGCCGCCGCGCCGCACCTCGTAGCTGCGGTCGTCGAGGGTGAGGTCGCCGACCACGAGCGGGCCGTCCTCGCCCGTGACCCCCGCGTACCGGCGCGCCATGCCGCGCAGGCGCGCGACCACCTCCTGGAGATTGAACGGCTTCGTGACGTAGTCGTCGCCGCCGGCGGTGATCGCCTCGATGCGATCGTCGACGGCGTCCTTCGCCGTGAGGAACAGCACGGGCACGTCGTTGCCGGATCCGCGGAGCCGTCGCAGCACCTCGAGCCCGTCGATCCCGGGCATCATGACGTCCAGCACCACGACGTCCGGGCCCGTCTCCCTGATGGCGTTGAGCGCCTCCTGCCCGTTCGCCGCGCTCTCGACCCGCCACCCCTCCGCCTGCAGCGCCATGACGAGCAGCTCGGTGAGATTGCGCTCGTCATCGACGACGACGGCGCGGATGGGCGATCCGTCGATGCGGGTGATCTGCGGCGGAGTGGCGTGCGGCATGCCCCCAGTCTCGCCGATCGCGACCGCCCGCGCAGCCGATCCGGGTCGCCCATACCGAGTTCTTGCCCGATGCATATCGAGCATGAATGTTCCGGCGCTGTCCTGGAACTCCCTCATCCCCAGCGAAGGAGTCCTCATGCCCTCCCCCTCAGCGCGCACGCGCACCGTCGCCGCCGCCGCATCCCTCCTCGTCACCGGAATGCTGCTGACCGGCTGCGCCGTCGGCACCCAGGTCGCCACCGGATCCACCGCACCGACCGCCGCATCATCCACCGACGCGACGGCAGCCTCAGCCGCGAGCGCCGCGAGCGATGCGACGACCACGAGCGAGACGATCGCGGAGACCACCGCGGCGGCGGAGGCGTTCCTCGCCACGCTGACCGACGAGCAGCGCGATGCCGTGCTCTACGACTACGACGACGAGACCAAGACGACCTCGTGGTCGAACTTCCCCATCACCTTCGTCGAGCGCGCCGGTCTCAACCTGAACGACCTGAGCGAGGCGCAGCGCGCCGCGGCGATGGAGGTGCTGGCCTCGCTCCTCAGCGAGGAGGCCTACGAGACCGTGACCGGCATCATGGGCGGCGACGCGTATCTGCTCGAGCACTCGAGCAGCACCGAGACCTCCCTCGGCCAGTACACCATCGCGCTCTTCGGCGACGCCTCGGAGACCGAGGCGTACGAGGTGCAGTTCGGCGGGCACCATCTCGGCATCAACGCCACGCTCGACGGCGCGGCGGGCGAGATCACCTTCGCGCCGACGCATCTCGGCGTGCAGCCCGCCGTCTATACGGACGCGGAGGGCACGGAGGTGCAGCCCTTCGACGGCATCTACACCGACGCCTTCGCCTTCTTCGACAGCCTCACGACGGAGCAGCAGGCGACCCTCGCCTCGGGCGCAGTGAGCATGTGCGCCCCCGGGGACACCTGCGACTTCGCGACCGGGACGGGGCTCACCGGCGCCGAGCTCACCGAGGCGCAGCGCGAGCTGCTCCTCGAACTCATCGCGAACTGGGCGGGCATGGCCGACGCGGAGACGACGGAGGCGGCACTCGCGAAGATCGAGGCGACGCTCGACGACACGGTGATCGCCTGGTCGGGCGAGACCGTCTACGACATGAGCCAGGGCGACGGGATCTCCTTCTCCATCTCGGGGCCGAACGTCTACGTGGCGCTCCAGGCGCAGCAGGGCTCCGCCGGCGCCGACGTCTCGGGTGTCTCGACCTCCGGGTGGGGGCACGTGCACACGATCTACCGCGACCCGACGAACGACTACGCGAACAGCGTCGAGCAGCAGGCCGCGACGGGCATGGGCGGCGGTGCCGCGGGCGGCGCACCGGGCGGCGGAGCCCCGGCGGACGGCGGGATGCCCGAGGGTGGGCCGGAGGGCGACGACGCGGCGGCGTGACGCGCGGGCGGGGGCCCTCCCCGGTTCCTCCCCGCCGCCCCGCAGGCGGGGGTGGTGGCAGGCCGCGGCTTGCGCGGGGCGCTGCGGGGCACGCGCCCCGCTCCGGCCGCGGTGCCTACTCCGCCCCGTCGAGCAGCTCGGACAGCTGGTTCGGCGCCGCGCCCGACGCCTCCGCGAGTTCCGAGAAGCGGGCGTCGGACTCGGCGTTCCCCAGCTCGCCGGCGTCGGTGAAGAGGGAACGGTACTCCGAACCGCCGCCGGTCGCCTCGACCGACTGCACGCGGATGAGCCAGCACGTCATCTCGAATGTGGCCCCGTCGGCGACCTCCCATGCGATCGCGAGCGCGCCCATGCAGGAGTCGTTCGCCGTGAGCACCTCGTCGGTCGACGCGTCGTCGTCCTGGAGCAGGGCCAGCTCGAAGAGGTCGGCCATCGAGTGCGTGGGCGAGACGCTCGCGCCGTTCGAGAGGAACTCGTCGGCGAGCTCGCGGTGCTCCGGGCAGAGGAAGCGCGCCGCGAGCCAGGTCATGGCCGGATCCTCGAGTTCCGACGTTCCCGCGGCCGCGTCGGCGCGCACGCAGGCGTCCTCGCCCATGCCGACGATGGTCTCGCGAAGCGCAGGGTCCGCCTGGTCCCAGGGCACCGGCTCGATCGACGCCCATGACGAGCTCGGATCGACGCTCGCGACCATGGGGATCATCAGCATCGTGTTGTCGAAGAACTGCTGCTGCGCGCGCGCATCGGTGGTCGCATCCGGGGCGGAGGGCTCCGCCGGCGACTCGGCGGAGGGCGTTCCCGAAATGAAGCTCGGGATCAGCCCGCAACCGCTCAGCAGCGAGGTCGCGGCGATCGCCGCGCCCGCCGCCGCAGCCGACCGCGCGTACCTGGAACGTCTTGCCGCCACGAATCTCCCCCATCTCCCGCGGTCATCGCCCGGGATCCGCGGGATCTCCACGCTACCGCACGCGCCGCCCCGCAGGAGGGACGGCAGCCCCGCCCCGCCGATCACTCCCTGCGCCCCGCCGAGGGCGCGCTGCGCTATGCCGAGGGCGCGCCGATCGCGCGCTCGAGACGATCCAGCTTCCCGTCGAGCTCGCCCGCGAACCCCGGACGGATGTCGGCTTTCAGCACGAGCGACACCCGCGATCCGAAAGGCGCCACAGCCTCCGTCGCGCGCTTCACCACGTCGAAGACCTCGTCCCACTCCCCCTCGATCTCCGTGAACATCGACGAGGTGCGGTGCGGCAGCCCCGACGCGCGGACGACGCGCACCGCCTCGGCGACGGCCGCGGAGACGGACCCGTCCGCGGGGAGCCGGGCCTCCGCGTCGGCCGGGGCGCCGCTCGGGGCGACGGAGAATGCGACGATCATACGAGTTCCTCCCGGGGTCGGCGCCAGCCTATCGTGCCGGCCGGCGGCGCGGGCGCGTCCGGCCGGCCCCTCGGGATCACTCCGCGACGACCCGCACCCGGTCGGTGACCGGCGGCTTCGGCGCGAAGCGCAGCGTCACGAGCGCCCCCACCGCGATGACGACCGCGGGCAGGAGCATCGACTGGGCCATCGCGTCGGCGAAGCCCTGCCGCAAGGGCTCGGGCACCTGGCCGCCACCCGCACCCATCCCGCCGGCGGCCGAGGCGGAGGCGCCGAGCTCCGCGGTCAGCCGGGCCTGCATGAGCGCGGCCATCGCCGCCGCCCCGAGCACGGCGCCGATCTGGCGGCTGGTGTTGTACACGCCCGACCCGGCCCCCGCGAGCTCGGGCGGCAGCCCGAAGGTCGTGATCGAGGCGAGCGGCCCCCACATGAACGCGTTCGCGAGGCCGAGGATCGCCGAGGGCACGAGGAGCCAGAGGATCGGCACCTCCGGGCTCATCATCGCCCGGTACACGAGGAGCCCGACCGCGAGCAGCGCGAGCGCGAGCGTCGCCAGGCGGCGCGTGTCCCGGGAATCGATGAGCCGCCCGATGGGCCGGGCGAGCCCCATGGAGACGACCGCCATGGGCACGAGCATGAGCGCCGACTGAGTCGGGGTGAGGCCGCGCACGCTCTGGAAGTAGAACATGAGCGGCAGGCTCATCGCGGTGACGGTGACGCCGACCGTCACGATGGCGGCCGTGCCGACCGAGAAGTTGCGGTCGCGGAAGATGGCGAGCGGCATGAGCGGTTCGCCGCGCTGCGCATGCTGCCACCACACGAAGAGGCCGAGCACGAGCGCGCCTGCGACGATGAGGCCCCAGACCGTCACGGGGCCCCAGATGACGCCCCAGGCGAAGGACTCCCCCTCCTGGATCCCGAACACCAGGAGGAACATGCCGACCGCGCTGAGCAGCACCCCGAACCAGTCGAGGCGGTGCGCGTGCGTCGGCAGCTTCGGGACGAAGCGCAGCGCGAGCACGAAGCCGATGACCCCGACGGGCGCGTTGATGAAGAAGATCCACTCCCAGCCCCACGCGTCGAGCAGGAAGCCGCCGAGGATGGGGCCGACGAGCGTCGCGACGCCCGCGGTCACGCCCCAGACCGCCATCGCCGAACCGCGCTCCCGCGGCTTGAAGATCCGCGTGATCACGGCCATGGTCTGCGGCGTCATCATCGCGGCCCCGAGCCCCTGCAGCACGCGCGCCGCGATGAGCATCTCGATGCCGTTCGCCAGCCCGCAGGCGAGGGAGGACACCGTGAAGAGCGCGAGCCCCGAGAGGTACAGACGGCGCGGGCCGAAGCGGTCGCCGAGGCGCCCCGTGATGAGCAGCGGCACCGCGTAGGCGAGCAGGTACGCGCTCGTCGCCCACAGCGTCGCCGTCATCGTCGTGTCGAGGCCGCGCATGATCGACGGGTTCGCGACCGACACGATCGTGGTGTCCACGAGGATCATGAAGAAGCCGAGCACCATCGACCAGAGCGCGGGCCAGGGGCGGATCGGGCTTGCGGTCTGGGGGTCCGGCGTCTCGTCGCTGCTCACGCGGAAAGCCTACTCCGGGCCGCCGACGCCGCCGTCAGGCGAGGTTCGCGGGCCCGAAGCTCTCGGGCAGCATCTCCTCGATCGTGCGCAGGCCCGCAGGCGTGTTGAGCCGCATGCCCGGCGCCGCGGCCTCGCGGAGCAGCTGCCGGCAGCGACCGCAGGGCGTGATCGTCTCGCCCGCCCCGTTCACGCAGTCGAAGGCGAGCAGGCGGGGCGATCCCGGATCCGCGCCGCCCGCCTCACGGGCGGCCGCCTCCGGGCTGGCCGATCCGCCGCCCAGATGCAGCTGGCCGACCAGGACGCACTCCGCGCAGAGCGTCACGCCGTAGCTCGCGTTCTCGACGTTGCAGCCGGAGATCACCCGGCCGTCGTCGACGAGCGCCGCGCAGCCGACGGCGTACCCCGAGTAGGGCGCGTAGGCGCGGCGGGCTGCGGCGAGCGCCGCCCGCCGCAGCCCGGCCCAGTCGATCTCGGGCGGCGTCCCCGCCCCGTCCTGCGTCCCCGCGATGCTCATGCCGCAAGCGTAGCCGCGGCGCGTCAGCCGCGGATCGCGTCGGCGAGCTTCACGCGGCCCCCGGTGCGCAGGATCGAGTGCTCGTAGATCCGCGCCCCGATCCAGAGCACGATCGCGATGGCGACCACCAGGATCCCGAGCGAGAGCACGGGCTCCCACCACTCGGCCGTGCCGAGGTAGAGCCGCATCGGCATGCCGACCGGGGCCGAGAAGGGGATGTAGCTCATGATCGCGAGGGCCTGCGGGTTGTCGTTGAACACGATGATGGCGATGTAGGGGATCATGACGAGCCACATCACCGGGCTCACCGCCGAGGCGACGTCCTCCTGCCGCGAGACGAGGGTCGCGAGCGCGGCGTAGAGGGCGGCGAGCAGCACGAAGCCGAAGGCGAAGAGGATGCCGAACCAGATGAGCGCCGTGCCGAGCTCCCCGAGCAGGATGTCCTGACCGGTCGCGAGCATGCCGACCGAGGCGAGCGCGGCGATGGCGACGACCTGCGCGAGGGCGAGGATCGAGTTGCCGAGGATCTTGCCCGCGAGCATGGTGCGGGCGGAGACGGTGGCGAGCAGGATCTCCACGATGCGGGTCTGCTTCTCCTCGACGACGCTCTGCGCGATGGTGGTGCCGAAGGTGATCGCGCTCATCATGAACACGATGCCGAAGGCGATCGCGATGAGGTAGGCGAGGAAGGGATTGTCGGTGGTGGGAGCGAGGAGCTCCACCGTCGGCGCGGCCGAGAGCGCCTGCACGACGTCGGCCGGAGCGCTGTCGAGCGCGAGCACGGTCACGCCGAGGGGCGAGTCGCCGCCCGCGACGACGGCCGCATCGACCGAGCCGTCGCGCACGAGCTCCTCGGCCGCCGCGGCCCCGTCGGCGCCGACGACGTCGAGGCCGGCGCCCTCGAGGCCCGCGGCGGCGGCGCCGTCGAGGGCGCCGCTCGCGACGGCCACGCGGGTGGCGTCGCCGAAGCCGCCGGTCTTCGCCATGATGCCGCTGAACACCACGGAGCCGAGCACGAGCAGGAGCAGCACGCCGGTGGAGACGAGGAAGGCCTTGCTGCGCAGCTTCGTGGTGATCTCGCGCTCGGCGACGAGCCAGGCGCCCTGGGCGCCGCTCAGCGGCCGGGCGGCGCTCGCGGTCTGCTGACGGGTCATCGGACGACCTCCTTGAAGATCTGGGCGAGGGTGGGGGTGACGGGCGCGAAGCGGCGGACGTGGCTGAGCGCGGGATCGCCGCCGTTCACGGCCCGGGTGAGCACGGACTGCGCGCTCGCGTCCGTGTCGGCCTCGAATCGGGCGTAGCCGCCGTCGAGGTGGACGACCTCGACGCCCGGCTGCTCGCGCACCCAGCCGGCGTCGGCCCCGGCGCCCGCGAGCTCGATCTCGTAGCTGCGCCCCGCGTGCGCGGCGCGCAGCTCCTCGCGCGAGCCCTGGGCGAGGATCCTGCCGCCGCCGATCACCACGACGTCGTCGCAGAGCCGCTCGACGATGTCGAGCTGGTGGGAGGAGAAGAGGACGGGGGCGCCCTGCGCCGCGAAGTCCCTGAGCACTCCGAGCACGACCTCCACCGCCATGGGGTCGAGGCCGGAGAAGGGCTCGTCGAGCACGAGCGCCGTCGGCTCGTGGACGAGCGCCGCGGCGATCTGGGCCCGCTGCTGGTTGCCGAGGGAGAGGCTCTCGAGCGGGTCGTTCGCGCGCTCGCCGAGGCCCAGGCGCTCCACGAGCCCGGAGGCCGAGGCCTTCGCGGCCGACGCGCTCATGCCGTGCAGCCGGCCGAGGTAGACGAGCTGCTCGAGCACCTTCATCTTGGGGTAGAGGCCCCGCTCCTCGGGCATATAGCCGAAGCGGGCGCGGTCGCCCGGCGTGAGCGGAGCGCCGTCCAGCGACACCGTGCCGGCGTCGGCCGCGAGCACCCCCAGGATGATGCGCATGGTCGTGGTCTTGCCCGCGCCGTTGCCGCCCACGAAGCCCGTCATCCGCCCGCCGGCGACGCGGAAGCTCACCTCGTCGAGCACCCGCCGCTCGCCGAAGCTGCGGGAGATGCCTGCGATCTCGATCATCTCGGTCCTTTCGTCGTGGTTCCAGCCTGGCAGCGGCCGTGCGGCCGCGCCTCCCCCGTGCGGCGGAACGTCGCGGACCGTGCGCGCCGCCGTCCTCCCCCGCACGGCTGAGGCGCGGCATTCGCCGGTCGCCTAGCCTGGAGGCATGTCCGCCCCCCACGACCCCGCGAGCTGGACGCGCCCGCCCGTGGGCCGCGCCGGCCTCCGCGCCGACCTCGGGCTCGCGCTGCTGCTCGCCTTCGCATCGCTCACGACGGCGCTGCTCTACGCGCGCACCGGCATGTACCCCGACCCCGCCGAGCCGTGGGTCTGGGTGCTCGGCCTCGGGCTCGCGACGCTGCCGCTCGCCGTGCGGCGGCGGTATCCGGTGCCGGTGGCGATCGTCGTCGCCGCAGGCTTCTTCGTCTGCGGGCAGTTCGGCGTGCCAGAGGTGCTCATCATCAACATCACGCTGTTCTGCGCGCTCTACACGGTGGGCGCATGGGAACGGCGGCGAACGCTCGCGGTCTGGGCGCGGCTCGGGATCGGCGCAGCCATGATCGGCTGGCTCGTCGTCTCCCTCATCGTCGCCTCCTCCTCGGACGATGTCATCCCCGGCGTGTCGCGCTCGGGAATCTTCTCGGCCTACGCGACGTACGCCGTGATCCAGATCATCACGAACCTCCTCTACTTCGGCGGCGCCTTCCTCTTCGGCGAGCGCTCCTGGCGCGCGGCCCGCACGCAGGCGCGGCTGGAGGCGCAGGGCCGCGAGCTCGAGCTCGAGCGGCAGACGAGCGCGGCGCAGGCGGTCGCGCTCGACCGCCTCGCGATCGCCCGCGAACTGCACGACGTCGTGGCGCACCACGTCTCCGTCATGGGCATCCAGGCCGCCGCCGCCCGGCGGCTACTGGAGCGCGACCCCGACCGCGCGGCCGCCGCCCTCGAGGTCGTGGAGACGAGCGCGGGCGACGCCGTGACGGAGCTGCGCCGCCTCGTCGGCACGCTCCGCACGCCCGAGCGGGAGGGCGATGCGCCGACCACGGTGGGGGTGGCCCAGCTCCCGGCGCTCGTCGCGGAGGCGCAGAGCGTCGGCACCCCGACGACGCTCATCGTCGCGGGAACGCCGCGGCCGCTCCCCATGCTCGTCGACGTGGCGCTGTACCGCGTGGTCCAGGAGGCGCTCACGAACGTCCGCAAGCACGCCGGACGAGGCGCGATCGCGGAAGTCCGGCTGCGCTTCGGGAGCACGACGGTCGAGGTCGAGGTGACCGACGACGGGGTGCGGCAGGGGCTCGGCGCGCGCGAGCCGGGCTCGGGACTCGGCCTCCGCGGCATGCGCGAGCGGATCGGCGCCGTCGGCGGCACGGTCGCCGCCGCGCGCCGCGAACGCGGCGGGTTCCTCGTACGGGCCGCGGTGCCGACATCGGCGGCGGCCGATCCCGCGCCGGCGGGCCTCGCCACCGGGGCCGCGACCGCGGCGCCGCCCGCTGCCGCTCGGACCGAGACCACCGCCCGCTCCACCGCCACCGCCACCGCCACCGCCACCGAAAGGCCCGCATGATCCGCGTCCTCGTCGTCGACGATCAGGAGCTCGTCCGCTCCGGCTTCCGCATCATCCTCGAGTCGGAGCCCGACATCGAGGTGGTCGGCGAGGCGGCCGACGGCGCCGCGGCGGTCGCGCTGGCCCGGCGCCTCTCCCCCGACGTCATCTGCATGGATGTCGAGATGCCCGGGCTCGACGGCATCGAGGCCTCCCGGAGCATCATGAGCGCCGCGGCGGGGGCCGGGGAGGGGACCGCGCCCGCGATCCTCGTGCTCACGACCTTCGGGCACGAGCGCTACCTCTTCGACGCGCTCGCGGCGGGCGTGAGCGGATTCCTGCTGAAGAGCTCGCGCGCCGAGCAGCTGATCGAGGCGGTGCGCGCGCTCGCGGACGGCCAGGCGCTCCTCGGCCCGGATGTGACGCGCGCCGTGATCGCCCGGGTCTCCGAGGATCGCGCCGAGCGCAGCGGCGGTGCGGACGGCAGCGATGCGGGGCGCGAGGGCTCCGCCGCCGCGGAACCGGTCACGGGCTCGGCGCGAGCGGGCGCGGAGGATGCGCAGGGTACCGATACGGCGGGCACCGATGCGCCGGGCGCCGATGCCGGGGGCGGCGATCCGCTGGGCCGGGCGATGGCGGCGGCCGGCCTCACCGAGCGCGAGCGCGAGGTGCTCCGCCTCGTCGCCGAGGGCCGCTCGAACGGCGAGATCGCCGCGGCGCTCTTCCTCGGGGAGGCCACCGTCAAGACCCACGTCTCCAACACGCTGCAGAAGCTCGGGGTGCGCGACCGCATCCAGGCGGTCGTCTGGGCGCACACCCGGGAGGGGTGACGGCGGCGCGGAAGGACGCGCTCCGGCGGCGGCGCTCCTCGTCCCCGATCGGGGTGTCGCCTGGCGTCGCGCCGAACCTGCGCTTCGTGCAGGGGGGACGGGCGACACGCGCAAACTCGTCTTCACGACCGGCCGCGGAACCGGCCACCACCGCACCCCGAACGCGCCGTTCCGTGAACTCCGCGCTCCCGTTCTCCCGCGCTCAGCCCCCGGTCGAGGCCCGCACGACGAGCTCGGGGGTGAACACGATCTGCTCGTGCGCCGACGCGGAGCCGGCATCCGCCTCCCGCAGCAGCAGCTCGACGGCCGTGCTGCCGATCTCGATGGCCGGCTGCCGCACCGAGCTGATCGGCACGACGGCCGCGCTCGCGAAGTCGATGTCGTCGTAGCCGATGAGCGCGATGTCCTCGGGCACCCGGAGCGATCCGGTCATGACGAGCGCCTGGAGCACGCCCATCGCGAGCAGGTCGTTCGCGGCGAAGACGGCGTCGGGGCGTTCCGACGCCGGCATGCCGGCGATCCGCTCGCCGATGCGGCGCCCCTCGAGCACGCTGAGCGCCTGCGTCGGGAACACCTCGAGCGTCGCGTCGGGCCGCGCCGCGACGGCGGACCGCGCGCCGTTGAGGCGGTCGGCGACCTGCTGGATGTCGACCGGCCCGCCGACGAAGGCGATGCGGCGCCGACCGCGGTCGAGCAGATGCGCCGCGGCGATCCGGCCGCCCTCGACGTCATCGACGGAGACGGAGGAGAAGGAACGGTCGCTCGATCCGCGGTCGACGAGGACCACCGGGGTGCCCGCCTCGCGCAGCCGCCACAGCCCCGTGAGGTCGGCCTGCACCGGCGTGATGAGCACGCCGGCGACGCGGTGCTGCTCGAACATCTCGAGCATGGCGCGCTCGCGCGCCGCCGAGTCGTCGCTCGCCCCGAGCAGCACGGTGTAGCCGTCGTCGACCGCACGGTGCTGCGCACCGTGGGCGACGTCCATGAAGAAGGGGTTGCGCGTGTCGAGCACGACGAGGCCGAAACTGCGGCTGCGGCCCGCCCGCAGCTGCCGCGCCGCGTCGTTGCGCACGAAGCCGAGGCGCTCGATCGCCTCCGCGACGCGCTCGACGGTCGCCGGTGCCACGACCTCCGGGCGGTTCAGCACGTTCGAGACGGTGCCCACGGAGACGCCGGCGGCACGGGCGACGTCCCGGATACTCACGGCCATCTCGCGTCCCCTTCGCTCTCCGCGCGACAGGCTCCCGCGGCTGGTGCCCCGAGTCTAGCGAGACTTTCACGAAATTGAAACGCTTCAATAACATTTCGGCGACGGCCGAAACCCCGCCTTGACTCACGTGAAACAATCGTGCTTAAATCCTCGATGACCGAGGTTGAAACGATTCATTTCACCCTCCAGCCCTTCTCTCCCGATTGCCGCGCAGGCGGCAGGAAACCCGTGAGTTCAATGAAGAGATCACCCGCCAGCGAGCCGCTGCTCGAGCTCAGCGGCGTCACCAAGGCCTTCGGCCAGGTCATCGCGCTCCGCGACGGCTGCATCGCCCTGCACCCCGGCTCGATCCACGCGCTCGTCGGCGAGAACGGCGCCGGCAAGTCCACGGTCGTCAAGATCATCGCCGGGCTCTACCGCCGCGACGCCGGTGAGATCCGCCTCGCGGGCGAGCTCGTGGACTTCACGACGACGGCCGAGGCGAAGGCCGCGGGCATCGCGGTCATCTACCAGGAGCCCACGCTCTTCCCCGACCTCTCGGTCACCGAGAACATCTTCATGGGGCGTCAGCCGCGCGGTCGCTTCGGCCGCATCGATCGCGCGCGCATGCACGCCGAGGTCGAGACGCTCTTCGCCCGACTCGGCGTGACGATGGATCCCGACCGCACCGCAGACGGGCTCTCGATCGCCGACCAGCAGATGATCGAGATCGCCAAGGCCATCTCGCTCGACGCGCGCGTGCTCATCATGGACGAGCCGACCGCGGCCCTCTCGGGCATCGAGGTCGACCGCCTCTTCCAGGTCGCCCGCGCACTGCGCGACGAGGGCCGGGCGCTCGTCTTCATCTCCCACCGCTTCGACGAGGTCTTCGACCTCTGCGACACCATCACGGTCATGCGCGACGGCAGCTACGTCTCGACCCGCGACATCGCGGAGACGGATCCCGACGGCGTCGTCGCCGAGATGGTCGGCCGCGAGATTACCGAGCTCTTCCCGAAGCTCGAGGCCGAGATCGGCGCGCCCCTGCTCGAGGTCGAGGGCCTCACGAGCCCCGGGGTCTTCTCCGACATCAGCTTCACGGTGCGCGCCGGGGAGATCGTCGGCCTCGCCGGGCTCGTCGGCGCCGGCCGCAGCGAGGTCGCCCGCGCCGTGTTCGGCGTGGACGGCTACCGCAGCGGCCGCGTGACCCTCGCGGGCAAGCGGGTCCCCAAGGGCAAGCCCACCGCCGCGATGCGCGCCGGCCTCGCGCTCGTCCCCGAGGATCGCCGCAAGCAGGGCCTCGTGCTCGAGGAGAGCGTCGCGCGCAACACCGCCGCCGTCGTCCTCGACTCCATCGCGAAGCTCGGGCTCGTGACGGCCGGCGCGGAGAACCGCGCGGCGCGGCCCTGGTCGGAGCGCCTCGAGGTGAAGACCAACGCGATGAGCACCATCGCGGGCACCCTCTCGGGCGGCAACCAGCAGAAGGTGGTGCTCGGCAAGTGGCTCGCCACGGATCCGCGCGTGCTCATCATCGACGAGCCCACGCGCGGCATCGACGTCGGCACGAAGTCCGAGGTCCACCGGCTGCTCTCGACCCTCGCCCAGCAGGGCATGGGCGTGCTCATGATCTCGAGCGAGCTGCCCGAGGTGCTCGGCATGGCCGACCGCGTCGTGGTGATGCGGGAGGGCAGGATCACGGCGACCATCGACCGCGCGGACGCCACCCAGGAGAACGTCATGCGCGCGGCCACGCAGAGCACCGGATCCGACGATCGCGCCGCGGGCGAGCCCGCTCCGCACTCCGACCACCCCGCGGCCGACCACACCGAGACGGAGCAGCAGGCATGAGCACCACGACCGCGCCGGCCCCGGCGCAGACCCCCGAGCGCCGCAGCGGCTTCGGCACCGCCTTCGGGCGGCTCGCCCGCGCCCGCGAGGCGAGCATCGTCCTCGCGGTCCTCATCGTCGTGCTCGCCGCGACGCTGACGAACCCGAACTTCCTCTTCTCCGCCGACGGCTACCGCGACCTGTGGCTCACGCCCTCGCTCCTCGCGCTCGTCGCCATCGGCCAGGCCGTCGTGCTCATCACGCGCAACGTCGACCTCTCCGTGGGCTCGATCCTCGGGCTGAGCGCCTACCTCACGGGGCGCCTCTTCATCGACCTGCCCGGGCTCCCCATGATCGCCGTGATCCTCATCGCGGTCGTCTTCGGCGGTCTCCTCGGCCTCATCAACGGCGCGCTCGTGGCCTTCGCCAAGGTCCCGGCCCTCGTCATCACCCTCGGCACGATGTACGCCTACCGCGGCATCAACGTATGGTGGACCGGATCCGACCGCATCAACGCCTCCGACATGCCGAAGCCGTTCCTCGCGCTCGGCACCGCGCAGATCCTCACCATCCCGGTGCTCACCATCATCGCGGTCGTCGTGCTCATCGCCGTGGCCTGGTGGATGCGCAACACCCGCGCGGGTCGCGAGTGCTACGCCATCGGCTCCGATCCCGCGGCGGCCGAGCTCTACGGCCTGCCCGTCACGCGGCGCATCCTCACGGCCTTCGTGCTCTCGGGAGCGCTCTCCGGCTTCGCCGGGGTGCTCTACGCCGCGCGCTACGGCACCATCAACTCGCAGGCGGGATCCGGCTGGGAGCTCGACGCGGTCGGAGCCGCCGTCATCGGCGGCGTCGCGATCTTCGGCGGCGTCGGCACCGTCTGGGGCGCCGCGATCGGCGCGGTGCTGCTCATGACCATCAACCGCGTGCTCCCCGTCATCGGGGTGCCCGACTTCTGGCAGCGCGCCGTCGTCGGCGTCCTCATCATCGGCGCGATCGTGCTCGACCGGGTGCTCTCGCTCCGGCAGCACCGAAAACTCATCGAAGGACGGGAGGCGAAGCAATGAGCGCCACGACGACCAGCACCCGCACGACGGGGCTGCGCCCCATCGCGGAGTACGACCGCCCGCTGTGGCAGCGCCTGCTCCTCACCCGGGAGACCGCCATCATCGCGCTCTTCGTGATCGTCGTCGTCGCGGCGGCGGTGATCGTGCCGAACTTCGGCAGCAAGATCACGATGACCTACCTGCTCCTCGACATGTTCCCGGTGCTCATCATCGCCCTCCCCATGACGGCGATCATCGTCACGGGCGAGATCGATCTCTCCGTCGCGAGCGTCGTCGGGCTCTCGAGCGTCCTCACCGGCGTCCTCACCCAGGCGGGCGTGCCCTTCGGGCTCACGATCGTCCTCGCGATCATCGCCGGCGTCCTCTGCGGCGCCGTGAACGGCTTCCTCGTGACGGTGGTCGGCCTGCCGTCGCTCGCCGTGACGATCGGCACCCTGGCCCTCTACCGCGGACTCGCGGTGGGACTGCTCGGCACCACGGCGGTCACCGACTTCCCCGCCTTCTGGACGGACCTCGCCAAGGAGAAGATCGGCTCGACCGGCATCCCGGTCGTCGTGATCCTCTTCATCGTGCTGCTCGCGGCCTTCGCGATCCTGCTGCACTTCACCCGCTTCGGCCGCGGCGTCTTCGCCATCGGCCTCTCCCCCGAGGCCGCGCGCTTCTCGGGCGTGGACGTGGGGCGCACGAAGCTCATCCTCTTCGTCCTCAGCGGCGCCGTCGCGGCGCTCGGCGGCATCTACTACACGCTGCGCTACGGCTCCGCCCGCGGCGACAACGCGACCGGCATGGAGATGCAGGTCATCGCCGCGGTCCTCCTCGGCGGCGTGTCGATCTTCGGCGGCCGCGGCGCCCTCCACGGCGTCGTCGCCGGCGTGCTCCTCATCGGCGTCCTCGGCAGCGCGCTGCGACTCGCGAACGTCACGAGCGACGTGATCAACATCATCACCGGCGTGCTCCTCATCGCCGCGGTCGTCTCCTCGAGCGTGCTCGCCGCGATCCGAAGCCGTCGGAAGTCGACGCGGAAACCCAGACTCGTCGGGACCGGACCGGGCAACGCCTGAGCCACCCGCACCGCCCCACCGAAACCCCCACGCATCACCCACCGCCCCTCGGGGCACGAAAGGAAACAGAACGATGTGGTTCCAGAAGAACACGAAGAAGGCCGGCGCGATCATCGCCCTCGCTGCCAGCGCCGCCCTGGTGCTGTCGGGCTGCTCCAGCAGCGGCGATTCGGGATCGGGCGACGCCGGTTCCGGTGACTCGGGCTCCGGCGCGAGCGTCACCTTCCTGCCGAAGAACCTCGGCAACCCCTACTTCGACACCTCGAGCAAGGGCGGCGAGGCGGCCGTCGAGGAGTTCGGCGGCACCTTCAACGAGGTCGGCCCGGCCGAGGCCACGCCCGACGCGCAGGTCAGCTTCATCAACACGGCCACGCAGCAGGGCGTGGATGCGCTCGCCGTCTCGGCGAACGATCCGCAGGCCATCTGCGACGCGCTCAACGAGGCGCGCGACAACGACGTGAAGGTCGTCACCTTCGACTCCGACACGAACACCGACTGCCGCGACCTCTTCATCAACCAGGCCGACGCCGCCGGCATCGCCCAGGTGCAGGTCGACATGATCACCGAGCAGATTGGCGACAAGGGCCAGATCGCGATCCTCTCGGCCGCGGCCAACGCGACCAACCAGAACGCCTGGATCGACCTCATGAAGGAGGAGCTCGAGGCGAACCACCCGGACGTGGAGCTCGTCGAGGTCGTCTACGGCGACGACGACGACCAGACCTCGTTCGACAAGACCGCGGCCCTGCTGCAGACCTACCCGGAGCTCAAGGGCATCGTCTCGCCGACCACCGTCGGCATCGCCGCGGCGGCGCGCTACCTCTCCACCTCCGACGCGAAGGGCGAGGTCGCGGTCACGGGCCTCGGCACCCCGAACCAGATGCGCGAGTACGTCGAGGACGGCACCGTCACCGAGTTCGCGCTGTGGAACCCCGAGGAGCTCGGCTACCTCACCGCCTACGCCGCGAACGCGCTCGTCGCGGGCGACATCACCGGCGCCGAGGGCGACACCTTCGAGGCCGGCGATCTCGGCGAGTACGAGGTCGGCGCCGACGGCGTTGTCCTGCTCGGCGACCCGTTCCGCTTCAACGCCGAGAACATCGACGACTTCGACTTCTGAGTCGTCCCCGCGGGGCCCGGTCGGGCCCCGCGGGTCCCCCGGCCGCCGCGGACGCCGACCGCTTCCCGGCGCCCGGATCCCTCGTCCGCTCGCGGATCGCCGATCCCGCACTCCGGTCCCGATCCGCGCCCCGATCCCGATCCCCACCCCGAGGAGGACCCGTGCGCGTCTGCTTCCAGATGCAGGTGAAGCCCGATCGCCTCGAGGCCTACACCGCCCACCACGCCGCCGTCTGGCCCGAGATGCTCGAGGCCATCGAGGCCGCCGGCCGCCGCAACTACTCCCTCTTCCTCCGCCCCGACGGCCTGCTCATCGGCTACTACGAGACCGATGACGACGAGGCCGCCCAGCGGGCGCTGGCCGCCGACCCGCGCACCGCCGCGTGGGAGGCCCGCATGGCCGACTACTTCGTCTCCTCCTCCGGGCGTCCGGATCAGGAGGCCCCCAGAATTCCCGAGGTGTTCCACCTCGAAGACCAGCTCGCCCGCCATCGCGCGGGCTCCTCCCGCCGCGGGGATCCCGAGACCGCGGCTGCAGAACCCCGATAGGAAGCGCAGATCATGAGCACCCCCTTGTCCCCCGACTCCCTCGCCGTCCTCGCGCGGCAGGCCATCGAGGTCCCCTCCTGGGCCTACGGCAACTCCGGGACCCGCTTCAAGGTGTTCGGCACGCCGGGCACGCCGCGCGATCCCTTCGAGAAGGTCGCCGACGCCGCCCAGGTGCACCGCTACACCGGCCTCGCCCCCGCCGTGGCCATCCACATCCCGTGGGACAAGGTCGAGGACTACGACGCGCTCACGGGCTACGCGCACGATCAGGGCGTCGCGATCGGCACGGTGAACTCGAACACGTTCCAGGACGACGACTACAAGTTCGGCGCGCTCACCCACGAGGACGCGGCGATCCGGCGCAAGGCGATCGATCACCACTTCGAGTGCATCGACATCATGGGGCGGACCGGCTCGCGCGATCTGAAGATCTGGCTCGCCGAGGGGTCGAACTACCCCGGGCAGGCCGATCTGCGCGGGCGTCAGGATCGCCTCCAGGAGTCCCTGCAGGAGATCTACGCCAGGCTCTCGGGCGATCAGCGCCTGGTGCTCGAGTACAAGTTCTTCGAGCCGGCGTTCTACCACACCGATGTGCCGGACTGGGGCACCTCCTACGCGCAGGTGTCCGCGCTCGGCGAGCGCGCCATGGTGTGCCTCGACACCGGGCACCACGCCCCCGGGACGAACATCGAGTTCATCGTCATGCAGCTGCTGCGCCTCGGCAAGCTCGGCTCCTTCGACTTCAACTCCCGCTTCTACGCCGACGACGACCTCATCGTCGGCGCGGCGGATCCCTTCCAGCTCTTCCGCATCCTCTTCGAGGTGCTCCGCGGCGGCGGGCTCGACGAGGACAGCCCGGTCGCCTTCATGCTCGACCAGTGCCACAACGTCGAGGACAAGATCCCCGGCCAGATCCGCTCGGTGCTCAACGTGCAGGAGATGACGGCGCGCGCGCTGCTCGTGGACCGCGAAGCGCTCGCGACGGCGCAGCGCGCGGGCGACGTGCTCGGCGCGAACGCGATCTTCATGGACGCCTACCAGACTGACGTGCGCCCCGCGCTCGCGGAGTGGCGCGCCTCCCGCGGGCTCCCCGAGGATCCGATGGCGGCCTATGCGGCCTCGGGCTACTTCGAGAAGATCTCCGCGGAGCGGGTCGGCGGCACGCAGGCCAGCTGGGGCGCGTAGCTCCGGCCGACGGGCCGGGCCGGGTAGGGCCGGGCCGGGTCGACTCGGCCCGTCTCCCCCTCGCACGTCAGTCGTTGCGACTTCGCAGGCGATCTACCGACAACTCCTGACGTGCGAGCGGTGAGAAGCGAGCAGGGCGTAGGCCGTTCCTGACGTGCGAGCGGCGGCGCGGGGGATAGTATTGTTCAATGAACCATTCCCGGACCCCGGCGAGGCGCTAGCCCATGGCGACCATCCGTGACGTCGCCCGCCTCGCCGGAGTCTCCTCCGGCACCGTGAGCAATGTGCTCAATCGGCCGTCCTACGTCCGCACGGACACCCGCGAGCGCGTGCTGCAGGCCATCGCCGAGCTCGACTTCGTCCCCGATCAGCGCTCCCGGCAGTTCCGCCCGGGCCGCGCGCGGACGATCGGGATCGCCGTCGCCGAGCTCGGCAACCCCTTCTTCGTGGACGTCGCCCTCGGCGCCGAGGCGGTGTGCCGGGAGCAGGATCTCGGCGTCGTGCTCTGCAACAGCTCGTACGACCCGCAGCTCGAGTCGCAGAACCTCGACCTCCTCGTGCAGCAGCGCGTGCAGGGCATCATCATCTCGCCCGTCGACGAGAAGAGCTCCCGGCTCGACATGCTCAAGGACCGCGGCGTGCCGATGGTCTTCGTCGACCGCGTCGGCGACGACCGCGACGTGTGGTCCGTCGTCATCGACGACCGCGAGGGCGGACGGCTCGGCGCGCGCCACCTCATCGCCGGCGGGCATCGCAGGATCGCCTTCCTCGGGCACCCCCACCGCTCGCCGAAGGTCCGTCTCCGCTACGCGGGCGCGCGCGAGGTCGTCAACCGCTCCGACGGGGACATCACCCTCGAGCTCGTCTCCGCGGCGTCGTGGACCGTCGACGACGGGCGCCGGCTGGGCGCCGCGCTCGCCGCCCGCCCGCGGGACAAGCGCCCGACGGCGGTGCTGTGCGCCAACGACATGCTCGCGCTCGGGCTCGTGCAGGAGCTCCTCGGCGCCGGACTGCGCGTGCCCGAGGACATCGCCGTCGTCGGCTACGACGACATCGCCTGGGCCGAGCTCGGCGCGGTGCCGCTCACGACCATCGCCCAGCCCCGCGAGCTCCTCGGGCGGACCGCGGTCGAGATGATGATGCACCTCATCGATCCCGCAGGGCCGCTCCCCGAGGCGAACCACATCGTGCTCGCCCCGGAGCTCGTCGTGCGCGCCTCGGCCTGAGCGCTCGGCGGCCCCGATCCCGGCCGCGACGCGGGAATGGGATCGAGATCGGGATCGGGAGATCGGGATCGGGAGATCGGGATCGGGAGATCGGGATCGGGAGGGCCGCAGTGCCGCAGGATCCCAGTGCCGTAGGATCCCAGTGCCGCAGGGCCGATGGACGCGAGCGGGGGCGGGGCGCACCGCGTGCGCCCCGCCCCCGCCGATCCGGACTCGGACGGCCGATCCGGACTCAGAAGGCCGGTTCGACGTCCTCGACGTTCTCCGCCGTGACGACGGTGAGGGGGATCGGGATCCGCGCCTCGACCTGCTCGCCCGCGGCCGCCTGCAGGATCGTCTCGAGCGCGAGCTTGCCGTCCTCGACCGGCGACTGCACGATCGTCGCGTAGAACTGGCCGTCACGGATCGAGTCGAAGGCGTCCTGCTGGCCGTTGATGCCCACGATCGGCGGGATCGCCCCGGGGTCCTTCCCCGCCTCGGCCCAGGCGTCGATGAAGCCGCGGGCCATCGTGTCGTCGTTCGCGTAGACGCCGTCGATGTCGTCGCCGAACCGCGTGATGAGGTCGCGGCTCGCGACGAGCGCCTTCTGCTGATCGAAGTCGGCGTTCACCGTCTGCAGCACCTCGATCCCGGAACCGAGCTCCTCGAGCTGCTCCGTGAAGCCGTCGGTGCGGCCGATGCTCGTGCCGTTGCCCGCCTGGCCGGCGATGATGACGACGCCGCCCTCGCCGCCGAGCGCCTCGTCCATGGCCTCGGCGGAGAGCACGCCCTCCTCGTAGACGTCGGGTCCGGTGAAGCTCGCCACGAGCTCGAGCGCCTCGTCGTCCATGGGCGAGTTGATGAGCACCACGGGGATGCCCGCGGTCTGCGCCTGGATGAGCCCGGGGATGTACGCCTGCGGGTCGAGCGGCCACAGCACGATGCCGTCAGGACTGCGCCCGATGCAGGTGGTGAGCTGCTCGGTGCCGGTCTGCACGTCGAAGTCCTGGCTGAGCATGGTGACCTTGGCGCCGGCCTCATCGGCCGCGGCCTGGAACGCCTCGTTCGCGGGCGTCGCGTAGGCGTGCGACTCGGCCGCCGTGATGTAGCAGATCTCCTTGCCGGCGCCGTCGGCGGCGGCGCCCTCGGAGGCGGCGGGCGCGCCGCCCGAGCCGGAGCAGGAGGCGAGGAGCAGCGCGGCGGCGAGCGCCACGCCTCCGGTGAGTGCCTTCGTGATCATGCGGGTGTCCTTTCGGTTTCCTGGGGGTGTTCGGCGCCGCTCTGCGATGAGAGGCGCCGCAGCAGCGCGGCGGGTGAGACGTCGGTGCCGCGTCGGGCATGGGTGAGTCGGTCGAGCAGGATGAGGAGGAGCAGGATCGCGCCGGTCACGATGTCCTGCACGTAGGCGGGGATGCTCTGGTACTCCATCGCGGTGGTGAGCGCCGCGAGGGTGAGCAGCCCGCCGAGGGTGCCGAGCGCCGAGCCGATCCCGCCCTCGAGCCGGGTGCCGCCGATCACCACGGCGGCGATCGCGGTGAGCACGATCGTGTCGCCGAACACCGGGGAGCCGGTGTTCGAGGCGATCCCGAAGGTCACCCCGGCGATCCCGGCCATGAGCCCGCTGAAGACGAAGGCGCCGAACAGGTACCAGCGCGAGCGGATGCCGCTCGCCGCCGCGCTCGTGGCGTTGCTGCCGACCGCGAAGAGGTTGCGCCCGGAGACCATGCGCGTGAGCCACACGTGCAGCAGCAGGATCAGCACGACGAAGATGAAGACCCGAGTCGAGAGGGTGCCGAGCACGGGCTGGGTCAGCGGAATGCCGAAGAACGGGTCGATGCCGCTGACCGGCCGCGAGTCCGTGATGAGGTGGCAGACGGCGCGGAAGAGCAGCATGGAGGCGAGCGTGGCCACGAGCGAGTTGATCCGCAGGATCACCACGAGCACCCCGTTCACGCAGCCCGCCAGCAGGCCGACGCCGAGCCCGACGAACGCCGCGGGGATCTGCCCGAGCGGCTCCTGCAGACCGACCGCGGCGATCCCGGAGAGCGCGAGGATCGCGCCGCCGGAGAGATCGAGCTGGCCGGCGATGAGCACGACCGTGAGCCCGATGGCGATGAGGCCCATGGTGGCCACGCGGTCGATGCCGAGGCTGAGCGTGCGGGCGTCGAAGAAGCCGGGGACGAAGGTCGCGGCGATGACGAGCGTCGCGGCGAGGATCACGATGACCCGGTAGCGCACGAGCCCGAGCAGCGCCAGGCTCCAGCCGCCCCGGGGCGAGGCTGCGGTGCTCATGACCGGCCTCCCTTCCGTCGGAGGTAGATGTCGAGGGAGACCGCTCCGACGATGAGCAGTCCCTTGGCGATCCCCTGCACCGCGGTGGGCACGCCCTGCAGCACGAGGATGTTGTTGAGCAGGGCGACGAACAGCAGGCCGCCGAGCGCGCGGGGGATGCTCCCGGAGCCGCCGAGCAGACTGATGCCGCCCACGACGACCGCGGTGATGGCATCGAACTCGTAGCCCACGCCGATCGCTGGCCGCGCGGTCTGCAGGGTGATCCCGAGCAGCGCCCCCGCCAGGCCGCTGAGCGCCCCGGTCATCACGAAGGCCGTCGCCCGGGTGCGCGCCAGCGGCACAGCGCTCGCGCGCGTCGCATCGGGGTTGCTGCCGGCGGCGTACACCCACCGGCCGAGCACGGTCCGCGAGAGCACGAGATGCCCGAGCAGCGCGACGACGAGGAAGATGATGACGATGACGGGGATGCCGAGCACCCGGCCGTTGATGAAGGCCTGCGCCGCCGGGTCCGAGCCGTAGACGATCACCCCGCCCACGCTCCACTGCGCGATGCCGAGCACGATCGTGCTGACCCCGAGCGTCGTGATCACGGGGTTGATGCGGGCGTAGCCGATGAGCAGGCCGTTGACCGCCCCCGCCGCGCAGGCGGCCAGGATGCCGACGAGCGCGGCGGGGAAGGTGCCAATGGCCGGCTGCAGCCCGAGCGTGAGGATCGCGCCCACGGCGACCGTCGCCGGCACCGAGAGGTCGGCGAGCCCGCGCGTGATGAACACGAAGGTCATGCCCACGACGATCACGCCGAGGATCGAGATGTTGATGAGGACGTTGACGAGGTTGCCGATCGAGAGGAAGCGATCGGAGAGCAGGGCGCCGATGACGAGCAGCAGCACGATGCCCACGGGCATGCCGATGAGCGGGCCGAGGCGCGCGCCCAGCTTGGCGCGGGTCACCCGGCTCGTGCCCGGCACGCCCGTGGCGGTCGTGTCGAGTCTCGTGTCCAGCTTCGCGTCGCTCATGCGCGCACCGCCTCTCCGGTCGCCGCGTGCATCACCGCGGCCTCGTCGGCTTCCGATCGGTCGAGTTCCGCCGAGACGCGCCCCTCGTGGAGCACGTAGATCCGGTCGCTCACCGCGAGCACCTCGGGGAGCTCGGAGGAGATCAGCAGGATCGCGGTGCCCGCGGCGGCGAGCTCGCCGATGATCTCGTGGATGTCGGCCTTCGCGCCGACGTCGACGCCGCGCGTCGGCTCGTCGAGGATGAGCACGCGCGGCCGCGCCGCGAGCCACTTGGCGATGACGACCTTCTGCTGGTTGCCGCCGCTCAGGGTGTCGACGGCGCGCTCGATGACCGGCGGCGAGACGCCGAGCGTCTCGACCTGCGTACGGGCCATCGTGCGCTCCCGGCCGCGGGAGATCCAGCCCGCCGTCGAGAGCCCGCCGAGCACCGGCAGCGCGATGTTGTCCTTGATGGAGGCCGACGGCACGATGCCGTCGCGCTTGCGGTCCTCGGGCACGTAGGCGATCCCCGCCGCGACGCCCTGGGCGGGCGTGCGCGCGGCGACGGGCGCCCCGTCAACGCGCACCTCGCCCGACTGGGCGCGGTCGAGGCCGAAGACGGCGCGGGCGACCTCCGTGCGGCCGGCGCCGACGAGGCCGGCGAGCCCGACGATCTCGCCGGCGCGCACGCGCAGGGAGACATCGGCGAACGCCCCGGGCCGCGTCAGTCCGTCGACCTCGAGGACGGTCTCCCCGATCGGCACCTCGCGCTTCGGGAAGATGTCGGTGAGATCGCGTCCCACCATGAGCCGGATCATCTCGCCCGCCGTGAGTCCCTCGGCCGCCCGCGTCTCGATCTGCCTGCCGTCGCGGAGCACCGTGACCTGGTCGGCGAGATCGAGCACCTCGCGCAGGCGGTGGCTGATGTAGATGATGGCGATGCCGTCCGCCCGCATGCGGCGCACGATGTGGAAGAGCGCCTGCGCCTCGTGCTCGCTGAGGGACGAGGTCGGCTCGTCGAGCACGATGATGCTCGGCCGTTGCGCATACGCCTTCGCGATCTCCACGATCTGCTGCTGGCTCACCGTGAGCGACCCGAGGACGGCGCCGGGGTCGATGCGCGCGTCGAAGGCCTCGAGCACGCTCGTGGCGGCCTCCGTGAGGGCGCGACGGCGCACGAAGCCGAGCCGTGCGGGCGTCGATCCGAGCATGATGTTCTCGGCCACCGTGAGGTCGGGGACGAGATTGAGCTCCTGGTAGACCATGCCGATGCCGCGCTTGCGGGCGTCGATCGGCCCGGCGATGCGCGTGCGCTCGCCGTTCAGGCTGATGGATCCCTCGTCCGGTTGGTACACGCCGGCGAGGATCTTCATCAGCGTCGACTTGCCCGCGCCGTTCTCGCCGACGATCGCGTGCACCTCGCCCGCGCGGGCGACGAGGTCGACGTCGGCGAGCGCCCGGATGCCGGGGAACGACTTCGAGATGCCCCGCATCTCCAGAGCCGCGTTCATGCGGCACCTCCCGTCTCGGCCGAGGCGCCCTGGCGGCTCGGCCCGCAATGGAACTCGATTCGGTATGCGACGCTCTCGCCCGGGCCGAGCTCGGGCAGCACGCCCGCCTCTCGGGCTGCGGCCCGGCCGCGGCTCCAGTCGACGTTCGTGGGCTCGAGGCCGAGGACGTACTGGCCCTCGCCGAGCATCTTCCACTGGTGGAGCGCCGGGAGCGTCTCCGCGTCGAACCGCACGGCGACGCGCAGATCGCGGGCGGCGTTGTCGAGGGAGACCTCGGCGGTGCCGGCGCCCGTGAAGTCGTGCTTGAACACCTGCTCGGCAGCGCCCGGCACGGGCCCCGTGATCTCGAACCACCGCGCGAGACCGCGCTCGGCATCGGCGTCTCGGGGGGAGACGGAGCTCGACGGGATCTCGAGGACGGCCCCGTCGTCGAGGAGCGGCCAGCCGAGGTTCGCGTGGTAGAGCACCATGTGCCCGGTGGACGCGTCCGAGGCGTTCGTCACGCGATCCTCGACCACGATCGCAGCGCCGCCGAGCGGCACCGACACCCGCCGATGCAGCACGAGGTGCTCGCCGTGCACGGCGGCCTGGCGCACCTCGGCCTCGACCACGAGCTCGGCGTCCGTCACCTGGGCGCGGGTGACGACCGCCGGCACGGCGCCGATGCGGCCGTGCATGGGATAGTCGACGCCGGCATCGGTGCTCGGCGGGCCGTAGGCGTCCAGGCCGCAGGTCGCGAGGAGCCCGCCGCCGAAGCCGCGGAGCCAGTCCGTGCCGGCATCGCTCGTCAGGCCCGGGGCGGTGAAGCCCGTGGGCGAGTGCCAGGCGATCGGGACGCCGCGGTAGCTCGCCGCGCCGATGTCGAGCGCCCGGTCGGGCAGCAGCTCCACCGTGAGCCCGCCGCCGGACGTCAGCACGGTACGCCGGGATCCGCGGCCGGGGCCCTGCATCACCTCGTACTCGTCGATGCGGGCGAGCTGCGCGGGCGCGCCGACGCGCCGCCTCGCCTCGGCGAGCGGGCGCCCGTAGAGCTCGGGGTCCTCGGCCACGGTCAGATCCCCAGCTCGCCGCGCTCGGCGGCGAGCTGCCGGTTGCCCGGGCCGAAGTGCTTGAGCATCACGAGGTCGTCGGTCGCGGAGGTGTTGACCACGCGCACGCCATCGGCCGCGGCGCCCGCGGTGACGAAGAACTCGTCGCTCGAGAACTGGCCGTAGCGGATGCTCGAGATGGCCGCGATGTGGGCGTCCCCGATCGTGCCGTGGCCGGCGACGGCGATGAGGCCGTGCGCGTCGCGGTCGGCGATCGTGACCGATCCCCCGGGCGCGACGGTGAGCTCCTTCGCGCTGAAGGCCTCGGAGCGGTAGGTGATCCAGCGCTCCACGTACTCGGGCGAGCCCGCCCGGCTCTCGAGCGTCTCGACGGGCGGGGTGAAGCGGTGGCTCCAGAACTCGGGATCGACGTTGAGGTCCCAGTCCGCCAGATCGACGATGAAGTCGAGATCGCCGACCCGGTCCTCCGGCACGTCCTTCCACATGAGCTCGTCGGGGACCTCGCGGTTGTTCGACCACGACTCCGTCATGGCGAAGACGTCGCAGGCCGCCTGCGGCTCGTAGGTGCACATGCTCGCGGGGGCGTGGAGCACCCCGGCGGGCACGTCCCATCCGGTGCCCGGCGTGATGCGGTAGGCCTTCGAGAGGTCGGTGATGCGGTTGTCGCCGCCGCGCAGGAAGGCCTCGAGCCGATCCCGCAGCTGCTCCCGCGTGGTCTCGGGGTGCAGCCCGAAGAAGGTGTAGGGGAACTGGCCGCCGTGATTGTTCATCTGCGGCGGGAAGTAGTAGGCCTCGGGCTTGCCCGGCTTGCCGACGAGCGCCGCGTGCTCGTCGCGGTGGTGGATGTGGAAGGGCAGGGGGAACTCGTTGTCGAAGAACTTCGAGTACATCGGCCAGAGGCCGTGCGAGGCCCACAACGCGCCGATCGCGTCGCCCTGCGCGTGCGCGATGAGCTCGTCGAGCGGGATGACGCCGCCCTCGGGATCGCGGACGAGGCTGAGCCCCTCGAAGGGGTCGGTGCGCGGGCCGTTCTCGGCCCGGATCGCGCTCGCGAGCCAGCGCTCGTCGATGCCGCCGCGCTCCTTGCCGAGCGGGAAGTAGTCGTCGGGGTGCAGCCTGATGCGCCGGCCCGGGGTGCAGAACGCGCGGGGCACCCAGGTGGGCGCGAGGCGCAGCACCCCGCCCGCATGGTTCATCGCGCGTTCGATCGCGGCTTCGGAACTCGTCACGCCTGCGTAAGGGCCGGCCTGTGCCATCTCGGTCACTCCTTCGTGGTGGTGCGGTGTGCGCGTCCGCGATACTTCGCGCCGCGAACGGATGCGCTCGCGAGGCTGCGCGCCGCGATCGATCGTCAAACTGGTTCAATGAACCTCGAATGTTTCATTGAAACTACCAGCCCGTGACGATTCGCACAACCACTCCCTCGAGCGAGACGCAATCGTTATCTGGAGGACACGCGCCCCGCGTTGCCTGGAGGTGCGGGGCCTCGGCACGGCTCGGGCGTCGGGTCCGCGATCGCGATCCCCGACGCCGGCGGCGGACGCCGCCCGCGTCCCCCGTGCCCGCGGGGAGCGCAGCCGCGCTCCCGAGCGATCAATGAAGCGGTGCGCGCCGGCTTCGCTGCCCGCGCCCGCGCTCGCCCCGCTCCTCGCCTCCGCTCGCGCTCGCCCCCAACGGCGCTCGTCCCCCACCCCGCCCGCCCTCGCCCCGCCCGCCCCCACACCCCGCTTCGCACGTCAGTCGTTGCGACTTCCCGGGCGATCAACCCACAACTCCTGACGTGCGAAGGAATCGCCGGGGAGGGCGCGTCCGGATTCGACTCTCCCCACCACCTCTCACGCCCCCACCCCCTCTGACGCCCCCACCCCCGCTCGCCCCCTCACCCTGCCTCGCACGTCAGTCGTTGCGACTTCCCGGGCGATCTACCCACAACTCCTGGCGTGCGAACGGTGGGCGGCCGGCGGCGACCACGCCTGACGTGCGAACGCGGGGTGGGATGGGGAGGGCGGGGTGAAACGAGGAGGGCGGGGCCAGACGGGGAGGGCAGGCGGGGCGAGACGGGGAAGGCGGGGGCGGCGGGAGGCGGGAAGCGGCGAGCGCGACGGACCGCCGGATCACGCGCCCGCCCGGGGATCACTGCGCGTCACCGCACTTCACTACACTTCAGGATCATGGCGGTGAACGGCAGCATCGACGGCGAACGACGCCGCAGGGAGCTCGTCGAGCTCGTTCGCGAGTCGGGCGAGCTCTCGATCGAGCGGGCGGCGGCACGCTTCGAGGTGTCATCGATGACGATCCGGCGGGACCTCGAAACGCTCGAGATCGATGGACTCCTCCGCCGGGTCCGCGGGGGCGCCGTCGCGTCGCCGGTGCCGCGCAGCCACGACGATCGGCTCGCCACGCGGGCCGCGGCCAAGCGGGTGATCGCCCGCAAGGCCCTCGCGCTCGTGCCGCGCACGGGGACGATCGCGCTCGACGCCTCGACCACGGTGCAGGGGCTCGCCGAGTCCCTCGGGGATCGCGACGGGCTGGCCGCGTGCACGAACTCGGTGCAGACCTTCGAGGCGCTCGCCCGCGTGCCCGGCCTCGACGCGCAGCTCACGGGCGGCAGTCACGAGCCCGTGACGGGCAGCCTCGTCGGGCCGATCGCGAATGCCGGTGCGGGGCTGCTGCTCACCCGGGTCTTCTTCGCCTCCGCCGACGCCCTGCATCCGGTGCTCGGCACGTCGGAGGCCTCCCTCGCGGAGGCCGAGGTGAAGCGGCATCTCGCCGCGGCGGCGGATCGCACCGTGCTGTGCATCGACTCCTCGAAGCTCGGCAAGCGCTCGACGGGGGCGGCGCTCGACCTCGCGGAGATCGCGACGCTCATCACCGAGCTCGACCCGGACGACGACCGGCTCGACCCGTATCGCGCACACGTCGAGCTCCTCTGAGCTCGGCGCGGGTCGGGATCGGGACTCCGCGTCCCGCACCGGCGCCCTGACCCCCACCCAGCGCCGGATCGCCCGTGCGGCCTCGGCGTTCGCGTACGGTGGAAGGCGCGGCGGGGCATCCGTCGCCCCGCCACGGCCCGAAGGACACGCATGGAACGCCCTGCCCGGATCCGCCCGCTCGTCACCCGTACCGCGATCGCCGCACTCGTCGCCTGCGCGGCGCTCGGCCTCGCCGGATGCGGCGAACGGCCGGAGACCGCCCCGACGCCGACCGCGACGGCGGACCCGCAGCCGGAGCCCGAGACCGAGGTCATCGAGCTCGCCCCCTACGACGACGATGGCGCCCTCTCCGAGGGGTGGACGCTCGACGAGAGCCCGCTCGACGGCGGTGCGGCCCCGTCCGACTGCCGAGCATCCGAGTACGGCACGGGCGAGAACACCGTGAGCTGCGGCCCCACGGCCGCTGCGCTCCCGGCCTGCTGGCTCACGGAGACCGCGACGCGCATCGCCTGCCTCGACGTCGCCGCTCCGGAGGAGCAGACGCTGCGTCTGATCCCCCTGGACGGCCCCGCGCCCGCGACCACGGAGCCCGTGGAGGAGCCGCGTCCGCTCTGGCTCGAGCTCACCGACGGTTCCGTCTACAGCGCGGTCTCCGGCGGCGCCTTCTCGCCGCCGGCCGGCTACCTCGTCGGCTACGTCCTGGTCTCCGCCGGCGACGGCGCCGCGGGCGATGCGAACGCCGATACACCGAACGAACTGCTCGTCCCGGACGACGGATCGCACCCGCTGATCGACACCGACGCGGCGCTCTGGAACGTCGTCACCGGTACGGACGGGGCCGAGGGCACCTCGACGGCGCAGGTCTCCCGCGCCTGGTTCCTCGCGGGGCGCGAGCTGCCCGCGGCCGGCGAGGACGGGGGCGCGGGCGGAGGCACCGCGGCCGAGCCGACCGTCGAGGACGCGAACGGCCGCTGGTGCCCCACCCCCGAGAGCTTCGGCGGCGGCTGCCTGACCGTGGCGGCGCCCACCGTGAGCCACGAGACCGGCGGCACGAGCACGATCATGAGCAGCTGGCCACAGGACGGCGGACTCGGCATCGCCCTGGAGGGCGCCCCGCTCGGAGTGCTGCTCCCCGCGGGCGTCGCGGCACCGGATCTGACCGGCTATCCCGGGGCGGATCTGCCGGATCAGGACCGCATCTGGAACAGCCAGACCGGGGAGCTGCTGCTGCGCGCCGACTGAGCGGGATCCCCCGCCCGCGGCTCCCGCCCGCATCTTGCCCAGGATGTTATGTCATGTTAGATTCACACGAAAGAACATTCCTCGAATCGCGGATCCCGCACCCACCCCAGGAGACTCCATGAGCCGCAGCGTCGCAGTCGACGAACTCATCACCCGATCGAACCGCCTCGGCGCCGACAAGAAGAACACGAACTTCGCGGGGGCAACACCTCGGCGAAGGGCGTCGCCGCCGATCCCGTGACCGGCGACGACGTCGAGCTCATGTGGGTGAAGGGCTCGGGCGGCGACCTCGGCACGCTGACCGAGACCGGACTCGCCGCGCTCCGCGTCGACCGGCTGCGGGCCCTGACCGGCGTCTACCCCGGCATCGAGCGCGAGGACGAGATGGTCGCCGCGCTCGACTACTGCCTGCACGGCACGGGCGGAGCCGCCCCGTCGATCGACACGGCCATGCACGGGCTCGTCGACGCCGCGCACGTCGACCACCTCCACCCCGACTCCGGGATCGCGATCGCCACGGCGGCCGACGGCGAGGCGCTCACCGCGAAGATCTTCGGCGACCGCGTCGTCTGGGTGCCCTGGCGCCGCCCCGGCTTCCAGCTCGGCCTCGACATCGCCGCGATCAAGGCGGAGCACCCCGAGGCCATCGGCTGCATCCTCGGCGGGCACGGCATCACCGCCTGGGGCGACACGAGCGAGGAGTGCGAGCGCCACTCGCTCTGGATCATCGACACCGCGGCGGCGTACATCGCCGAGCACGGCGCCGCCGAGCCCTTCGGCGCGGTCGTCGACGGCTTCGCCCCGCTCCCCGCCGAGGAGCGCCGCAGCCGGGCCGCGGCCCTCGCCCCCGTGCTGCGCGGCATCGCCTCCCACGACAGGCCGATGGTGGGCCACTTCTCCGACGACGCGGCGGTGCTCGACTTCCTCTCCCGCGAGAAGCTCGCCCCGCTCGCCGCGCTCGGCACGAGCTGCCCCGACCACTTCCTGCGCACCAAGGTGAAGCCGATGGTGCTCGACCTCCCCGCGACCGCGACGCTCGAGGAGCAGATCGACCGCCTGCGCAAGCTGCACGAGGCCTACCGCGCGGACTACCGGGCCTACTACGAGGCGCACGCCGACGCCGCGAGCCCGGCGATGCGCGGCGCAGATCCGCTCATCGTCCTCGTGCCCGGCGTGGGGATGTTCAGCTACGGCGCGAACAAGCAGACCGCCCGGGTCGCCGGCGAGTTCTACCTCAACGCGATCAACGTGATGCGCGGCGCCGAGGCCCTGTCGAGCTACGCCCCGATCAGCGACGCGGAGAAGTTCCGCATCGAGTACTGGGCGCTCGAGGAGGCGAAGCTGCAGCGGCTCCCGAAGCCGAAGTCGCACCAGGGCAGGATCGCCTTCGTCACCGGCGCGGCCTCGGGCATCGGCAAGGCCATCGCCACGCGCCTCGCGGCCGAGGGCGCGTGCGTCGTCGTCGCCGACCTCGACCTGGAGAAGGCGCAGGCCGCGGCGGCCGAGCTCGGCGGCACCGACGTCGCGGTCGGCGTCGCGGCGAACGTCGCCGACGCCGCGGCGGTCCAGGCCGCGATGGACGCGGCCGTGCTCGCGTTCGGCGGCATCGACCTCGTGGTGAACAACGCCGGGCTCTCCCTCTCGAAGCCGCTGCTCGAGACGACCGAGGCGGACTGGAACCTGCAGCACGATGTGATGGCGAAGGGCTCCTTCCTCGTGTCCCAGGCCGCGGCCCGCGCGATGATCGCCCAGGGCATGGGCGGCGACGTCATCTACATCTCCTCGAAGAACAGCGTCTTCGCCGGCCCGAACAACATCGCCTACTCGGCGACGAAGGCCGATCAGGCGCACCAGGTCCGCCTGCTCGCGGTCGAGCTCGGCGAGCACGGCATCCGCGTCAACGGCATCAACCCCGACGGCGTCGTTCGGGGATCCGGCATCTTCGCCTCGGGCTGGGGCGCGAACCGCGCCGCGACCTACGGGGTGAAGGAGGAGGATCTCGGCCAGTTCTACGCGAACCGCACGATCCTCAAGCGGGAGGTCGTCCCCGAGAACGTCGCCGACGCCGTGTACGTGCTCACCGGCCCCGAGCTCAGCCGCACCACCGGCCTCCACATCCCCGTCGACTCCGGCGTCGCCGCCGCGTTCCTGCGATGACGGATCCGGCAGCCACGGACGGCGCGGGCGCGGCCCGCGCCGTCGCCGCCGTCGACCTCGGCGCGACGAGCGGGCGCGTGATCCTCGGTCGCATCGTCGACGGCCCGGGCGGCGCCGAGCTGCGCATGCAGCACGTCGCGCGCTTCGCCAACGATCCGGTGCGCACGCCCGACGGGCTGCACTGGAACCTGCTCGAGCTGTACCGGCAGGCCCTCCAGGGTCTCGCCGCCGCCGAGCGCGCGCACCCCGGGGAGATCGCCTCGATCGGGATCGACTCCTGGGCCGTGGACTACGGCCTGCTGCGCGACGGCCGCCTCCTGGGCGTCCCCTTCCACTACCGGGACGCGCGCACCGCGGCCGGGGTCGCCGCGGTGCGCAGCCGCATCCCGGCCGAGGAGCTCTACGCCCGCAACGGCCTCCAGCACCTGGACTTCAACACCGTCTTCCAGCTCGCGGCCGAGGGCGAGTTCCTCGAGCTCGCCGACGAGCTGCTGCTGATCCCCGACCTGCTGAACTCCTGGCTCACCGGGGTCTCCGCCGCGGAGCGCAGCAACGCCTCCACGACGGGCCTGCTCGATCCGCGCAGCGGCGAGTGGGACCGCGAGCTCGCGGCCCGCGCCGGGGTGCCGGATCGGCTGCTGCCGCCCCTGATCGACGCCGGCACCCGGCTCGGCCCGCTCACCGGAGACGCCGAGTCCGCGGTCGGCCGCGGGATCGACGTGATCGCGGTCGCCTCGCACGACACCGCCTCGGCCGTCGCCGCGGTGCCGGCCACGCGCCCCGATTTCGCCTACATCTCCTGCGGCACCTGGGGGCTCGTCGGGCTCGAGCTCGACGCCCCGGTGCTCACGGAGGAGGCGCGGCTCGCGAACTTCACGAACGAGGGCGGGATCGGCGGCACGACGCGATTCCTCCACAACGTCATGGGCATGTGGCTGTTCTCCGAGTCCCTGCGGGCCTGGGAACCCGATGCGACGGACGCGCAGCGCTCGAGCCTGCTCGTCGAACTGCTCGGCGCCGCCGCCGAGGTGACCGGCCCGATCCCGGTCTTCGACGCGAACGATCCCGCGTTCATGCCGCCAGGCGACCTCCCCGGCCGCATCGTCGCGTGGTTCCGGGAGCGCGGCGAGCGCGCCCCCGAGAGCCGCGCCGAGATCTTCCGCTCCATCGTCGAGAGCCTCGCGCTCGCCTTCACGGAGGCGGTGCGGACCGCCTCGCGGCTGGCAGACCGTCCGGTGTCCGTGATCCACGTCGTCGGCGGCGGCTCCCAGAACGCGCTCCTCTGCCAGCGGCTCGCCGACCGTTCGGGGCTCGAGGTCCTCGCGGGCCCCGTCGAGGCCACCGCGATGGGCAATCTGCTCGTCCAGGCCCAGGCCCTGGGTCTCATCCCCGACGAGCCGGGGGCGCTCCGCGCCGTCGTCGCCCGATCCTCCTCCCCCATCCGCTACACCCCCGCATCGCGTTAGGTCTCCCATGGTCACTCGCCAGCTCCCCAACCCCGTCGAACTCCTCGAGCTCATGCAGTTCAAGAAGCCCGATCTCAACGCCAAGCGCCGGCGCCTCGAATCCGCGCTCACCATCGCGGATCTGCGCACCATCGCGAAGCGCCGCACCCCGAAGGCCGCCTTCGACTACACGGACGGCTCCGCCGAGGGCGAGATCTCGCTGACGCGCGCCCGCCAGGCCTTCGAGGACGTCGAGTTCCACCCCGACATCCTCCGCCCGGCCGAGCGCGTGGACATGAGCTGCGAGATCCTCGGCGGCCCCTCCGCGCTCCCCTTCGGCATCGCCCCCACCGGCTTCACCCGGCTCATGCAGACCGAGGGAGAGACCGCCGGCGCCGGCGCCGCGGCGGCCTCCGGGATCCCGTTCACCCTCTCGACCCTCGGCACGACGACCATCGAGGACGTCGCGTCCGTGAACCCCGACGGGCGCAACTGGTTCCAGCTCTACGTGATGCGCGAGCGCGAGATCTCCTACGGCCTCGCCCGCCGCGCCGCCGAGGCCGGCTTCGACACCCTCATGTTCACGGTCGACACGCCGGTCGCCGGCGCGCGGCTGCGCGACAAGCGCAACGGCTTCTCCATCCCGCCGCAGCTCACGCTCGGCACCATCGTCAATGCGATCCCCCGACCCTGGTGGTGGATCGACTTCCTCACCACCCCGAAGCTCGAGTTCGCCTCCCTCTCGACGACCGGCGGCACGGTCGGGGAACTCCTCAACGCCGCCATGGATCCGACGATCAGCTACGAGGATCTCGCCGTGATCCGCGAGATCTGGCCGGGCAAGATCGTCATCAAGGGCGTGCAGAACGTGCCCGACGCCGTGAAGCTCGTCGAGCTCGGCGTGGACGGCATCGTCCTCTCCAACCACGGCGGGCGTCAGCTCGACCGCGCCCCGATCCCGTTCCATCTCCTCCCGAAGGTCGTCCGCGAGGTCGGACGCGACGCGACGATCATGATCGACACGGGCATCATGAACGGCGCCGACATCGTCGCCGCCGTCGCACTGGGCGCGAAGTTCACGCTCATCGGCCGCGCCTACCTCTACGGTCTCATGGCCGGCGGCCGCGCCGGGGTCGATCGCACCATCGCGATCCTCCGCACCGAGATCGAGCGCACCATGCAGCTCCTCGGCGTCTCCTCGCTCGCGGAGCTCGAGCCGCGCCATGTGACCCAACTGCAGCGCCTGGTCCCCGTCGCCGGAGCCGAGGCGGGGGTCGCAAGCGGCGCCGCGCTCTGAGCGGATCCCGACGGGCCCGGCGCGCGCCGAGCTCCCGGCGGGGCGGCGCTCCCGGCCTATCCCAGGCCCGGAGCGCCGCCGGCGTCCGGCAGATGCCGCGCGACGCGGTGCTCGAGCCCCAGGCGCACGCCGGGCCACTCGGGCCGGGTGATCGAGAACACCACGGTGTCCCTGACGTACCCGGCGGCCGGGCGCAGGTGCGCGCGGAGCACGCCGTCCTGCTTCGCCCCGAGCCGCGCGATCGCGGCGCGCGACTGGTGGTTGTGGAAGTCGGTGCGGAACTCGACGGCCGGGCAGTCCCAGACCTCGAAGGCGTGCGCGAGCAGCAGCAGCTTCGACTCGGCGTTCGTACCCGTGCCGTGAGCGCTCGCGGCGTTCCACGTGGAACCGATCTCGACGCGCGGGGTCGTCGCGTCGATGTTCATGAAGGTCGTCATGCCGATCACGCGACCGGTGTCCGCCCGTCGCGCGGTGAACGGCAGCATCGAGCCGGCCTCCTGCAGCCGCAGCCGGCGGCGGATCTCCGCGTCCATCGCATCGGGCGACGGGATCGAGGTGTACCAGAGACGCCAGAGCTCGCCGTCGCGGGCGGCCGCGACGAGCTCGTCGTGCTGCTCGAGCGCGAGCGGCTCGAGGGTGACGAGCCGGCCGCGGAGGGTGCCGGGATGCGCGAGGGTCATGCCCCCATTATGCTCCCGGCCCGCGGACGAAGACCCGCTCGCCGCCGACGTAGGTCGCCGTGACGCGCGTGTCGGCGATCTCCTCGCTCGGCACGGCGAACATGTCCTGGCTGAGGGTCACGAAGTCCGCGAGCATCCCGGCGCGCAGACGACCGAGCTGCTCCTCCTGCCGCGTCGCGTAGGCGGAGCCGTGGGTGTAGGCGCGAACGGCCTCATCGACGGTGATCGCCTCTGCGGCGTTCAGCACCTCTCCGCCGCTCGTGCGCCGGGTGACCATCGACGCGATCGCGTCGATGGGGTTCGCGTCCGAGACCGGGGCGTCGGTCGACCCGGGCACCGTCATCCCCGCGGACAGCAGCGATCGCACCCGGTAGATCAGCTCGCGGCGGTCGTCGCCCATCGCAGCCGCCATGCCGTCCCCGAAGTCCCGGATGAAGATCGCCTGCGGTACGGCGATCGCGCCGAGCGCCGCCGCGCGGGCGATCTGCGCGTCCGATGCGAGCGCGAAGTGCTCGATCCGCGGCCGCGCATCGGGACGGGGATACGCGCGCTGGGCGGCCTCGAAGGCGTCGAGGGCCGCATCGATGGCGGCATCTCCGATCGCGTGGAAGGCGAGCTGCCAGCCCGCGCGGTGCGCGCCGACAGCGAGTTCCTCCGCCTCCTGCGGGCTGACGACCATGATGCCGTGATTGTCGGGCTCCCCGTGGTAGCAGCGGTGCATGGCCGCGGAGCGGCCGATGAACGAACCGTCGGTGAGCATCTTCACCGGACCGATGCGCAGGCGCTCGTCGCCCATTCCGCTCCGGATCCCGAGGTCGATGCCGCGATACGCCGGGTCGCCGGACGCGGCGATGCCGTGCAGCGTCGTGAAGTAGGGCATGAGCGTCATCCGGACGCGCAGGATGCCCCGGTCGACCGCTTCCTGGAAGATCCCGAAATCCATCGGACTGTTGCCCACCATGAACGGGTCGCCGAGCCCGGGCTCCGTCGCGGAGGTGATCCCGTAGCTCAACGCGCGCTCGGAGGCGAGGCCCAGGTTCCGGATCACCTCCTCCTCCGGCGTGGGACGAACGAGGTTGTATGCGAGGTTCATCGCCGCCTCCTGGAGCAGGCCGGTCGCCCGCCCCTCGGCGTCCCTCGGGATGCCGCCGCCGTCCACGTCGGGGACATCGAGGCGTCCGGGATGGCCCGCGAGCTCGAAGGCGCGCGTGTTGATGACGACCATGTGCGCCGAGACGTGCTCGAGGAGCACCGGGCGGCCGCCCGCGGCTGCGTCGAGCCGCTCGGCGGTGGGGTGCCCCCCGAGCACGTTCTGGTCGTAGCCGGAACCGCGGATCCACTCGTCGGGACCGAGCCCGCGCGCGCGCTCCGCGACGGCCGCATACAGCTCGTCGAGCGAGTCGACGGATCCCGGGCGGAGATCCATGGCCGCGAGCCGTGCGCCCCACAACGACAGGTGCAGATGGGCGTCGTTGAAGCCGGGGAGCACATGGGCGCCCGCGAGGTCGACCGTGCGCCGCGCCTCGGCCCCGTCGAGTTCCTCGTCGAGGCCGACGATGCGGCCGTGCAGCACGCCGAAGCGTCGTGCGGTGGGGCGGACGGGATCCAGGGTGCGCGCCCGCGCGTTCTCGAAGATGGTATCGATGAGCATGCGGACTCCTCAGTCGGCGGTGGTCGGAAGGGGTGCGGCGGTGGTCGTCGCGGACCGTCGCAGGGAGACGCGGCGCAACCCCAGCACGCCGAGCACGGTGAGCAGCACGAGCGCCGCGTAGTAGATCGCGACCGCCCAGGGGCCGACGCCGGTCAGCAGCGACTGGGCGATGAGCGGCGTGGAGCCGCCGATGATCGTGGCGCAGATCTGATATGCGGCGGAGACCCCGGTGTAGCGCACATTCACGTCGAAGGCCTCGGCCAGCGCGTTCGCGAGGAGCCCGTAGTAGCCGGCGCCCGCGCAGGTGTTGAGGACGGCCATGACGGCCAGGAAGACGTAGTTCTGGGACATGATCGCCAGGAAGAAGGGGACGACGAGGAGCAGCGTCAGCGCCAGACTCGCGATCATGACGGCGGGTGCGCCGACGCGCTCGGCGATGAGCGCCGCGATCGGCTGCCAGATGAATTGGAAGATCGACCCGACGAGCAGGATCAGCTGGATCGTCTGGCGATCCATCTCCAGCGTGCCGGTGGTCCAGGCGAGCAGGAAGGTGTTGGTGAAGTACGCCACGGAGATGCCGAGGATCGATGCGAGGATCCCGAACACCAGCGCGCGGGGCGCGGTCGCGAAGACCCGGATGAGCGGCACCTTGACGACCTGCCTGGTCGCCTTCGTGGCGACGAACTCCTCGGATTCCTGCACCCGCATGCGGATGAGCAGCGCGACGATCACGAGCACCGCGGACAGGAGGAAGGGGATGCGCCAGCCCCACGAGAAGAACTGCGCGTCGGGGAGATTGCCCACGATGAGGAAGATCACGGCGGCGAGGATCGCTCCGGCCGGGGAGCCCTGCTGGACCCAGGTGCCCGCGAGCCCCTTCTTCTGCGCATCCGCGCCCTCGGTGGCGAGCAGTACGGCGCCGCCCCATTCCCCGCCGACCGCGAAGCCCTGGAGCGCGCGGAGGAGGACGAGGAGGATGGGAGCGGCGATCCCGATCTGCGCGTAGCTCGGGAGCGCTCCGATCAGCGTCGTCGCGATCCCCATGAGGAGCAGCGTGACGACGAGGACGTTCTTCCGTCCGAACTTGTCGCCGAAGTGGCCGAACACGATCCCGCCGAGCGGGCGCGCGAGGAATCCCACCCAGAAGGTCGCGAACGACGCGAGCAGGCCCGCGCCCGGTGCGATGTCCGGGTAGAAGACCCGGCTGAAGACGAGCGCCGCGGCCGTGCCGAAGATGAAGAAGTCGTACCACTCGATCGCGGTGCCGACGAATGCGCCGAGCGTTCCCTTGCCGAGGCCGGGCTTTTTCCCGGCGTCGCGGACTGATGACATGACTGACCTTCTTCGCTCAAGTGCGTGGCACGCGCGGTTCGCGGCGCGTTCAGCATCCTCCCCGGTGGCGGGCTATGCGTCAAATAGCGACATATACTATGCGATATGCACAAGACGCATAACGCTCTCGAGTACTCGATGATCGAGGCGTTCATCGCGGTCGTCGACCACGGATCCACGAATGCCGCGGCTGCGGAGGTGGGGATCACCCAGCCCGCGCTCTCCCGTCGCATCAAGGGACTCGAGGCCGCGGTGGGGCATCCGCTGTTCCTCAGGAACGCCACGGGTCTCGCCCTGAACGCCCTGGGCGCCGAGTTCCTGCCCGTCGCCCGGAGCCTGCAGCTGCAGTTCGGCACAGCCTCGCGCTTCATCCGGGGCCGCGCGGGCTCGGGCATGCGTTTCACCGTGGCCTGCCCGAGCATCGTGGGGTCGGCCTTCCTGGCTCCGTTCATCGCCTCGGGCGAACAGGGGGTCTCCGACGTCATCGAGGCGCCGACGCGGGCGGTCCACGACCACCTCGTGCGCAATCGGGCCGACATCGCGATCGTGCCGATGGCACCCGCGGACGGGTACGCGAGTCGTGCGCTCTTCGCGGTGCCCCTCCTCGTCCACTGCGCTCCGGGCAGTCGCCACCACGGCAGGGCCACGATCGATGTGGCCGAGCTCGCCGACGAGGAGGCCTTCACCTCGAATCGCGAGACGGTCGTCTTCGAACGTCTCGCATCGATCGTGTCGGGGATGCCGCGCCCGCCGCGCCTCCGGGAGGCCAGCAGCGGGCCCATGGCGCAGGCCATGGCCGCCGGATCCGGCGGCATCGCACTCGGGGTCGAGCCGCCGGGCTTCGGTCTCACGGCCGCACTGCTCACGGCGGAGGGGCACGACATCGAGATCACGGAGTGGGCGAGCTGGCACGCGGGGCATCACGGGGAGGCCGAGATCCACGCCCTCCTGGACCGTTTCGTCGCCTGGGCGACGGCGGAGTCGTCCATGCACCGGCTGCTCCGCCCCCTGCCGCGCGCACAGTGATGGCCCCGTCCGTCGTCATCCGGCGTCGCATTCACCCGACGTTCGGGCTCGTGTGGTTTCGTGGGGGGACGCTGCAGTCCAGACTCGAAGGAGCGACGTGACCGAACGCACCGTGCCCGTGGGCACCGATCCCGCCTCATCCGCCAGCACGCCGTTCACGGACGCGCACGCGGCGTGGCACGCCGAAGTCGAGGCGGCGCGCACCGCGCCGTACGGACCGCTGAGCCCCACGGCGATGCACTGGCTGTCGGGCGAACCCCGGCGGCTCCCCGGGCTCCCGGGCATATGGAGCGCCGACGGCGAGGGGCTCGTCACGGTGGAGCTGGAGCCCGGCGACGGGGTGAGCCGGGGCGGCGAGGCCGTCTCTGGGACGATCGAGCTGGGACCGCTCACCGGCATGGCCGGCACCGCGCTCGCCTGGGGCGAGGTGCAGCTCGACATCGCCGCCCGCAGCGGCGGGATCATCGTGCGCCCCCGCGATCCGAACGCGCCCGCCCGCACGGACTACACCGGCACCCGCACCTTCGCTCCGCGCGAGGAGTGGCGCGTGACGGCTCGTTTCACGCCGCATGCGCGAGCCGGCGTGGAGGTGCCGTCCGCGGCGGGCGCCGACCGCACGCAGCACTACGACTCCTCGGGGATCGCGGAGTTCGAGGTCGACGGCGAGACCGTCGCGCTCACGCTCTTCGGCTCGGCCGAGGCCGGCGACCTCCGCGCGATCTTCGCGGACGCGACGGGCGGCGAGCTCACCTTCCCTGCCGCGCGAAACGTCTCCGTCGACCCCGTCGACGACACGACCGTCGTCATCGACTTCAACCGGGCCACGAACCCGCCCTGCGCCTATTCGGACAGCGCGACCTGCCCCTTCCCGCCCCCGGAGAACCGGCTGCGGATCCGCGTCGAGGCCGGGGAGCTCCGTCCCGGCGTCGAGCCCCCGGCCTGAGCCGTCTCGGCTCTCCCCGGTTCCCCGGTTCCCGGCTCCCCGTTTCTCCACTCCCCGCACTTCGCCTCCCCGTGCTTCTTCCCCGCTCTTCGCACGTCAGGAGTTGTCGCCTGGACCGGTCCCAGGTGACAACTCCTGACGTGCGAAGAACTCAGAAAGCGCAAGAACCGCGAAGCGCGGCGCGGAGGTCTACGGGCGGGGCAGTCCCGGCGGGTTGACGAGCGACTCGGCGACCGCCTCCTCCTGCTGACCCCAGCGCTCGAGCACCTCGGCGTAGGTGCCGTCCTCGATGAGGGTGTTGAGCACGATCGACACGGGATCGACGAGCCCGCTGCCCTTCGCCGTCACCGCGCCGACCTGGCCGTCGACCGGGTACGCGCTGTTGAACTTGCCGACGACCGCGGTCTCCCCGAGGGTCGCGGCCTGGAACGCGGCGAGGGAGTAGGGCAGGATGCTCACGTCCGCGCGCCCCGAGGTGAGCGCCAGGAGCCCGGCGGCCGTATCCTCGTAGTACACGGCCTCGCCGGGGTCGATCCCGGCCTGCTCGTTCTGCGCGAACCAGTCGAGCAGGTACGCCTCCTGGTTCGTGCCGCTGCCGACGATGACCTTCAGCCCCGAGACGTCCGCGGGCTCGGCGATCTCCGTGATCTCGGAGCCCGCGGCCACGGTGAACGCCATGACGGCGTCGCGGTAGGTCGCGAAGTCGAAGAGCTCCTTGCGCTCCTCGGTGACGCCGATGTTGATGAGGGCGATGTCGTACTTGCCGGATTCGACGCCGAGCGGCCAGTCGGCCCAGGCGACGTTCTCGGGCGCGTACTCGAGGTCGAGCCCCTCGGCGATGAGCGAGGCGAAATCGGCGTCGCTGCCGATGATCGTCGTGGAGTCGTCCTCGGCGAAGAACGAGGTCGGCGGGGCGCCCGCGCCGAGGATCGCGACGGTGAGCTTCCCCTCCTGGACGGGCTCGAAGCCGCTCTCGGCGAGCGCGTCGACGGCCTCGGCGACCGGCTCGATGTGGGGACGGGTCTCGACGTTCGCCGAGGTGAGGTCGAAGGCGACCTCGCTCGTCTCGGGGGCGGCGGCCTCCTTCGCCGACTTCTCGTCGTCGGTGACGATGGCCGAGCAGGCGGCGAGGGCGAGGGCTCCGACCCCCGCCAGGACGGCGAGGGAGAGGCGGGTACGACGTGACATGATGCTCCAGGTCTCGGAATGGGTGAATGGGAGAGGGGCGGGATCGCAACGGACCCCGTGGCGCGGGATCGCGTCTCCGGGATGCGCGCGATCACTGATTCGCGCGCAGCGGGCGGGACATCGGGAGCCGATGCCCCGCCCGCTGCGGCGGGTGCCGCCCCGGGTTACGGGCGGGGCAGGCCGGGCGGGTTGACCAGGGATTCCTCGACGGCCTCGTCCTCGAGGTCCCAGCGCGCGAGCGCCTCGGCGTAGGTGCCGTCCTCGATGATCGAGTTGAGCACGATCGCGACGGGATCGATGAGCCCGTTGCCCTTCGCCGTGGTCACCCCGATCTGGGCGTTCTCGGGGTACCCGCCGTTGAGCGTGCCGACGACCTTGGACTCCCCGCTCACCGCGGCGACGTACGCGGCCGTCGGGTTCGGCCCGAAGACGGCGTCGACGCGGCCGGAGACGAGGGCGAGCTGCCCCGCGGCGTTGTCGTCGTAGTAGACGGGCTCGCCCGGCTCGAGCCCGTTGGCCTCGTTCTCGGCGAACCAGTCGAGCAGGATCTTCTCCTGATTCGTCCCGCTGCCCACGACGACCTTGAGGCCGGCGACGTCCTCGGCCTTCGTGATCGACTCGATGTCGCTGTCGGCGGCGACGGAGAAGGCGAGCACGTCGTTGCGGTGGGTGGCGAAGTCGAAGAGGTCCTTGCGCTCCTCCGTCACGGTGACGTTGGAGACGACGACGTCGTACTTGCCGGACTCGACGCCGAGCGGCCAGTCGGCCCAGGCGACGTTCTCCGGGGCGAACTCGAGCCCGAGGCCGTCGGCCACGAGGCTCGCGATGTCCGGCTCGATGCCGAGCAGCGTCGCGTTGTCGTCCTCGGCGAGGAAGCCGAGCGGGGCCTCGTACGCGGAGACGGCGACCGTGAGCTTGCCGTCCTGGATGGGTTCGAAGCCGCTCGCCTCGAGCGCCTCGACGGCCTCCGGGACGGGGTCGATGCGCGGGCGGTCGTCGGCGTTCGCGCTGGTGAGATCGAACGGCGACTCCCCGGCGGTGGTCCCGGAGGAGGCGGGCGCGGCGGCCGCCGAGTCCTCGTCGGTGACGACGGCGCTGCAGGCGGTGAGCCCGGAGAGCGCGACGGCGGTCAGGAGCGCGAGGCCGATGCCGGCGCGTCGGGTGCTGGGCGTGAGGGGCATGATGAGTCCTTCGGTGTACGGATGGGGTGGGCGGAGGATCGCGATTCGGTGCGCGATGCGGGTTCGGTGAGACGTTTTCGGGCGCATTCGTCCGACCGACGCCGCATCCACGACCGAAGCTGCGCGCGGGGCGGAAGCGGGGCGGAGCGGAGCGGGCGGAACGGAGCGGAGCGGGGCGGGACGGGTCGGAGGGCGCGGGGCGGGTCGGAGAGCGCGGAACGGGGCTGGGCGGAAACGGGGCGGGCAGAGGATCGCGATGCGGAAGCGGGACGGGAGCCTGGGCGGAAGCAGGACGGGAGCGGGGGCGGCGACGGGGATCGGGCGGGCTGGGGATCCTTCGGCTAGATCACCCAGTCCAGGAACTCCTGGGTGCGCGCCTGCTCCGGAGCGCGCAGCACCTGGTCGGGCGTGCCCTCCTCGACGACGCGGCCGGCGTCGAGGAAGACGACGTGATCCGACACCTCGGTGGCGAAGCCGATCTCGTGGGTGACGATGATGAGCGTCGTGCCGCCGTGGGCGAGGTCGCGAATCACCCGGAGCACCTCGCCGACCAGTTCGGGGTCGAGTGCGCTCGTCGGCTCGTCGAAGAGCAGCACGTCGGGTTCGAGGGCGAGGGCCCGCGCGATCGCGACGCGCTGCTGCTGACCCCCGAGAGCTGCCTCGGGTAGTGATCGGCGCGGTCGGCGAGTCCGACCCGGTCGAGCAGCACGCGCGCCTGGGCGATGGCCTCGGCCTTCTTCGCCCGCTTCAGCCCGAGGGGGCCTCGATGATGTTCTCGAGCGCGGTGAGGTGCGGGAAGAGGTTGAAGTTCTGGAAGACCATGCCGACCCGCGTGCGGCGCTGCAGCACCTGCTTCTCGTGGAGCTCGTGCAGCTTGCCGCCGCGGCGCTCGTAGCCGATGTACTCGCCGTCGATCGTGATCGATCCGGCGTCGATCGTCTCGAGGTGGTTGATGGCGCGCAGCAGGGTCGACTTCCCGGAGCCCGAGGGGCCGAGGAGCGTGACCACCTGGCCCGGGCGCACCGTAAGCGTGATGTCGTGGAGCACCTCGTGCTCGCCGTACGACTTGTGCACGCCCGCGATCTCCACGAGGCCCGTGCGGGGCGCCGGCCCGGCGCTCGCGTCGGATCCCGCAGCGGACGCGGGCGCGGCAGCAGGATCGACGGCGACCGCGGGATCGGCGACGGCCCCGGCGGGATCGACCGGGGTGTCGGTGATGGCATTGATCGTCATGGCGGGCCTCCTAATGCACGCTCGAGTTGAGTGCGGCGACGGTGTGGGGCGAGGCGCTCGCGGGCGCCTCCGCGCCGGACGCCTCCGAGCGGTCGCGGGCGGCGCCGCTCCCCCGCCCGACGACGCGTCGGATGCTGCGGCGCAGCTTCTGCAGCGGCGTGGGCGGCAGCTCGCGCGCGGTGCCGCGCGCGAAGCGGCGCTCGATGTAGTACTGGGCCACGCTGAGCACGGTCGTGAAGATCGTGTACCAGACCGCGGCGACGAGCAGCAGCGGCACGACCTGCTGATTGCGGTTGTAGATGACCTGGACTGTGTAGAAGAGCTCGGGCAGCGCCACGATGAAGACGACCGAGGTGCCCTTGAGGAGGCCGATGACCTCGTTGAAGGCATTGGGGAGGATCGCCCGCGCCGCCTGCGGCAGCGTGATGCGGAAGAAGCGGCGGCTGCGCGGGATGCCGAGCGCCTTCGCCGCCTCGATCTGCCCCTGGTCGACGGAGAGGAGGCCGCCGCGGATGATCTCGGCGGAGTACGCCGCCTGGTGCAGCGAGAGGCCGAGGATCGCCGCCACGGAGGAGGAGAGCAGGCGGACGGTGTCGAACTCGACGACCCAGAAGTCGTAGGTGAAGGGCCAGCCGATGCCGAGCGTGGGGAACAGGTAGCCGAGGTTGTACCAGATCACCAGCTGCACGACGAGCGGCACGGAGCGGAAGAACCAGATGAAGCCCCATGCGAAGGAGTTCAGCAGCGGCGATCCCGAGAGCCGTGCGAGGGCGAGGAGTCCGCCGAGCAGGAAGCCGATGACGGCCGAGACCGCGGTGAGCCAGAGCGTCAGCCACAGGCCGCGCAGCACGGCGTCGTTGAAGAAGTACTCGGCGAACACGTGCCACCGCCACTGCGGGTTCGAGAAGAAGGTCCACACGAGCTGGGCCAGCAGGAACACCGCGATCGCGCTGAAGATCCAGCGCCACCAGTGCTTCAGCGGCACGACGTCCTGCGGCGTCGGCCGGGTGGCGGATCGGTTCACCACCTCTGCGGGGGCCTCGAGCGTTGCGGTCATGTGCGGGTCCTTCACGGTTCGGGATCTCGGGCGGGCGCCCGATTCGATCACATTCGACTATGGGAGATATGCGTTGAGCTTATGTGGCTCGATGCGGCCGACCAAGCACCGTTGCAACACAGCGCAAGAAACGCCGACGCTACGCGAGGCCTGCGGGAGAGCGCTCGGCCGCACGGGCCGAGGCGAGCTCCGCGGCGTCGGCGAGCAGGGCGCGCGCGAGACGGTCGTTCAGCCGGAACGGCAGCGAGTCGAGGCCGGGCCGGGTGAAGGCCCCGCCGGTCGGCGTCGCGGTGAAGGGCCCCATCGCGAACTGGCGGCCCACGCCCGGGAGACGGCCATCGGCCGTCACGGCGAGCTGCCCGGTGCTGCCGGCGTGCTGCGCATCGGCGACCGCGAGCTCCTGCGCCTGCCCGCTCGCGATGAGCTGGCGCAGCAGCGGGTTGTCGCTCGTCGCCGCCGTCGCCTCCGGCAGCCAGGCGTCGATGAGGATGCGGGCGCGCGCCGCGGCGCGCACCGTCCGCCCGGCGACGCGGGCGGATCCGCGGGCCGCGAACTCCCCCGCAGCCTCGTCCGTCTCGAGCTCCAGCTCGCCGCCGAGGAAGCGCAGCAGCCCCGCCTCCGAGAGCGCGAGGAGCTCCTCGAGCCGGTGCCCGGGCGGCCCGCTCGCGAGATAGCTGAAGTACGGCAGCCACCGTCGCGGCAGCAGGCGGGTCCGGCTGCGGGCGTTCCAGCGCTCCGGCGGCACCTCGGCGATCGACAGGTAGGCGAAGAGCACGGTCATGAAGAGCCCCTGCGTCGCGCTGCGGCGCTGGCTGGTGCGGAGCTCGAGGTCGCGCGCGATGTGAGCGCGCACCCGGCGCTGCAGCGCTTCGGCGTCGGCATCAGCATCAGCCGCGGCGCCGGCATCAGCACCGGCGCCAGCATCAGCCGCGGTGCCACCGACTGCGGCGGCCGTACCGTCACCGGCGCCGGCGCCGAAGCCGGCACCCATACCAGCACCCGCGCCGGCACCCGCGCCGTCGCCGGCGCCGTCGCCGTCCTCGGGCACGGCGAGCGGCCGGTCGAAGGCGTCGAGGTCGAAGCGATCGAGCGGATCGGGGACCCGCTCCGCGACGAGCGCGCGCAGCGCCGCCGAGCGGTACCCCTCGGGTTCCGCGAGGGTCTCCCGCAGGCGCGCGGCGAAATCGTCCCACGACCCCCGCAGCGCCTCGGGGTGCCCGGTGCCGAGCTCGCGGTAGTACCCCGTGACCATCTCGGAGGCGAGGAGCGGCCAGACGTCGCGCTCGAAGTCGAGCGGCTCGCCGGAGCGGGCCGCCGCCTCGCGGAACGCCGGGCCGACGTACTCGAGGCGCACGGGATCGCCCGCGAGCGCGCTCGTGATCTTGGAGCGGTAGGGGACGCCGCGGCGCGAGCCGAGGTGCAGCACGGGCTCGCGACCGCTCGGGCGGTAGACGAGCCGATCCCCCGCGCGCTCGTAGCGACCGCCGCGCCCCTCGGTGAGCAGCACGACGAGATCGACGGCGGCGAGGCCCATGCCCCGCACGATGACGTCCTCCCCCGCAGGCACCCAGTCGAGCGGCACGTCCGCCGTGAACGCCGGCGGCACGTACCGCAGGCCGTGACGGCGGGCGAAGTCGCCGAGGGCGACGGATGGCCCCGAGGGCTCGGACCCGTTGTGCCCGATCGCGTGCACGACGATATCGGCGGCGAGCGCCGCCCCCGAGGCGAGCCGCACGCGGTAGCGCGACGCGCGCGCGGACCCCGCCCCCGGAGACCCGCGCTCCGGCACGGCTCCGGGCCCGGGATCCCCGAGATCCTCGACCGCCGTCACCCGGTCCTCGTGCCAGGCGACGGTCGCGCCCGGCGCGGCCCGGCGCACGATCTCGCCGTAGGCCCAGCTCAGGTAGGCGTTGTTCAGGCGCCGCGTCGGGAAGGCGTCGTCGCGGGCCTCGCGGATCTCCGCTTCGAGGCGCGCGTCCCACCAGTCGGGGCGGGGGATCCGCCCCGCGATCATCTCCGCGATCCACTCGGCGAGCGAGGGGCCCGGGGCGACGGGACCCTCGATCCGGCAGGAGGCGTCGGTGAACACCGTGTCGTCGCGCAGCAGCGTGTTGAGCTTCAGGAGCGGCGACTGCTCTCGCCGCCAGATCCGCCCGCCCCCCGGTTCGTACGGGTCGACGAGGCGGATGTCGAGCACGAGCGACGCGAAGTCCCTCGCGTGGTTCGCGAGGATCCGCTCGAGGATCATCACGGCGGCGGGGCCGGCTCCGACGCACACGATCCGCATCTCCGTCGCCGCGGCGCCCTCCCCGCTCACGGCCGCGACGCGCTCGCGTCGGCCCCGGGCCCGACGAGCGTCTTCTCGAAGGGCAGCGTCCCGCCGATCTCCTCGCCCGAGAGCGCGGTGTCGAAGAGCGGCGTGTAGCCGTGGCGCAGGTAGAGCGCCCGGGCCTCGGGCTGCCGCGGCCCCGTGGTGAGGTAGATGCGGCGGTATCCGAGGCGCACGGCCTGCTCCTCGAGCTCCGTGAGCACGACGCGGGCGAGTCCCTCGCCGCGCCGGTCGCCGCGGGTCCACACCCGCTTCACCTCCGCGACGCCCTCGGCGTGCGGCATGAAGGCGCCGCCCGAGACCGGCTCGCCGGCCTGCAGGAGGAGCAGGAACGAACCGCGCGGCGGCGCGAAGTCCTCGGCGGGGTAGCGCTCAATCTCGACGATCGCCGCCTCCCCGAAGACCTCGACGCCGTAGCGCTCGTCGTACTCGCGCTCGAGGTCCCGCAGCAGCGGCGCCGCGAGCGGGTCGCGGTAGCCGACGTAGGCGAAGGCGTAGTCGGGCCCGAGGGCGGCGAGCGCCGCGGCCGCGGGCGTGGGTTCGCGCCGCGGGGGCGCGTCCGCGATGCCGCTCGTCACGCCGGCACCTCCTCGGGCACGGCGGCGTCCTCAGGCACGGACTCCGCGGCCGAGGCGTCGCCCGGCCCGCCCTCGGGTCGGTACCGCGCCGAGTCCGGCCGCTGCGGCTCGGGGAGCCCGAGCGTGCGCCGCAGGGTCGGGTTCGCCCCGGTGACCGGGTCCACCGCGTACTCGGTGCGGAAGACGCCGCGCTCCTGCAGCAGCGGCACGACGCGGTCGACGAACTCGTCGAGGCCGCCGGGCGTGAGGTGCGGCACGAGCACGAAGCCGTCGGAGGCGCGGCCCTGCACGTAGCGGTCGATCTCCGCCGCGATCGTCGCCGGCGAGCCGACGAAGGTGTGGTGGGCCGTCTCGGCGGCGACGAGCTCGCGCACCGTGAGCCGCTCGGCCTCGGCGCGGGCGCGCAGCTCCGCGGCGCGGGCGATGCGATCCTCCACCCGGGTCGAGACCTGCCCCTGCCGCTGCTCTCCCTCGCCGGGCTCGGCGTCGGGGAGCCGCCCGTCGGGATCGAGACCCGGCAGCGCGCGGCCCCAGATCGCCTCGACCCAGGCGACGGCGGTCTGCGGGCTCGTCTGGGCGAGGGAGATCTCCCGCGCCCGCTCGCGCGCCTCGGCGTCGGTGTCCCCGAGCGCGAAGCTCGCACCCGGCAGGATGAGGAGCGAGTCCTCGTCGCGGCCGGCCGCGGGGAGCCGCCCCTTCACGTCGCGGTAGAACTGCTGGCCGTCGGCGTAGCCGGTGTGGCGGGAGAAGATGATCTCGGCGTTGGCCGCGGCGAAGTCGCGGCCGGCCGGGGAGTCGCCGGCCTGCACGATGACGGGGTAGCCCTGCGGGCTGCGCGGCACGGTGCTCGTCGCGGCGACGTCGAACTGGGGGCCGCGGTGGCGGACCCGGTGCACGCGCTCGGGATCGACGAAGCGCCCGGCCTCGCGGTCGGCGAGGATCGCCCCGGCCTCCCAGGAGTCCCAGAGGGCCTTCGCGAGCGCCACGAACTCCTCGGCCCGCGTGTAGCGCTCGGCGTACGGGAGGAAGCCGCCGCGGCGGAAGTTGGCGCCGTGGAAGGCGTCGGGCGACGTCACCACGTTCCAGCCGACCCGCCCGCCGGAGAGGTGGTCGATCGTGGCGAGCTGCCTCGCGAGCTCGGTCGGTTCGTTGAAGGTGCTCGTGAGGGTGCCGACCACGCCGATGTTGCGGGTCACCGAGGCCATGGCCGCGAGGATCGCGAGGGTCGCGGGCCGACCGGCGACGTCGAGGTCGTGGATCCTGCCGCCGTGCTCGCGCAGGCGCAGGCCCTCGGCGAGGAAGACGTAGTCGAAGAGGCCGCGCTCCGCCGTCCGCGCGAAGTGGCGGAAGGAGGCGAAGTCGATCTGGCTCCCGGATGCGGGATCGCTCCACACGGTGGCGCTGTTGACGCCCGGGAAGTGGGCGACCAGATGGACCTGGCGCCGCGCGGGATCGGGGGTGGTCATGCTGCGGCCTCCTCGGACGCGTCGCCCGCGGCGCGGGCGACCGCATAGCGGTTGGGAGCGGACGCGAGGCCGAAGACCTCGCGCAGGGGGCGGGGATCCGCGCCGCCGGGCGCCGCGAGGCCGCGGTCGCGCAGCACGGGGAGCAGCCGCTCCGCGATGGCGGTGAGGTCGTGGGGCAGCGCGAGCGGGCGCAGCCTGACGCCGTCGATCCCCGCGCCGAGCCAGTCGCCGATGAGGTCGGCGACGCGTTCCGGGGAGCCGGCGGCGACGCGCGCGTCGCTCGCGAACGGCGTTCCGGCAAGGTCGTCGAGCCGATCGAGACGGTCCGTCGCGGCCTCCCCCGGCGCGTCGAGCGCGACGACGAGGTCGGCGACGATGCGCAGCGGCGCGAGCCCGCGCCCCGCGCGATCGGCCGCCCGCTCGGCGGCGCGCACCTCGGCGACGATCTCGGCGACGGGCTTGCCGCGGGAGGCGCCCGCGCGGGGCGAGGGGTTCTCGGGCGTGATGAAGACGACGTCGGCCGTCTCGGCGGCGAGGGCGTGGACCCGCGGCGAGTGCGACAGCAGGGTCACGGGCAGCTGACCCTGCGGCGAGCGCGGCACGATCGAGGGACCGATGACCGAGAAGCGCTCGCTCGCGAAGCGGATGTGGTGCACGCGGTCGCGGTCAAGGAAGCGACCGGTGGCGACGTCGCGGATGATGGCGTCCTCCTCCCAGCTGTCCCAGAGCCGGCGGGCCGTCTCGGCGACGTCGGCCGCGTCGCCGAGCAGCGCGTCGAGGCCGGCGTCGGGCTCGCCCGCGAGGACGTCGGCGAGGTCGATCTCGGGAGCGGGGCGCCGCCCGAAGGCGCGGGCCGAGGCGGCGTCCCCCGAGATGCGCAGCTGCCACCCCGCCCGGCCCTCGGAGACGTGGTCGAGGGTCTGCAGGGCGGTCGCGACGTGGAACGGCTCGGTGTGCGTCGTGGTGACCGTCGGGATCAGCCCGATGCGGGTCGTGCGCGGGGCGAGCCAGCTGGCGGTGAGCAGTGCGTCGAGACGGCCCTCCACGATCTCGGGGCGGAGCCCCGGATCGTCGTCCGGAGCGCCGAAGCCGGCGCTGCGCGTACTGAGCGCGTCCTCGAGCGTGGCGTAGTCGAGGCCGGCCTCATCGGCGATGTCGATGAGTCCCTGCCAGTACGCCGCGGTGAAGAGTGTCTCGGGCCCGGCACCGTCCTCGCGCCAGGCCGCGGGGTGCCACCCGCCGCCCTCGAGGGCGACGCCGACGGTGATCGGCGATCCGGAATCGCCCGCTCTGATTATGTCTGCCATGCCGTGAGCTTATGACGCGGCCGCGCGTCCGACGGCCCAGATGACGAACAATGACCGTTACGCTCTGTTGCACGCGTGCGGCCGCACGTCCGCGGCGCAGACCTACACTGGCTTCCAGTTCCGGGGATGAGATCCCACGGCGCCTCCGCGACATCCCACCGTGGACCACGTCCCGTACACCTCTGCGAAGGGAGCGCCATGTCCACCCTCTCCGTCATCGTCGGCAATCCGAAGCCGCGATCCCGCACGCGCCAGATCGCCGAGGAGCTCGCCGGCCGCATCGCCGCGCGCACCGGCGCCGAGCTCCTGCCGACGGTCGAGCTCATCGACCACGCCGATGAGCTGTTCCGCTGGCCGGCGCCCGCGGTCGACGCGCTCGCCGAGCAGCTGCGCGGCTCGACGTTCGCGGTCGTCGCGACGCCGACCTACAAGGCGAGCTACACGGGCCTCCTCAAGGCCTTCCTCGACCGCTATCCCGCCCGGGGGCTCGCGGGCGTGACCGCGGTCCCCGTCTTCACGACCGCCTCGGACGAGCACGCGCTCGCGGTCGAGTTCACGCTGCGCCCGCTGCTCGTCGAGCTCGGCGCGAGCGTACCGACCCGGGGCCTCGCCTTCGCGACCCCGCGCTTCGACCGTCGCGAGGAGCTGCTCGACGAGTGGTTCGCGAACGAGTCCGGCGCCTTCGCCGCGGCGGTGCCCGCGTGACCGCCGGCGCCGCGCCCGCCGCCGGCGCCGCGCCCGCCGCCGCGCTGCGGGCGTTCGACGAGCGCGAGTACCGCGACGCGATGGGCGGCTTCGCCTCCGGGGTCACGGTGATCACGACGCAGGCGGCCGCCGGCCCGGTCGGCTTCACCTGCCAGTCGTTCTACAGCGTCTCGATCGACCCGCCGCTCATCTCCTTCTCGGTCGCCCGCACCTCGCAGAGCCTCGCGGCGCTGCGCGAGCACGGCCGCATCGCCGTGAACTTCCTGAGCGCCGAGCAGCAGCGGCTGAGCGGGCAGTTCGCGCGCTCGGGCACCGACAAGTGGGCGGGCGTCGCGTGGACGCCCGCCGAGCGCGGCGGGGCGCCCATCCTCGACGGCGTGACCGGCTGGGTCGCGGGCGAGATCGACCGGGAGATCGAGGCGGGCGACCACCTCATCTTCCTCGTCGCGGTGACGGCGATCTCGACCGACCCCGAGCGCCGGCCGCTCATCTTCCATCGCGGGAGGTACCGCGAGCTGGAGATCGAGTACCAGATCTGAGCGGTCGCGGGCTCAGCCCGCGGGACCCGTGATCCGGCGGAGCTCGGCGACGAAGCGGCCGATCGTGTCGCGCGCGTCCGCGCGGGCCCGCTCCGACTCCTCCGGCCGGTTGAGGTAGCCGTGCACGGTGCCGGGCTGCACGCTCTCGGTCACCGGCACGCCGGCCGCGCGGAGCTGCTCGGCGAACTGCTCCGCCGAGGCGCGGAGGTCGTCGGCGTCGGCGTTGACGATGACCGTGGGCGGCAGGAGGGCGAGCTCCGCCGCCGCGCGCTCCCCGACCGGGATCGCGGCGGCGGCATCCCCGCCGAAGGCGACGTCGTACATCGCCGCGATGCGCTCCGGGGGGAAGCGCCGCGCCTCCGGCAGCGCGGCGGTGACGGCGGCGATCGCCGGATCCGGGCGCTGCACCCGGTGCAGCGTCGGGTACTCGAGCACGAGGGCCGCGGGGCCCCGCTCGGCCGGATCGGCCGCGCGGGCCCGGGCGGCGTCGAGCGCGGCCTGCGCCGCGAGGTGCCCGCCGGCGCTCGCGCCGCCGACGGCGACCGGCTCCCCGGCGTGCTCGGCGAGCGCCCAGTCGAGCACCGCACCGACGTCGTTCGCGCCGGCCGGGGCCTGCACCGCCTCGGAGGCGAGGGCGTAGTCGACCGAGTAGACGCGCAGCCCGGCCTCGGCGAAGCGCCGGGCGGCCCAATCGGCCTCCGGCCAGTCGAGACCGCCGTGCACGAAGGATCCGCCGTGCGCCCACACGAGGGTCGCCCACGATCCCGCGGCCGGCTCGTAGCGCCGCACGGGCACCGACGCCGATCCGAGGCGGTTCGGCGTCCCCGGTCGGGCGGTCGCCGCCGGCCCCGCGAGCACGAGATCAGTGATCCGCATCCCGGCCTCCTCCCGCTCCGCTCCGCCCGCGGCCCGCGCCGGCTCGCCGCCGCGACCGAGCAGGACGGTGGCGCCGACGCCCAGTGCGGCCGCGATCCCGAGCACCGCGGCGACGCCGAGCGCCGCGCGGAGACCGCGCCGCGAGGCCCGCGCGAAAGGCGCGCGGGAACCGGGGGCGGGCGAAAGGCCCGCCCGCCTCGCGGGGGCGGAGCGTCGGTCGGGGCGCGGCACAGGCTCAGTGTACCGAGCGCGCGGCGGCCGCCCGGGCGCGGATCCCCGCGAGCAGCAGCTCGAGTCCCGCGTCGAACACCCGTCGGTTGCGGGCGGCGCCGCGCGGGTGCGTCGCGAGCAGCGCCGCGAGCCTGGGGTCGACCGCCGCGCTGTCGAGGGGCTCGTCGGGCGAGAGCGCGTCGAGGGCGGCGCCGAAGCTGAAGGCGTCGATCACCTCGATGGCGGTGACGATCTCCTCCTCGGGCAGACCGGCCTCGTCGAGCGCCGCCGCGAGGGCCGAGTAGAAGCGGAGCACGTCGGGCTCGTCGATGACGACGGTGAGCATGTGCTGGAGCACGCGCGGATGCTCGGCGTACATCCGCCACGTGCGCTCGACCTCCTGGCGGATCCGCGCCTCCCAGTCGCCGGCGTCGGCCGTCGGCGCGAGGTGCCGTGCGACGAGCTCGCGCCGCATGGCGTGGATGACGCCCTCGCGGCCGTCGACATGGTGGTAGAGCGAGGAGACGCTCACGCCGAGCCGCCGCGCGAGCGGGATCAGCTGGAGCTCCTGCCCGCCCTCGACGAGCGCGATCGCCTCGCGACCGATGCGCTCGGGGCTCAGTCGCGCGGTCCTCGGTCGTGCCATGCCGCCTCCTCGGGTCCGGTGCCGGTCGCCGCTTGACAGATCCTCTCACAGGATGGAAGATGAAGCTCGCATTTAATCGAAACAGTTTCGGTTATCTGAACCGGGGCGCCGCAGCCCCCGGCTCCCGCACCGACGCCGGACCATCCGAAGGAACCGCCCCCGTGAGCACATCCGCACCGATCTCCCCCGATCCCCGCATCCCCCTGACGCTGCGCAACGGGAGCGCGACCTTCGTCATCGCGCTCGCGAGCCTCATGATGGCGAACCTCTCCCCGTTCGTCATGAGCGCGCTCGGCGAGCTCGGCTTCGACACCCTCACCGCGGGGAACATCCTCACCTGGGCCCTCCTGGCCTCCGCCGCCGTCGGCCTCGCCACCTCCCGCCTCGCCTCGGGCGCCGCCCGACGGCCGCTCGCGATCGCCGGCCTCGCGATCGCCGTCCTCGCCTTCGGAGCCGGCGCGCTCGTGCCGGCTCCCGCCGTCGCCGTCACCGGCCTCATTCTCGGCGGGGCGGGCGTCGGCGCGGCGATCTCGACCTCGGGCGCGGCGATCGCCGCGCTCCGGAACCCGAACCGCGTCTCGGCGACGAGCGGGCTCGTGAACCGCATCCTCGTCACCGTCATCCTCGCCGCCATCCCGCTCATCGGGATCACGCAGGGCAGCGTCCTCGGCACGCTCGCGCTCATCTCGCTCGCCGGCCTCGCCCTCGCGGCCTGGCTGCCCGATTCGCCCGAGCACGCGGCCCCCGTCGACGTGACCACGAGCCTGCGGATCGCCGCGCCCCGCCGCATCACCGTCGCCGGGATCGCCGTCCTCATCGTCTTCCCGCTCTGGGGCACGAGCGAGGACGCCGTCTGGACCATGGCGCAGGTGCTCGGCGACGCCGTGGGCATGGATGCCCGCACGAGCGGATTCATGCTCAGCCTCGCCGCCGGCGGCGGGATCCTCGGCATGCTCGCCGTCACCGTGCTCGGCGATCGCATGGGCCGCGCCGTCCCCCTCGCCGTCGCGCTCGCGCTCGGGGGCGCGCTCAAGATCGCCTCCGGGTTCACCGCCGATCCGACGATCCTCGCCGGCCTCATCATCGTCATCAACACCGTCTACGCCTTCGCGTTCGCGCTGTTCCTCGCCACCGCTGCCGGCCTCGACGCGCGCGGCCGCTGGTCGGGGCCGCTGCTCGGGGCCTATCTCGTGGGCTCGAGCTTCGCCCCGGTCCTCGGCGGCGCGGTCATCGCCTGGCTCGGCATCCCCGCCTTCGGCCTCATCACGGGCCTCACGAGCTTCCTCGTGCTCGTGCCGACCGTGCTCATCGCGCGCGTCTCCGTCGGCGCCGAACGGGCGCTCGCCCGCGCCGCCGCGGCCGAGCCAGCCCCGGCCTGAACGAGCCGGCCGCAGAAGCTTCGGCCGCCCCGCCCGTCGCAGCCGCCCCGGATAGCATCGAGGCAGCGACCGGCCCCGGCCCGGGCACCCCGATCCCCGGATCCCCGACCCCGAACCCGAACCCAGGAAAGAGCAGTCATGGCACCCGCAACCGTCTACCGCAACGCGACCGTCTTCACCGGCGACGCCGCGATCCCCCCGCGCGAGAGCTTCGCGGTGCAGGAGGGCAGGATCCTCGCGGTCGGCGACCTCGCGACGGTGCGCGGCGCCGCGGGCTCCGACGCGCGGGAGATCGATCTCGGCGGCGCGTTCGCCGCGCCCGGCATCACCGAGGGCCACGCCCACATGCTCATGCTCGGCGAGGCGCTCTCGAAGGTGCAGCTGCGCGACGCGGCGACCGTCGGCGAGGTGCAGGAGCGCATCGCCGCCGCGCGCGCCGCGCAGCCCGACGCCCAGCGGGTCACCGGGGTGAGCTGGCGCTTCGACATCTTCGCCGAGGGCGAGCGGCCGACCGCGGCGATGCTCGACGCCGTCGTGGCCGACGTCCCCGTGCTGCTCGACGCCAACGACCTCCACTCCTGCTGGGTGAACACCGCCGCGCTCGAGGCCATGGGCATCACCCGCGACACCCCCGATCCCGTCGGCGGCGAGATCGTGCGCGACGAGCGCGGCGAGGCGACCGGCTTCCTGCTCGAGACGGCCGCCGTGAAGTACGCGTGGGGCTACCTCGACCGCGTGGCGAGCGACGCCGACCGCGACCGCTACCTCGCCACCGCCTTCGACGCCTACGTCGCAACGGGCGTCACCGGCGCGAGCGAGATGTCCTTCGGCCATGCCGACCTCGCCGCGTACCGGCGGGTCCTCGACCGCGACGGCCGCCTCCCCTTCCCCGTGAACGCCCACTGGCTGCTCACGGCGTCGGGCGACCTCGAGACCGACCTCGCCGAGGTCGCCGAGGTCGCGCGTCTCCGCGATGAGGTCGCGGCGCAGTACGGCGACGCCTGGCTGCGCATCGTCGGCGTGAAGTTCATCCTCGACGGCGTGATCGACGCGTGCACGGCCGCCATGCGCGCGCCCTATGCGAACGGCGCACTGCCCGGCCCGATCTGGGAGCGGGAGTTCGCCCTGCCCGTCGCGGTCGCGGCCGACGCCGCCGGGCTGCAGTTCGCACTGCACGCGATCGGCGACGAGGCGAGCACGATCGCGCTCGACATGGTGCAGGAGTGCATCCGCGTGAACGGGCCGGACGCGCACCGCCGGCCGCGGGTCGAGCACCTCGAGTCGGTGGCGGACGACACGATCGCCCGCATGGCCGCACTCGGCGTCACCGCCTCGATGCAGCCCGTGCACTGCGACCCCGCCGTGCTCGACAACTGGCAGGCGGTGCTCGGCGACGAGCGCGCCGACGGGGGCTTCCCCTGGCACAAGTTCCGCGACGCCGGCGTGCGGCTCGCGCTCGGCACGGACGCGCCCACCGCGCCGCACGAGGCGGCCGACAACCTGTTCATCGCGCTCACGGCGAAGTCGGCGCTCGAGCGCGAGCGCGCGGCCTACCACCCCGAGCGCGTGTTCGGCCCGGAGGAGGCCGTGGAGGCCTTCACGCTCGGCACGGCCTACGCGACGAAGCGCGACCACGAGGCCGGTCGGATCGCCGCGGGCTACCGCGCGCACGTCGTCGTCTGGGCGGCGAATCCCCTCACCGACGCCCCCGAGACGCTCCTGGGCTCCTCGGCGCGCCTCACGCTGGTCGACGGCGAGGTCGCCTACCGCGCCGCGGAGTGAGTGCCGGCTGGGGGTGAGTGTCGGGGCCTGAGGCCGTCGCCCTGGCGCCGTCCAGACGGAGCCGACAGACTGGGGGCATGAGCACCGATCCCGAGCGCCCCGCCGCGCAGACCGAGCCGGACGGCCCGCGCGCCTTCAGCTACACGGACGCGCACGGGGTCGTCATCACGGCGTACGAGTGGGCCGCACCCGAACCCCTCGGCGTGGTGCAGATCGCCCACGGGCTCGGCGAGCACGCCAGGCGCTACGACGACTTCGCCCGCGCGCTCGTCGCCGCCGGACTCACGGTGCTCGCCGACGATCACCGCGGCCACGGCGAGACGGGCAGGCGCCAGCACGGCGGGGACCTCTCGCGGCTCGGGCGGCTGGGGCCGGGCGGGCTCGCGGCGACGGAGGCCGCGATCCTGCAGCTCACCGCGCTCGCCAGGGAGGCGCACCCCGGCCTGCCCGTGGTGCTCGTCGGGCAGTCCTGGGGCACGCTCATGGCCCAGCGCATCCTCAATCGAGAGCCGCGCGTCTGGGATGCCGTCGTGCTCGCGGGCACCGCCCTGCGCACGCCCCGCTTCATGGAGAGCGGCGCGCTGAACCGCCGCTGGGCGGGCGACGGCGCGAACGGCTTCGAGTGGCTGAGCCGGGACGCCGCCGTGGGCGCCGCCTTCGTCGCGGATCCGCTGTGCTTCTACGCCGATGTGCTCGGGCTCTTCGGCCTGGCGGACGGCCTGCGGCTCTTCGGGACCCCGGGGCCGGCCGTCGCCCCCGAGGTGCCGATCCTCATCGTCGGCGGCGGCGACGATCCGCTCAGCCGCGCAGATGGACGGCGCCGTCTCGCCGAGGCGTACCGTCGGCGCGGCGTGCGCGACGTCGCCCTCAAGGAGTACCCGGGCGCCCGCCACGAGCTGTTCAACGAGACCAATCGGGACGACGTCACGGCCGACGTGATCTCCTGGATCCTGGAGCGCCTCCCGGGGGCGTGACCCGCGCCCCCGGCGACACCCCGAGAGCCTGACCTCCGCGCAGGGGTCACTTCGCCGCGCGGCGCGGCCCGGACGCCGTCGAGCCGCTACGTTGTGCCTGACCCAGCTCGATCCGGGAGGCGCAGCGCCATGTCACCACCGTCCACGACGACCCCCGTCGCACGCGCGCCCCGTCCGGCGCGTCGCGGCGTCGCCGTCGTCGAGGACCACCTCATGCAGCGTCGCTACACCGAATCGCTCGTCGACGCGCAGCCCGATCTGCAGCTCGTGCACAGCGCGGAGACCCTGCCCGAGTTCGTGGGCTGGTACGAGCGGGCGGAGCGCCGCCCGCAGCTGCTGCTGCTCGACCTGCTCGTCGAGCGCGGGCCGGCCGCAGACCCCGCGACGGTCGCGCGCCTCACGCGCTCCGGCCTGAAGATCGTCGTCTTTTCGGCGATGTCCTCGCCGCCGCTCGTGCGGCGGGTGGCGGAGGCCGGAGCGCAGAGCTTCGTCGGCAAGCGCGACACGGAACGGGACCTCCTCGCCGCCATCCGCGCGACGCTCGACGGGCGGGCGTGGCGGAGCCCCGAGTTCGACGCGGTCGTGGCCGACGCGCCGCCGCGGCCGCGCTTCGGCGTCCAGGAGGAGCGCGCGCTCACCCTGTACGCCTCGGGCATGACGCTCGCAGAGGTGGCCGCGGAGATCGGGGTGCAGCCCGGCACGGCGAAGAAGTACCTGCACCGGGTCCGCGCCAAGTACGCGGAGCTCGGGCGGCCCGTGCGCAGCCGGCTCGAGATGCTCCGGGCCGCGACGCAGGACGGCTTCGTGCCGCCCCCGGCCTGACGCGCCGACGCCGCACGCGCAGGCGGATGCGCGGCCCCGGCAGCGGGCGTACCCTGATGGCATGAGCATGCACGGTGAGTACAAGGTTCCCGGCGGGAAGCTGGTGGTCGTCGACTTCGAGGTCGTCGACGGGCGCATCCAGGACTTCCGGCTCTCGGGCGATTTCTTCCTCGAACCCGACGACGCGCTCGGCTGCATCGACGCCGCCGTCGAGGGCGCGAGCCCGAACTCCACGATCGAGGAGTACGGCTCGCTCATCCAGCGGGCGCTGCCGAGCGAGGTCCACCTGCTCGGCTTCACCCCGGAATCCGTCGGCGTCGCGATCCGCCGCGCCGTGACGGGAGCCGCCCACTGGCGGGACTACGACTGGCAGATCCTGCACGAGCCCCCCATCTCGCCGGTGCTCAACGCCGCGCTCGACGAGGTGCTCACGACGGCCGTCGGCGAGGGCCTGCGCGGGCCGACGCTGCGCATCTGGGAGTGGAACCGGCCCGCCGTCTTCATCGGCAGCTTCCAGTCGGTGAAGAACGAGGTGGACGAGGAGCAGGCGGCGGCGCACGGCGCGCAGCTCGTGCGCCGCATCTCGGGCGGCGGCGCGATGTACATGGCCCCCGAGGCGTGCATCACCTATGCGCTCTACGTGCCCGGGGAGCTCGTGCGCGGCATGAGCTTCGCCGACTCCTACGCCTTCCTCGACGAATGGGTGCTCGAGGCGCTCAAGGCGCTCGGGATCGACGCCGTCTACAAGCCGCTCAACGACATCACGAGCCCGCACGGCAAGATCGGCGGGGCCGCCCAGAAGCGGCTCGGCTCGGGCGCCGTGCTGCACCACGTCACCATGGCCTACGACATGGATCCGGTCGCGATGACGGAGGTGCTCCGGATCGGGCGGGAGAAGCTCTCGGACAAGGGCACCGCGAGCGCCCAGAAGCGCGTCGACCCGCTCCGCAGCCAGACCGGCCTCGGCCGCGAGGAGATCATCGAGCAGTTGATCCGGGTCTTCCAGCAGCGGCACGGCGGCGTGCCCGGCGAGGTCACGGACGGCGAGTACGAGGCGGCCGAGCGGCTCGTCGAGCAGAAGTTCCTGACGGAGGAGTGGATCAGGCGGGTGCCGTAGCCGCCTTCCGCCTCGCCTCGCGTCAGGGGACGAGCACGACCTTGCCCGTGGTCGCCCGGGACTCGAGCGCGGTGTGGGCCGCGGCGGCCTCGTCGAGGGGGAAGCGTGCCCCGACCCGGAGCTCCAGGGTCCCGGCGGCGAGCGCGTCGAAGAGCTCGCCGTAGCGCCAGGCGCGCTCCTCGGGCGTGCGCAGGAAGTGACCGAGGGTCGGCCGCGTCACGGACAGCGACCCCCCGGCGTTCAGCCGCTGCAGGTCGAGGGGCGGCACGGGGCCGCTGGCCGCGCCGAACAGCACCAGCTCGCCGCGGATGCGCAGCGCCCGCAGCGACGCGTCGAACGTCGTGCGTCCGACCCCGTCGTACACGACGGCGACGCCCGCGCCGTCCGTGAGCTCGCGCGCACGGTCGGCGAAGTCCGCGTAGTCGAGCACGGCTGCCGCGCCCGCGGCCTCGCTGAGTCCCCGCTTCGCCGGCGAGGCGGTCGTGAGCACCCGGACGCCGCGCGCGACGAGCAGCTGCGTGAGCAGCAGGCCCACGCCGCCGGCTCCCGCGTGCACGAGCACTGTGTCGCCCGCCTCGGGCCGCGACGCCGAGCGCGCGAGGTAGTGCGCGGTGAGCCCCTGCAGAGGCAGCGCGGCCGCGAGCGCCGCGGCGTCCTCGCGCGAGGCGAGCGGCTCCGGCACGCGCACGGCGCGCGCTGCGGCGACGACGAAGCGCTCGGCGTACGTCGCCGAGGCCTCGGCCGTGGTCACGAGATCCCCGACGGCGAACCCCGCCCCGGAGGCGCCGGCCCCGTCGCCGAGGGCCACGACGCGCCCGCTCGCCTCGGCCCCGGGCGTGAACGGGTACGCGACCTCGTAGAGCCCGGAGCGCTGGTACGTCTCGATGAAGTTCACCCCGACGGCGGCCGTCTCCACGAGCAGCTCTCCCGGCCCCGCGACGGGGGCCGCGACCTCCTCCGGGTGCAGCAGCTCGGGCCCGCCGGCGTGCTCGATCCTGATCGCTCGCATCGTCGTCATGCTGCGAGCCTACGCCCCTCTGGCCCCGACCGGACGACCCGCGAGCCAGGTGCGGACGACGCCGATGCCGTCGATCGCCTCGGGATCGACGGCGCGGGGATCGTCCGTGAGCTCGACGAGATCGGCGTGCTTGCCCGGCTCGAGCGATCCGAGCTCCCGCTCCGAGCGCAGCTGCCACGCGGCGTCGATGGTGACGGCGGCGAGGGCCTCCTCCACCGAGATCCGCTCCTCGGGGGCGAGCACCCGCCCCGAACGGGTGCGCCGGGTGACCGCGGCGTGGACGTTCGCGAGCGGCTCGCTCGGCGTCACGGGCACGTCGTTGTGCAGCGAGATCCGCAGCCCGGCGTCGAGCGCCGAGCGCGCGGCCGTCCAGCGCTCGCCGCGCTCGCCGAAGAGCTCGCCGATGGCGTCCCCCCAGTAGCGCACGTGGGCGAGGAACAGCGAGCAGGTGAGGCCGAGGTCCGCGGCGCGGCGGAACTGCTCGGGCGTCATCAGGCAGCAGTGCTCCAGACGGATGCGATGATCGCCCACGTCGACGCCCGCCGCGATCGCGCCCTCGAGGGCGGCGGCCACGGCGTCGAGCACGAGATCGAGGGCCGCATCGCCCTGCGCGTGCACCGCGACCTGCTCCCCGGCCCGCAGCCCCGCGGCGCAGAGCGCCTCGACCTCGGCGGCCGTGTAGTTGCAGCAGCCCCGCGCGCCCGCGACACCGAGGCGCCGCGCCGTCTCCGTGTCGGCGTAGGGGAACGACGCGGCGATGGTGCCGACCCACGGCGAGCCGTCGGCCCAGAGCTTGACCCCGATCTCGCGGTACATCTCGGGGTCGGCGGGCACGGCGGATCCGACCCCGCTCGCGACGGCCCGCGGGCGGTTCGACATGCGGTACGCGCGCACGCGCACCCGCCCCTCCGACGCGGTCACGCCGGCGAGCAGCGCCCCCTGGGCCGGATCGAGCGCGAGCTCGCCGACGGTGGTCACGCCGGCCGCAGCGTACGCGGCGAGCTCGGCCGCGAGCAGCGCCGGCGCCCGCTCGGGGGCGACGTCGAGCGGCGCACCGGCGAGCATGAGCGTCGCCGGCAGCTCCTCCGCCCGGCCGGTCGGCTCGCCGAGCGCATCCCGCACGAAGTGCGATCCCTCCGGATCGGGCGTCGCGGCGTCGACGCCCGCGGCCGCGAGCGCGAGGGAGTTCGCCCAGGCCGAGTGCGCGCTGTTGTGCAGCACGGCGAGCGGATTCCGCGGCGCGAGCGCGTCGAGCCAGGCGCGGTGCGGCTCGGGGAGCCCCGGTCGCAGCAGCTCCTCCCAGCCGACGACGGTGAGCGGCATCCCGACCGGCGCGGCGGCGACGGCCGCGCGCACGGTTCGCAGCACGGACTCCGCCGTGGGGCAGATTGCCGCCCGCACGTCGATCACGCCGTCCCCGCGGAACGACATCCCGATCATCGGGTGCCCGTGCGCCTCGACGAAGCCGGGCAGCAGGGCGCGGCCCGCGAGATCCACGACCTCCGTGGCGGGGCCGCGATGGGCCAGCACCGCCTCCGCCTCCCCCACGGCGACGATGCGCCCGGCGGCGACCGCGAGAGCCTCCGCGGTGCTGCGCTCGGCGTCCATCGTGACGATCGGCCCGCCGAGGAAGATCGTCTCGGCCCCGGCGCCCGCGCCCGTGGGCGGGTCCGGGATCGCGCCCGCGATCGATGCCGGGGTCGATGCCGGGGTCGGGGTCGCGCCGGGAGTCATGCGGCCCCGTCCGCCGCGAGCGCCGGGGCGATGCCGACGCGCACCTCGCGCTGCTGCGCGGCCCGCGCGAGGGCGGCGTCGCTCCCCCGCAGCGGGTGGATCTCCCCCACGAGCTCCGCGAAGGGGTAGCGCGCGCCGTGCGCCTCGAGGAAGGCCACGGCGCCCGCGAGCTCCGCCGGTGCGTAGTTGTGCACCCCGGCGATGGTCGCGAGACCGCGCACGATCCGCTCGGCGTCGACGGGGACCGCGTCGGCGGGGAACACGCTGCCCACCCAGACGACGGCGCCGCCCACGGCGACCGCGTCGAGCCCCGCGGCGACTGCGGCAGGCGCGCCCGAGACCTCGATGACGGCGTCGAAGACCGCGGGCGGGACGGCGTCGCGGCGCGGATCGAGCGTGCGCGCGGCGCCGAAGCGGGAGGCCAGCGCCCGGCGCTCCGGGTCGGGATCGGACACGGTGACCCGGGCCCCGCGCTCGGCGGCCATGGCGCTCGCGGTCAGCCCGATGAGGCCCGCGCCGGTCACGAGCACCTCGCCGTCGGCGAGCGCCCCCGCGCCCCCGCGCAGTCCGCGCTCCGCGGCGGCGAGCGCGGCGTAGGCCGTCGCCGTGCCGCAGCCCGCCGGGGCGAGGACTGCGGCGGGGAGCGCCTCGCCGACCCGGACCACGGGCGTGCCGGCCAGCAGCTGCACGTGCGTCGCGAAGCCGCCGGAGAGCGGCCAGTCCGCGACGAATCTCGCGTGCCCGTACTTGTGCAGCGTCAGGCACTTCTGCGGCATCCCGCGCCGGCAGCGCGCGCAGGCCCCGCAGTGCGCGGCGATCGACCACACGACGCGATCGCCCGGCGCGAGCGGAGCGGCGTCCGCTACGCGCGGCGCGGATCCGTCGGCCGCGCCGACTGCGACGATCCGGCCGACGGCCTCGTGGCCGAGCCCGAGCGGCACCGGCTCCGCTCGGTGCCCGAGCGCGGTGTGCACGTCGGAGCCGCAGACGGTCGCGAGCTCCACCGCCACGAGCAGTTCGCCCGGGCCGAGCGCGGGGACGTCGACGGTCGTCTCGCGGAGCGGCCGGCCCGGGCCGTCGAAGATCATGGCGGTCGCCGTGGGGCCCGCGCCTCGCCCGCTCACTTGAAGACCCGCCGCATCCACATCGCGAGTCCCTCGACGAGCAGCACCGTGACGAGGATCATGAGCACGATCGAGCCGACGAGCTGGTAGTTCGACCCCTGTCCCGCATTGAGCAGGTAGTAGCCGACGCCGCCGCCGCCCACGATGCCGAGCAGCGTCGCGGCGCGCACGTTCGTGTCGAGGAGGTAGAACGCGTGCCCCACGAGCGACTGCGCCCCCTGCGGCAGCGTCGCGCCGAAGAACATCTGGGTGCGGGAGGCGCCGCCGGCGATGAGCGCGCGCTCCGGTCCGCGCGGCACCTCCTCGAGGGAGTCCGCGATGAGCTTGCCGAGGAGGCCGACGCCGCCCACGGCGAGGGCGATCGTGCCGGCCTGGGCGCCGAGCCCGGTGATGACGATGAGCACGATCGCGAGGATGAGCTCGGGGATGCCGCGGATGCCGACGAGGAGCAGGCGGAACCCGGATCGCGCGGCCGGGTTCGGGGCGACGTTGCGGGCCGCGAGGGAACCGACGACGATCGAGACGACGACGGTGATGAGCGTGGCGGCGAGGGCGATCTCGATCGTCTCGAGCATGGCGGCGGCGATCGTCTCGAAGCCGTAGCTGCCGAAGTTCGGCGGCCAGAAGGAGGAAGCGACGGCGGGGATCTTCCCCCAGAAGGTGAACACGTCGCCCCAGGTGATCTCGCTCACGATGACGCCGCCGACGACCGCCGCGACCGCGAGCCAGGCCGCTGCCGTGCCCCGGATCCGCCCGGCCGTCCACGGGCGCCGCATCGCGGCCTCGACCGAGGCGAAGGCGGCGACGGGAGCCGCCCCGGGCGGCGACGGACGCGCCCCGGCGCCGCGGCGGGAGAGCAGCCGCACGAAGACGCCCGTGCCGGCGCGCTCGCCGAGCATGGCGACGCGCACGGCGCTCGAGACGATCTCCATCGCGACGCAGAGGAGGAAGATGACGAGCGCGATGCCGAGGCCGAGGCCGTAGTTCAGCGACTTGAAGGCGTGCGACATCTCGAGGCCGAGGCCCGCGACCCCGACGTAGCCGAGCACGACTGATCCGCGCAGGTTGATGTCGTTGCGGTGCAGCACGGTGGCGACCCAGGAGGGCATCACCTGCGGCAGGATCCCGACGGTGAACTCCTGCAGCCGCGAGCCCCCCGCGGCGCGGATCGCGCGGCGGGGGCCCTCGTCGATCTGCTCGATCGCGTCGGCGAAGAGCTTGGAGATCATGCCGATGGAGTGGATGCCGATCGCGAGGATGCCGGGCAGCGCGCCGAGCGAGAAGAGGAGCACGAACACCATGGCGAGCACGACATCGGGGAGCGCCCGCGTGAGGACGCCCGTGAAGCGCGCCGCGGCGCGCCACCCCGGCCCGGGGGTGGTGTTCTCGGCGGCGAGGTAGGCGATGGGCACCGAGAGCGCGGCGGCGAGCACGGTGCCGGTGAGCACGAGCCCGACCGTGAGCACCGTGAGCCGCAGGAGTTCGAGCGGCTCGGGGAACTCGAGCCCGCCGACGCGGGCGAAGAAGCGCTCGGCGTTCTCCGCGGAGTCGAGCATGCCGGGGATCGAGATGTCGATGCGCGCGAGCGCCCAGACGGCGAGCCCCGCGAGGATGAGGAGCGAGACGCCCGCCGCGATCCGCTGGGGGTCGCGGCGTCGCCGCGGCGCTCGCGCGGCGACGGTCGACGCGGGGGACGCCGCGGATGCGAGGAGGGTCATGCGGAGACCCCTGCGGGCTCGCGCCCGGACGCCCCGAGGCCGGCGGCCTCGACGTCGACGGCCTCGAGCTCCGCGGTGGAGGTCGCGACGCGGCCGTAGATCTCCATGACCTCCGCCCGGCTGAGACCCTCGGCCGGGGTGTCGAGCACGAGCGCGCCGTGGCGCAGGCCGACGATGCGGTCGGCCCAGGAGATCGCGAGATCGACCTGGTGCAGCGTGCAGAGCACGGTGAGCCCGTCTGCGGCGGCGATCTCGCGGATGAGCGCCATGACCTGAGCGCTCGACTCCGGGTCGAGCGAGGCCACGGGCTCGTCCGCGAGCAGCACCTCGGGGTTCTGCATGAGGGCGCGGGCGATGGCCACGCGCTGCTGCTGTCCGCCCGAGAGGGTGTCGGCGCGCTGGTAGGCGCGGTCGAGGAGCCCCACGCGCTCGAGATGCGCGAGCGCCCGGTGCTTGAGCGCGCGCGGATAGCTGAAGAGGCCGAGCCGGGGACCCCGCAGGTCGCCGAGCGCCCCGCTCAGCACGTTCTCGAGCACCGTGAGCGGCCCCACGAGCTCGAACTGCTGGAAGATGAAGCCGACGCGGTGCCGCAGGCCGCGCAGGGCGCGCCCGCGCAGCCGCGGCACCTCCGCACCGAGCACCCGCACGGTGCCGGAGCTCGGCGCCTCGAGCCCGTCGATGTGCCGCAGCAGCGTCGACTTCCCCGAGCCCGAGAGGCCGAGGAGCACGGCGACCTCCCCGCGGTGCACGCGGAGGGAGACGTCGTCGAGCGCCGTCGTGTCGCCGAAGCGCTTCGTGAGCCCGTCGATCTCGATGACGGGGCCGGTGGGCGTGGGATGCATGGTCGTGCCTCTCGGGTTCGGGGCGGTGGCTCGGTCAGCGGGCGGTGCGGGCGATCAGGCCTGGCACTGCTCCGCGTCGGTCTCCGCGCAGATGTCGCGGATCTGGTCGTAGTAGGCGTCGTCGACGGGCTCCGCGGCGTAGAAGACGGAGCGGAAGCCGTCGGTGTCGGCTCCTTCGACGCCCGCGGCGATGATGTCGTCGATCGTGACCTCGCCGAGGATCCCCGTGAGCTGCTCCTGGAGCTCCGCGGGCAGCGCGCTCGACATGACGAGCGGGGCGCCGGGGACCATGGTCTCGGCGACGACCTTCACCGCGTCGGACTTCTCGACCTCGCTGTCCTCCGCGAAGCCCGCCTCGCACTCGACGCCCTCGCCGACCTTCTGCACGCTCACGTCGTGCTTGCCCGCGAACACGGGAGTGACGTCGGCCTCGGGGTCGATGCCGGCCTCGAGCAGGTTGTAGGAGGGGAAGAGGTACCCCGAGGTCGAGGACGGATCGACGAAGCAGACCGAGTGCCCGGCGAAGTCCGCGATCGAGGAGATGTCGCTGTCCGCCGGGACGATCGCCTGCGAGTAGTAGCCGGGCTCCTGCCCCTCCTCGGTGACGATGGAGGAGATCGGGGTGAGCTCGGCGCCGTTGTTCGTGGCGGTGACGTAGGTGAAGCCGGAGAAGCTGGCGACGTCGATCTTGCCGGCGATCGCCGCCTCGATGAGGGCCGCGTAGTCGGTCGACTCGTGGTACTCGACGGTCTTGCCCGTCTCCTGGGCGATGTAGTCGGCGATGGGCTGGTAGTTGGTCTCGGTGTCGACGGAGTCGGGGACGACGCCGAAGACGAGCGTGTCGGAGTCGACCGCGTAGCCGGCGGAATCGCCGCCGCTCTCCTCGGCGTTCGCGCCGCTGGTGCAGCCGGCGAGGCCGAGGCCGAGGAGCGCGACGCCCGCGAGGGCGGCGGTCGTCTGGATCGCACGAAGGTTCATGATGGCCTTTCGGAAGGGGTGGAAACGAACCGCGTCCACTGTCGCACCGGCCGGGCCGAGAAATGTACCTATCTCGCGAGTATTCAGCCGCTGTTCACGGGAAATGCCCCGAAGTTGAACATCGGGTGACCGCTCCGGCGGCGCGCGCGGCGCGCCGGAGCGGCGAAGTAGTATGCCTATGTGAGCGAAGTGGTGTACCTGCGGATCGCGGACGAGCTGCGCGAGCGCATCGCGGACGGCGGCCTCGCCCCCGGCATGGACGTGCCGACCGAGGCCGAGCTCGCCGCGCGATGGAACACCTCGCGCGGCCCCGTGCGCAACGCCCTCGCGGTGCTCCGCGGCGAAGGGCTCATCGAGACGGGGCGCGGTCGTCCCGCCCGCGTCGTCCCGCGGAAGTCGACCCAGGCCGTCGACGTGTCGATTCCGTTCACGCGATGGGCCGAGGCCATCGGCGCGACGCCCGGCGCCGTGACCCAGCAGCTCGCGCGGCGGCTCGCTGGACCGGAGACGGCGCGCGCCTTCGGCATCGACGAGCGGGAGTCCGTCGTCGAGGTGCTGCGGCTGCGACTGCTCGACGGCCGCCCGACCATGGTCGAGCGGCTCGTGTACCTCGGCGAGACCGCGCGCGCGCTCTTCGACCACGACCTCGACCGGGTGTCGATCACCGAGCTGCTCGCCGCCCACGGCTTCCCCCAGGCCGAGGTCGACCACGAGATCGACGCGGTCGCGGCCGACGCGCTCGACGCCCGCCTGCTCGGGGTGGCCGAGGGCACTCCCGTACTCCGACTGCACCGGGTGTCGCGCGACGCCTCCGGCCGCACGATCGAGGTGTCCGACGACCACTACCGCAGCGACATCGTGCGCTTCAGCGTCGCCTCCCGCGGCCGCGCTCCCCGCGCCGCCGACGGCGAGGCGTATCTGCGCAGCTTCGGGGGATGATCTGACCCCCTGGACCCCCAAGTGACCTCCACAGCGGGGTCATTTTCTTTCGACGACGTAACGCGACCCCCTCTGCGCTGAGGCATCGAAATAAGATCCATAACTTGGAGGGCGCTGTGAAGTCCGTCAAAGCTGCTTCGGGCCGGCGTCCTTGCTGAAGCAAAGGGGATACCGATACTTATGGATCAGGATTCACGGTCGATCGGACGCAGGGCGGGGGGCTGGCTCGTCGCCGCCTCGGTCGTCGGCGCGTCGCTCTTCCTCGGCATGCCGGCGGCTCAGGCCGCCCCGGCGCCCGACGCCGAGCCCACCACCTTCACGAGCGGCGTCGACCAGACGGTCGTCGTGCCCGATGGCGTGTGCGCGGTGAACGTCGTCGTCGCGGGCGCCCCCGGCGGCTCGGCGATCTCGTCCGGCACGGATGACAACGCCGAGGATCCCGAGGATCCGGGCGCGTTCCGCGGCCCGAACGGCTCCGGCGCCACCGTCAGCGCGGGCCTCGCGGTCGGCGCGGGCGACGCGATCCAGTACACCGTCGGCGGCACCGGCGCCAACGGCGGCGCGGCCGGCCTGCCCGGCGGCGGCGCGGGCAGCACCGGCGGGCACCGCGGCGCGGGCGGCGGCGGCTACTCCTCCATCAGCGTCGGCGGGGACCTCCTGATCCTCGCGGGCGGCGGCGGCGGCACCGGCGGCGGCCACACCGCCGACGGCGGCCACGGCGGCGACGCGGGCGTCGTCGACGGCGTCGCGATCGACGGCGGCACCGTGTACGCCGGCGGCGACGGCACCTCCGGCTTCGACCTCGGCTGGAACGCCGATCCGGTGACCGCGCCCGGCGCCGGCCTGGGCGGCGGCGTGAGCGCCGGCGGCGCCGGCGGCGTCAACCCGCGCAGCGCGACCGAGGGCTACGACTTCAACGGCTTCCCCGGCGGCTCGCTGCAGGGCGGCAACGGCGGCAACGATCCCGGCCTCGACGGCGGCGCCGGCGGCGGCGGCGGCTTCTTCGGCGGCGGCGGCGGCGCCTCCACCGACGGCCAGGTCGGCGGCGCGGCGCAGTACTTCGTCGGCGCCGGCGGCGGCGGCGGCTCCACCTTCGTCTCCGACTCGGCGCTGCTGAGCGATCCGGCGCTCGCGAAGAACCGCGTGCCCGCCGGCCAGGAAGGCGAGGGCGACACGCTGCCCGGCCAGGTCACCTTCGAGTGGATCATGTGCGACTACGACCTCTCGGTCGCGAAGAGCGTCGTCGGCGAGCCCGTCTACGAGGACGGCCAGACCGTGACCTACTCGGTGACCGTGACCAACGAGGGCGCCGACGACATGGCGATCGGCGACACCGTGAGCCTCGTCGACGACCTCGCGGTCGGCGGCACGCTCGTCTCCGTCGAGGGCCTCGACACCTCCGTGCCCGCCGCGGGCGAGGCGATCACCGCCGCCGGCATCGAGGCGTACGACTCGATCGACGTCAGCGACGATCCCGAGACCCCCGACGTGCGCCACCGCGGCCTCGCCGCGGGCGACTCCGTCACCTTCGTCTACGACGTCGTCGTGACCGGCACCGAGCCGGTGACCAACACCGTCACGATCACGGACCGCGGCAGCGAGGAGAACAACACCGCCTCCGCCGAGATCCAGCCGGCCGCGCCGTCGCTCGGCCTCGTGAAGTCCGCGGACACCGAGGACATCACGGAGATCGGCCAGAAGGTCACCTACTCCTTCGTCGTCACGAACACCGGCAACATCTCGGTGGACAACATCTCCATCGCCGAGGGCGAGTTCAGCGGCGCGGGCGAGCTCCCGACGCCCGAGTGCCCGACCGGCCCGGTCGCCCCGGGCGAGTCGGTCACCTGCACCGCCGTGTACACCGTGGTCGCCGAGGACATCACCGGCGAGGATCTGACGAACACCGCCACCGCGGCCGGCGAGACCCCCATGGGCCACCCGGTCGTCAGCGAGGAGTCCGCGGCGGCGCTCGAGAGCGTTCCCGCCCCCGAGCTCACGCTCGTCAAGACCGCCGACGCGAACACTGTCACGCACGCGGGCCAGAAGGTCACCTACTCCTTCGAGGTCACCAACACGGGCAACATCCCGCTCGACGACATCGCGATCGACGAGGGCGCCTTCAGCGGCACCGGCGAACTCCCCACCCCGAAGTGCCCGACCGGCACCGTGGATCCGGGCGAGTCGATCACCTGCACGAGCGTCTACACCGCGCTCCCCGGTGACGTGACCGGCAAGCCGCTGACCAACACGGCGACCGCGACGGGCGTCACGCTCTACGGCGCCGACGTGGTCAGCAACGCCTCGACGGCCGAGCTCGCCTCGACCGCCCCGCTCGCCGTCACCGGCGGGCAGAGCCTTGCGGCCTGGTCGATCGGCGCGGTCCTCGCGCTCGGCCTCGGCGGCACGGCGCTGCTCCTGGCCCGTCGTCGCCAGGCGTAACGACGCGATCCCGGCGGCTCCGTCCGCCGCCTGAGGCCCGGCCCCCGCACGGGGGCCGGGCCTCAGGTCGTTCCCGGCCCGGGCGCACCTCCCCGGCCGCTCCGAGGGCGCGCCACCAGGGCCGCTACGACGGCGCGCCGAGCAGCAGCACCCCGCCGACCACGACGAGCGAGGCGGCGATGCGGGCGGCCGGGCGGCGCTCGCGGAAGACGAACGCGCCCCAGAGGCTGACGAGCACGACGCTCACCTCGCGCACCGGGGCGACGAGCGCGACCGGAGCGATCGTGACCGCCGTGAGCACGAGGATGTAGGAGAGCGGGGAGAGCACGCCGAAGAGGAGCAGCCGCCCCCACTGTGTCCGCAGCACGGGGAGTAGCTCGCGGCGGCGGCGCCAGACGCCGACCGTGAGGAGCGGGAGCTCGAGCGCCGCGCAGCCCACCATGAACGCCACCGGCGAGAGCTCCCAGACGCGCAGCGCGTGCGTGTCCCAGACCGTGTACGCGGCGATCGCGACGCCCGTCGCGAGCCCGTAGCCGAGCCCCGGATCCAGGCGGCCGCGGCGCCCGGGAACGCCTGCGGAGCGAGGGGGGTCGCCCACGGCGGGCACGGCGCGCGGACGCGGTGCGGCCGGGGCCGAGACCGCCCCGGGCCCGCGGGCGGCGCCCCCGCGCGGCGCGCGGCCCGCGAAGCCGATCCCGACGATCCCGAGGAGGATGACCCCGATCCCTGCGAGCGCGAGCGGCGCCGGCCGCTCGCCGAGCGCGAGGACCGCCACGAGCACGGTGAGCAGCGGACCCGTGCCGCGCGCCGTCGCGTACACGAGGGACAGGTCCCCCATGGCGTAGCCGCGCTGGAGGAGCAGCATGTAGCCGACGTGCAGCAGCGCGGAGACCCCGGCGCCGAGGAGGAAGCCGCCGAGGTCCGCCGTGCCGAGCCCGCCGGTGAACGGCACCGCGCCCGCCCAGAGCAGGGCGCTCACGAGGGAGCCCCACCACAGGAACGGCAGCCCCGAGCGGCTCGAGCCGTGCGCGATGATGTTCCAGGCGGCGTGCGCGAATGCGGCGGCGAGGACGAGCAGGAATGCGGTCTGGGACACGGGGAACCTTCCGCTCGCCCGGTTCAGGGCAGGCGAGCGCGGTTCCTCCGGGCTTTTGTCCTGTCAGATGACGCCGGCTCGCGGGAACCGGCGTGGCGCCGCTCGGTCGCTGGCGGGCCCTGCCTCCGCAGAGCCCCGGAACCCTAGGCGCTATCGCCCTCCACGCTACCCCTCGCGGCCGCCGCCCGCGACCGCGAGGCCACGGCGTTCACGCAAGGTTCACGCGGCGCCCGCGCCGTGCGGGGGAGGGGGTGCGGTTCAGGGCAGGGCGATCTCCGGCGTCGCCTCGTCCTCGTGCAGCGACGTCCACACCGCCTGCAGGCGCGTGTAGAGCTCCACGGCGGCCTGGCCGCCCTCGCGGCCGTAGCCGGAGCGCCCGAAGCCCCCGAAGGGCATGCGGTCCGAGATGACGCCGTAGGTGTTGATCCACACGGTCCCGGCGCGCAGCCGGTCGGCGACGCGATGCGCCCGCGCCACGTCGCGGGTCCAGACGCCGGCGGCGAGCCCGTACTCGGTCGCGTTCGCCTGTTCGACGGCATCGGACTCGGACACGAACGCGGAGACCACGGCGACGGGGCCGAACACCTCCTCCCGGACGATCTCCATCGCGGGCGAGACGTCCGTGAGGAGCGTCGGCGCGACGTAGTACCCCTCCCCCAGCCGCGCGTCGTCCGGGAGCTCGGCGCGCGCGAGCACGCGAGCGCCCTCGGCCACCGCGTCGCGGATCATGCGCTCGGTCTTCTGCTGCTGCGCGAGCGTCGTCTGCGGGCCGACCTCCGTGGCGGCGTCGAGCGGGTCGCCGACGCGCACGGCGCGCGTGCGCTCCGCGAGCCCCCGCAGCAGCTCCTCCTGCGCACGGGCCTCGACCAGGATCCTGCTGCCCGCGATGCAGGCCTGGCCCGCGTTGCCGAACACGCCGCTCACGAGCCCCTCGACGACGCGGTGCCCCGGGGCGTCCGCGAAGACGAGCTGCGCGGACTTCCCGCCGAGCTCGAGCGCCGTGGGCACCAGGTTCACCGCGGCGGCGCCGGCGATCGCGGCGCCGGTCGCGTCGTGGCCGGTGAACACGATGAGGGAGATCCTGGGATCCTCCGTGAGCGCGCGCCCGGTCGCCGTCCCGCCGGGCAGCACGTGGGCGAGCCCGGCGGGGAGCCCGGCTTCGGCCATGATCTCGGCGAGCCGCAGAGCGCTCAGCGGGGTCTCGGGGGCCGGCTTGAGCACGCAGGCGTTGCCGAAGGCGAGCGCCGGCGCGAGCTTCTTCGTCGCGAAGATGAGCGGAGCGTTCCACGGCACGACGGCGGCGACGACGCCGTGCGGTTGCCGCTTCGCGTAGGCGAGGTACTCGCCCTCCACGGGGATCACCTCCCCCGACACCTTGTCCGCGAGCTCGCCGAAGTAGGCGAAGGATCCGGCCGCGCGGCGGACCATCGCGAGGCTCGCCGCCAGCGGGGCGCCGAGGTTGCGCGCCTCGAGCTCCGCGAGCTCGGCCTCGTGCGCCAGCATGAGCTCGGCGATGCGGCGGAGCACCCGCCCGCGCGCGATCGGCGAGGTCCTTCCCCAGCCGCCGGAGGCCCGCGCCGCCGCGTCGATCGCGGAGCGCACGGCCGCGGGCGGGGTGTCGGGGACGGTCGCGAGCACGGAGCCGTCGATCGGGGAGTGAATGTTCGTCATGTCGCCTCAGCAATCCAGTCGGGGTCCGCTCTCAGTGTGCCCCTGCGGCGCCGCGCGGGCATGGTGCAGGCCGCCAAGCCGAGCCCGCTCTCCCGTTGCACCCGCACAGCGCCGCAGCGCGCCCCGGCGCACTATCGTCTGCAGCACGCGGACCCGACCGGGCGCCGACGCACCACCGGAGGAGAGGGACAGGGCATGGGAGCGCTGGATGGGAAGATCGCCGTCATCACGGGAGCGGGTGGCCGGATCGGCCGGGCGACCACCGCCGCATTCCACCGGGAGGGCGCGACCGTGATCGGCATGGATATCGACGCGGGCCCGACGGCGTGCGATCGATTCGTCGCGATCGATCTCGCCGACGAACCGGCGGTGGCGACGGCGTTCGAGACGATCGGCGCCGAGTTCGGCGGCATCGACGTGCTGTTCAGCAACGCCGGAGTCGCCCTCGCCGAGGACGCGAACGTCCTCGACACGGGGCTCGCGGTGTGGGAGCGCACGCTCCGCAGCAACCTCACCTCGATGTTCCTGGCGAACAAGCACGGCATCCCCCAGATCCTCGCCCGCGGCGGCGGCGCCGTGGTGAACACCGCGTCGCTCCTCGGCAGTATGGGATCCGCGATCCCCGGCATCTCGTACTCGGCCTCCAAGGGCGCGGTGATCGCGCTCACCGCCGACATCGCCGTCGAGTTCGCCCGCCGGGGCCTGCGGGCGAACTCGATCTCCCCCGGCCCGGTCGAGACGCCGCTCTTCACCGATCACGCCGACGACGCGGGACGCCGGCGGCGGCTCGTGCACGTCCCCACCGGCCGCTTCACGCGGGCGGAGGAGGTCGCGGAGTCGGTCGTCTTCCTCGCGAGCGATCGCGCGTCGCACATCACGGGCGTCGATCTCAAGATCGACGGCGGCATGGCGATCGCCTACGTCACCCCCGAGGGCTGAGCTCCGGGGGCGGCGCCGTGCCGCCCCCGGCCGGCAATCGCACGCGATCGCGGCCGGGGATCCGGGCGCGGACGGGCGGCTCGCTCCCCACCGGACGAGTCGCGTCGATCCCCATCCGCGAGGTCGTGCCGTCGGGGTCCAGGCTCCGGTCCACCGGGTTCCCGCGCCCCCGCGGCAGCAGCACCAGGCCGCGATCCGGCTGGAACGCCGTGGCCACGGCCCGCTCCACGGCCTCCGCGTCGAACACGTCGACGTCGTGGTCCACGACGACGACCTGCTTGAGGTCGCGGTGCCCGGCGAACGCGGCGACGATCGCATCGGCGGCGTCGCCGGCGATCCTCGTGCGGACGGAGACGATCGCGTGGAACTTGCGCAGGCCCCCCAGCGTGACGTGGACGCGCTCGACCCCGGGGACCGCTGCGCGGATGGCGCGCAGCAGCACCGCCTCGTTCGGAAGGCCCATGATGTTGAGCTGGGGCACGGACCCCGACACGAGGCCCTGGTAGATCGCCCCGCGGCGCATCGTCAGCGCGGAGGCGCGGAACACCCGCTCCGAGCCGTGCTCGTAGCTGCCGTCGAACTCGGCGAACGGCCCCTCCTCCGCTCGCGTGTTCGGAAGGATGTGCCCCTCGATCACGATCTCGGCGCAGGCCGGCACCTGCAGCGGGACCGTGCGCCCCGGCACGAGTCGCACGGGCTCCCGGCGCAGGCCGCCGACGATGCCCAGCTCGTCGAAGCCGTAGGGGGCGGCGCTGCCCGAGGTCGCGGCGGCCAGCAGCATGCCGGCGTCGAGCCCGATCGCGACCGCGACGGGCAGCGGTTCGTCCGCCGCGTCGGCGGCCTCGAGCATGCGATGGAGGTGACGCTGCACCACGACGATCCCGGTCTCGCGCGGCCCGCGCAGCTGCATGCGGTGGTAGGAGAGGTTCCGCACGCCGTCGTGCTCGCCGAACACCACGCCCGAGGTGATGTACGGCCCGCCGTCGTGCTCGTGGTGGGTGAGGACGGGCAGCATCGTGGTGAGGTCGATGTCCTCGCCCTCGACCACGATCTCGTGCACGGGCGGGGCTCCCCGCTCGGCGGGCCAGGCCTCGGGCGGCACGGGCGCCGACAGCGCCTCGAGGTAGCGCTCGGCGAAGTCCTCGGGGCGCACGCCGAGGCTCGTCGCGACAAGCGCGCGGCTCCCCGTGGTGTTCATCGCCACCGCCCGGGCGGCGCTCCCGACCTCGGCGAAGAGCACCGCCCGCGCGTCGCCCGCCTCGGCGGCGTGGGCGCAGGCCTCGAACCGGGCGGAGACCGGATGCTCGACGCGCAGCAGGAGTCCGGCCGCGGCGAAGCGGTCGAGCTCCTCGCGCAGGCCCGCGGCGGCGATCCCTGCCCTAGTCATCGTCGCGCTCCTCCCGGACCGCCACGCCGCTCCACCGCCGCGTCCCGTCCAGCGGCATGCCGGCGAGGTCGAAGGCGCGCCCCACCGTCTGCGCGACGACCTCCTCGATCGTCTCGGGACGGAGGTAGAACGCCGGCATGGGCGGCATGACGATGCCCCCGTTCATGGTCACCTGCTCCATGAGCTTGATGTGCCCGAGATGGAACGGCGTCTCCCTGAACAGGAGCACGACGGGGCGGCGCTCCTTGAGCATCACGTCGGCGGCGCGCACCACGAGATTCGCGTCGTAGCTGTTCGCGATCGCGGAGAGCGTCGTGACGCTGCACGGCGCCACGATCATCGCGTCGCAGCGGTACGAGCCGCTCGCGAGCGGGCCGCCCAGGTCGTGGTTCTTGTGCACGTGGTCGGCGAGCCCCTTAAGCTCGCCGAAACTCAGATCGGTCTCCTGGTGGAGCGTCTGCAGGCCCGCACCCGTGACGACGAGGTGGGTCTCGATGTCGGGCTCCGCGGCCGCCAGCCGGAGCGCCTCGACGCCGAGCGCCGCGCCGGAGGCCCCGGTGATCGCGATGGTCAGGCGCCTCATTCGCGCGTCCCCGCGAGGGCCTCGGCCGGGCGCCCCGTCGCGGCGTCGTCCTCGACCGCCGAGCGGAAGTCGCAGCCGTCGGGCGCCTGCATGACCTCGCTGCGGTACATGGTCGCGAAAGCGCTCTTGCGCGAGAGCAGGCGCACCTCGGGCTCGCGCGCCGCCAGCTCCTCCTCCGGCACGAGCAGATCGAGGATCCGGTCGCGCACGGAGAGCCGGATCAGATCCCCCGTGCGCACCTTGGCGAGCGGGCCGCCGAGCGCCGCCTCCGGCGAGATGTGGAGCACGATCGTGCCGTAGGCCGTGCCGCTCATGCGCGCATCGGAGAGCCGCACCATGTCGGTGACCCCCTGCGCGAGGAGCTTCTTCGGGATCGGCAGGTAGCCGGCCTCCGGCATTCCCGAGGCCACGGGTCCGCCGTTCTGCATCACGAGGAAGTCGTCGGCCGTGACGTCGAGCTCCGGATCGTCGATGCGCTCGGCGAGGTCCTCCGGAGAGGTGAAGACCACGGCGCGGCCCGTGCGTTCGAAGAGCTCGGGCGTCGCCGCCGCGCGCTTCAGGATCGCGCCGGTGGGCGCGAGCGAGCCGAACAGCGCCACGAGTCCGCCCGTCGGGCTCACCGGATCGGCGACGGGACGGATGACGCGGTGGTCGCGCCAGGTCGTCGTGGTGTCGAGGTGATCGCCGAGCGTGCCGCCCGCGATGCTCGGCGTCGAGAGGTCGAACGCGTCCGCGAGCTCGCGCAGCACGGCGCGGACGCCCCCGGCGCGGTGGAAGTCCTCCATGTACCCGTCGCCCGTGGGCTTCAACGACACGATGACGGGCGTCTCGTCGCTCAGCTCGTTGAAGCGGCGCAGATCGACCCGGACGCCGGCCCGGCGCGCGATGGCCGTCAGATGGATGAGCGCGTTGGTCGATCCGCTGAGCGCGAGCAGCATCCGCAGCGCGTTCTCGACCGAGCGCTCGGTGACGAAGTCGCGCGGCGACGGGCCGCCGTCGCGGGCGAGCACGGCGGCCCGTCTGCCCGTCTCCTCCGCGATGCGGAGGCGATCGGCGGCGACGGCCGGGATGGTCGCCGAACCGGGCAGCGCGAGACCGAGGGTCTCCACGATGCTCGCCATGGTGCTCGCCGTCCCCATCACCGGGCAGGTGCCGGCGGTCGCCGCCAGGTTCTGCTGCACGAGCGCGAGTCGCTCCCGGGACAGCGCGCCGGCGCGGTATCTGCCCCAGTAGCGGCGGCAGTCGGTGCAGGCGCCGAGGCGCTCGCCCTCGAAGCTGCCGGTCATCATGGGACCGACCGGCAGCATGATGGCCGGGACGTCCGCCGACAGTGCCGCCATCGCCTGCCCGGGAATGGTCTTGTCGCAGCCGCCGATCATGACGACCGAGTCCATCGGCTGGCCGGAGACGATCTCCTCCGTCTCCATGGCCAGCATGTTGCGGAAGTACATCGAGGTGGGGTTCAGGAACCCCTCCCCCAGCGAGATCGTGGGGAACACCATCGGCAGGCCGCCCTCGAGGAGCACGCCGCGCTTGACGGCGTCGATGAGCTCGGGCGCCAGGCGGTGGCAGTTGTTGAAGTCGCTCGCGGTCCAGGTGATGCCGACGATGGGCCGGCCCAGCGCTTCGTCGCTGAACCCCATGCTCGAGGCGAAGGCCCGGCGCAGGTAGGCGGCGAACTCCGGGTCGCCGTAGTCGGTGAGTCCGTTCTCGATGCCCATGGCTACAGCTTCCTCCTCAGATCGACGATGGACGGGACCGCGCGCAGGTAGTCAGCGATGCGGTTCATGCTCTCGACGGCGACGAGCTTGCCGCCCAGGTAGCGCTCGACGAACCAGCCGTCGGCCTCCTCGGTGACGACGTCCGTCGTCTCGACCGTCGGCGGCACCCAGCCTGCGAGGCGCAGGGACACCCCGACCTGATCCGACCAGAACGTGGGCGCCCCGGGCTCCTTGCGCTCCGAGCCCGCCAGCACCCGGGCCAGCGTCTTCGCCTGCGACGTGGCGTTGAACACGGACTCCACCCGCGCCTCGGCGCCGCTCGCGGTGCGGAAGCTCGCGACGTCGCCGATGGCGTAGACCCCGTCGACGGAGCTGCGGCACTCGGCGTCGACGAGCACGCCGCGGCCGCACTCGGCCCCGACCGCCGTGGCCAGCTCGAGATTGGCGAGCGCGCCCACCGCGAACACCACCTGATCGACGACGAGCTCCGCGCCGTTGGCCAGGCGCACCCGGACGGCGTCGTCGCGCTCCTCGAGCTCGGCCACGAGCGAGCCGAGATGGATGGCGACGCCGGCGGCCTCGTGCTGCTCCTGCAGCCAGCGCGCCGTGAACGCCGAGGCCCGACCGCTCAGGAGCGAGGGGCTCGCCTCGACGACGGCCACCTCGAGTCCCGCCCGCGCGAGCGCGCTGGCCGTCTCGAGCCCGAGATAGCCGCCGCCGACGACGAGGAAGCGCCGCGCGCCCGAGGAGATCGCCTCGTGCAGGCGCCGCGCGTCCTCGTAGGTGCGCACCGAGTGCACCCGGCTCGTCTCCCCCCAGGGTGCGGGGACCGCGCGCGCCCCCGTCGCGAGCACGCAGATCTCGTAGCCGATCTCGCGGCCGTCCGAGGTCGCGATGCGTCGCCGCGCGGCGTCGAGGCCCGTGACCGTGGTCGCCGTGTCCATCGCGACGTCGAGTTTCTCGTAGCCGCTCGCCCCCAGGAAGGCGAGGCGGTCGATCTCGACGCCCGCCCGCATCACGCCCTTCGACAGCGGCGGCCGATCGTAGGGCAGGTACTGCTCGGCGCCGAGCACGCGGACGCTCCCCGCGTACCCCTCGCGGCGGAGCGATTTGGCGAGCTCGGCCGCGGCCTGGCCCCCGCCGATGACGACGACGTCCTCTCGCAGCCCGGTCGCGGCGCCGTTCGCGCCCATCACAGGCCCCCGATGCAGACGAACTTGAGCTGGGTGTACTCCTCCAGGCCGTAATGCGAGCCCTCCCGGCCGTAGCCGGAGTCCTTGATCCCGCCGAAGGGGGCGACCTCGGTCGTCGTGAGGGTCTCGTTCACCCCGACCATGCCGAACTCGAGCGCCTCGCTGACGCGGACGATCCGCCGGTAGTCCGTGGTGTAGAAGTAGGCGGAGAGGCCGTACGGCGTCGCGTTCGCCCGTCGGATCGCCTCCTCCGCGTCGTCGAACACCGACACCGGTGCGATGGGCCCGAAGATCTCGGCGCGGACGAGCTCCATGTCGTCGGAGACGTCGGCGACGACGGCGGGCTGGACGAACGCGCCCGCCAGCCGTTCGCCCCCGGTGAGCACGGTCGCGCCCTGGGCCCTGGCGGTCTCGAGCATCTCGCGGACCGCCGCCGCGGCGCCCTCGTTGATGAGCGGCCCGATCTGCACGCCCGCTTCGGTCCCCGGTCCGACGCTGAGGCGCGCGGCCTCCTCGGCGAGCCGGCGCGTGAACTCCTCGGCGACGCCGCGCTGCACGAAGATTCGGTTCGTCGCCACGCAGGTCTGCCCGGCGTTGCGGAACTTGCTCGCCAGGGCGCCGCGCACCGCGAGCTCCACATCGGCATCGTCGAAGACGATGAGCGGCGCGCTCCCGCCGAGCTCGAGCGAGAGGTGCTTGAGCGTCTCCGCCGACTCGCGCGCGAGCCGCTTGCCCGTGGGCGTCGATCCGGTGAACGAGATCTTCCGCACCAGCGGGTGCGCCGTGATGGCGGCGCCGATCTCGCCGCCGCGGCCGGTGACGACGTTGAGGACACCGGCGGGGATCCCCGCGGCCTCGGCGAGGACGGCGAGCGCGAGCGCGCTCAGCGGCGTCTCGGCCGCCGGCTTGACGACGACGGTGCAGCCCGCGGCGAGCGCGGCGGCGGCCTTGCGCGCGATCATCGCGGCGGGGAAGTTCCAGGGCGCGATGACGCCGACGACGCCGAGCGGCTCCCGCTGCACGAGCAGCCGGCGATCGTTCGTGTTCGCCGGGATGGTCTCCCCCGTGAGCCGGCGGCACTCCTCCGCGAAGAACTCGATGTAGGCCTGCGACTGGCGCAGCTCGTTCGCCGCCTCCGCAAGCGGCTTGCCCTGCTCGGCGGTCAGCAGCGCCGCGAGCGCATCGAGGTGGACGCCGATGAGGTCGTGCCAGCGCCTGAGGAGCACGGAGCGCTCCTTCGCGGTGGTCGTCCGCCAGGCCCCGAAGGCCGCGTGGGCGGCCTCGACCGCCCGGTCGACGTCCGCCGCGTCCATCTCGGGGACGATGCCCACCCGCTCGCCGTTCGCGGGGTCGAGGACCTCCCGGGTGCGCCCCGATCCGCTCGGGACCCATGCCCCGTCGATGAGGGTCACGGCTCCGTCGGCGAGCCGTTCCAGCTGTTCCAGGGTGTTGCGCATACCGTCTCTCCTTCTCCACGGCCGGGGGCCGCCCGAGGAGCGGCGCCGCCCAATGCCCTCATCGTAGGAGCGCGGTTCGGGCGTGGGACATGTGCGCCGGCACAAGCATGCGGACTCCCGTTGGGCCGCGGCACGGACGGCTACCCCATCTCCAGGGCGCGCACGGCGAGGTAGAAGTTCACGAGGTCCTCGAAGCTGTCGAGGTCGCTCCCGGTGAGCTTCTCGATGAGGCGCAGCCGGTAGCGCAGGGTGTTGCGGTGCACGAACAGCTGCTGGGCGGCCTCCGCGCTCTGGCAGTCGTTGTCGAGATAGACCTGCAGCGTGTGCACGAGCTGCGAGTCGTTCTCGCGGTCGTACTCGATGAGGGTGCGCAGGATCTGCTCCCCGACGCTCCGCAGCGGCACCTTCAGGCTCGCGAGCATCAGCCGAGGCAGGTGCATCGACCCGCGGGAGGTCGCGGAGATCCCCGAGCGCATAGACCCCTGGGCCTCCAACCACGACAGGCGCAGGCCCGTGACCCCGGGGTAGGCGTTGCCCGCGCCGATCCGGGTCTCCCCGAGTCGGCCGAGATGCATCCGCAGCGTCTCGATGAGATCGTCGACGACGACGGACTCCGAGCACATGACCGCGACGATGCCGTCGACGAGCGCGACCGCGTACTCGCCGGCGCCCGCCGGGAGCAGGGTGTCGGCGTTCCACGGCACGTCCTCCAGGAGACGCTCGGCGCAGCGCACGTGCGCGAGGACGACGCGGTTGGGCGCGTCGAAGCTCATGCCCGCGCGCACGAGCCGGCGCTGCGCCTCGAAGTCGGCGAGGTCCCCCTGGATGTAGTCGCTGATGACCTGCCCGAGCAGCTCGCGGCGGCCGTGCTGCTCGGCCTGCCGTCTGGAGAGCTCCAGGGCGACGAGCCCGAGCGCGAAGCGCATGAGCTCCGGCGCCGACCCCACCCCCTGCGTGCAGAGGAACGCCACCCGTTGATCCGAGATGAGCACGGGGTACACGGTCGCCCCGTCGACGACGTCGCCCGAGACCACCGAGGCGCGGCGCTGCACGATGCCCTCGATCGGCCAGGGGGTCGAGGCCGGCTGGCTCGCGATGAGGTTGCCCCAGTAGTCGACCACCGCGACGGGGACCTCGAGCAGCCGCCGCAGCCGCCCGAGCAGTCCCTCCATGCCGAGCTTGGAGGTGAGTGCCTCCGTGAGATCCGTGTGCGCCTGGAGGGTGCTCTGCACCGCGGCGAACTTGTCGCCGAGGGTGTAGTCGACGATGTACTCGCCGATGGAGCGCAGCGTCGTCGTGTACGGGACGGAGATGAGCGGCAACCCGTACTGGCTCGCGGCGTCGATCATGCGCTGCGGCACGACCTCGTGCGAGAGGCCGACCGCGATGCCGACGGCCGTCACCCCGACGGAGGAGATGCGCTGGACGAAGCGCTCGATCTCGGGGGAGTCCGGATCCTCCCACGCGCTCCCGAGCGTGAGGATGAGCTCGTCGCCGAGCAGGTAGGGCGCGGGATCGACCATCTCGGTCACCGTGACCCACCGGATGCTGCGGTCGAGGAGGTACTCGGGCACGTGCACGGCCTCGAGATTGAGCGACCGCTCGGCGAGCAGGGTGCGCAGCGTCGCGTACGAACCGAACGTGCTCTGCTGCGTCATCGCCACCAGTTCCCAGCTCCATCGCTCGATCGCGCCCGCGTCGTCGCGGCGCGACGGGGCGCCGGTCGCGTTCGCTCCCGGCGCCCCTCGGCTCATCCCCCGTAGATGTCGTCCCAGTTTAGCGGCGTCTCGGGGCGCTCCCCGCGCAGTCCGCGCTCGAGATTGCGCACCCCGAGCTCGACCATCGCGCGCCGCGTCTCCTCCGTGGCGCTGCCGTTGTGGGGCTGCAGGATGACGTTCTCCATGCCGCAGAGCGGGCTCGAGGCGGGGAGCGGCTCCTCGTCGAAGACGTCGAGCGCGGCGCCGGCGATCGTGCCGTCGCGCAGCGCGGCGACGAGATCGGGCGTGCGCACGACCGCCCCGCGCGCCATGTTGATGAGATAGGCGCTCGGCTTCATGAGCGCGAAGTCCTCCGCGGCGAAGAAGCCGCGCGTGCGCTGCGTGAGGGGCGTGTGCAGACTCACGAAATCGGCGCGGGCGAGCATGTCCTCCCACTCGGCCCACTCCGCGAGCCCGGACTCGTCGATCTCGGGGCGCGGCGAGCGGTTGTGGTAAAGCACCGTGATCCCGAGCGGCGCGACGAGCTCGGCGAGCCGGCGGCCGATGCGTCCCATGCCGACGACGCCGAGCGTCGTGCCGTGCACGTCATGGCTGAGCGCCGGCCACTCGCGCTCCCACGAGCCGTCGCGGACGTAGCGGTCGGAGGCGACGATGCGACGGCCCAGGGCGAGGATGAGCCCGAGGGTCAGCTCGGCGACGGCGTTGTCGAGCACGCTCGGCGTGTTCGACACGAGGATCTGCGCGGAGGTCGCGGCGGGGAGGTCCACGCTGTCGTAGCCGACACCGTGGTTCGAGACGACGCGGAGCGAGGGAAGCTGCGCGATCACGGCGGCGTCGACCGGGGTGCCGCCGTCCATGAACCAGCCGGCGGGCTCGCCGTACTGCTCGAAGCCGGAGCTCGTCCCCTCCGGGACGTCGACGACGCGGTAGGACCGCGCCAGCCGCTCGCGGAGATCCTCGGGGATCGAGGACGAGATGAAGACGGTTTCCATAGTTCGGGTGTCACCTTTCGCAGGGTTGCCGGTCGGGACCGGAGGTGTCGCGGCGGTCGCCGCGCTAGAGATCGAGCTGACGGCTCGGGATATCGACCTCGATGCCGTCGTACTCGGGTTCCATGGGGATCTGGCACGCGAGGCGGCTCGTCTCGCTGGGTTCGGGGACGATCGTGAGCAGCGCGGCCTCGCTGGGCTCCGGCTCGGGGAGCAGGGGCGCCCACTCGGTCCGCACCCGGACGTGGCAGGTGCCGCAGATGGCCCCGCCCCCGCAGTCGGCGACGATCCCCGCCACGCCCTCCTGGCGCGCGCCCTCCATGAGGGTCCAGCCGTCGGGGACGTCGACCTCGTCGCGCGAGGCGCCGTCCGCGGCGTGGAAGATCGCCCGCACCATCAGATGAACACCGTGAGCGCCTTGGCCAGCAGCACGCTCTGGTCGAGATGGACGGTGCGATGCTTGACGAGCCAGCCGTGCTCGGTCTCGGCGAGGGTGTCGATCCGCTTGCCGACGAAGTGGTTCACCTCGTCGTCGATGCGGTTCTGGTAGACGAACACCCGTGAGCGGGTGGTCACCTCCCGCGCCCCGGGCTCGCCCTCGACCTGCACCAGCACGGTGTTGCTGATGAGGTGCGAGACGCGCGACGGGGGCTCCTCGGCCCAGTGGATGTTCGTGAGGATCTGCTTCACCCGCTTCTCCAGCGTCGCGTATCCCTCGTCCATCCAGGCGTTGTCCTGCTGCTCGCGCGTGAACTCGTTGTCGCGCATCCGGGGCACGTTCCGCACGAGCGGGATGAAGTAGCGCACCTCGGGGTGCAGGAGCTTCAGCCACTCCGCGTACTCGCGGTAGTCCAGCAGATCCGCCTCGTGGTAGAAGAACTGCGTGACCTCGTGCAGCAGTTCGATCTCTGCGAGATTGCTCACGGTCGCCTCACTTCGTCTCGACGTTCGCGGTCGGCTCCGCGGCGCGGCGCCGGTCGGGTCCCGGGCCCGCGCCGGGGTGGAGCTCGTCCCAGGAGCCGGCCTTCATGAACTCGGCCCAGCGCTTGTAGAAGATGCGCGCGTTCTCCTCGGTGAAGACGCCGTTCTCGACGGCGCCCTCCAGGTGCGGCACCTCGCGGGCGTGCCCGAGCCCCATCTCGTAGTTGAAGTAGATGCTCCGGGAGATCTCCCCGCGGCTCGAGTCCGTGGCGTACGACCAGTTCTCCATGTCGTCGGACTCCGTGAGGCCGCCGGGACCCGAGTAGCTCAGGTGGTAGTGCCTCGCCATGTCCTTGACCGCGTCGGGGGCGTCGCGGTCGACGAGGAAGATGCGCCACATCTCCATCTCCGTCGGCGAGATCGGGTGGAAGACGGCGATCGTGCGCGGCTGCCGCCCGTGGAAGGACATGTTCGGGAAGATGGTGCCCACGGTCATGCTCACCCGGGGCTGGTCGCCGAAGCGCTCCACCCGCTGCTCGTGGCAGCGCCGGTAGTACTCGGCCACCTCGGGGTTGCCCTGCCACTGCGGCTGGAACTCCGGCTCCTCGAAGTACGGCATCTCGCCGATGACCCCGTGCCCGAGCTTCGGGAAGCCGAGCGTCGTCACCTCGTCGGGCTCCTCGTCCCGGCGGCCGGTGCCGCCCGAGGGGTTGATGCCGACGAGGTCGACGGAGCGGTGGGAGATGTCGTGGTAGTTGTCGCCGATGAAGTTCTCGGGCGCGAACTTCCAGTTCGAGGGCACACGCCACTTGAGGATGCCGCCGATCATCTCGTTGTTGCCCGGCGACCCGTCGCGCCCGTCGAGCGCGAAGTCGAGGTACTGGCGCATGTCCCCGAGGTAGTCCTCGAACTCGGGGGCATCCGGATCCCACGAGGCCCACACGGTCCGCTTGTAGACCTTCACCCGCGGCGCCCGGACGAGGCCCCAGTCCTTCTTGTCGAGCTCCCCGTGGTAGTACGTCGCATGCCCCGGCACGCCGGCGAGGTCGCCCGGCGTCTCGACGATCCGGCCGTCCATCGAGTAGGACCAGCCGTGATAGGGGCAGGAGAAGGTGCGCGCGTTCCCCATGTCGTTGCGGCACAGCCGCATGCCGCGGTGCGTGCAGGTGTTGAGGAGCACATGCACCTCGCCCTCCATGTCGCGGGTGACGATGACGGTGTCGGTGCCCATCTTGGAGACGACGTAGTCCCCGTTCTTCACGATCTGGTCCTCGTGGGCGACGAACAGCCAGGCCCGCGCGAACACGTGGGAGAGCTCCTGTTTGAAGAGATCCTCGTCCACGAAGATCTCACGGCTCACGAGCCCCGTCTCCTGAACGATCAATTCGTCGATCGGCTTCGGCATTGCATCCTCCTTGATTCGTCCGCCGGTTCTCCGGGTGCGCAACTGCGTGTCCCCATCACCGTATGCATCGGGCTCCGACGCCCTGAATGTCCTCAGGCACAGCAACTGCGCCGATCACTGTGCGGCCGCATAGCGCTCGGGCTCGGGCAGCGGCGACTCGAGCAGCCGGCACGCCGCCGCGTGCGTCGGATCCAGCGGGATCAGCGCGGGGACGTGCGTGTCGCAGCCCGCGAAGCTGACCGGGCATCGCGGATGGAACACGCACCCCGAGGGCGCGTTCGCCGGATCCGGCACCTCGCCGACGAGGGTCGCCGGGCGCCGTCCGGAGCCGTCGGGCACGGGGATCGCGCCGATGAGCGCCCGGGCGTACGGGTGCTGCGGGCGCTCCCACACCTGCCGGGTCGGTCCGCTCTCGAACACGCGGCCGAGGTACATCACCACGACGCGGTCGGCGATCGCGCGGACGACCGCGAGGTCGTGCGAGATGAAGACGAGGGCGATGCCCTCGGTGCGGCAGATGTCGACCAGCAGGTTCGCGGCGTACGCCTGCGCCGAGGCGTCCAGCGCGGAGATCGGCTCGTCCGCGATGATCACCTTCGGCTGCGAGGCGATGGCGCGCGCGAGCGCGATCCGCTGCCGCTGCCCGCCCGAGAACTCGTGGCTGTACTTCATGGCCGCCGAGGGCGGCAGGCCGACCTTCCGCAGCACCTCGGCCACCTCGTTGAGCGGGTTCACCCCGCGCTCGCCGCGATGCTTCACCCGGAGCGCGATCACCTCCGAGATCTGGGCGCCGATGGTGCGCCTCGGGTTCAGCGCGGCGGCGGAGTCCTGGAAGATCATCTGCACCGGCAGCTGCGCGCGCGTCCGTCTGCGGCGCCCGAGCGGACGCACCGGCTCCCCCTCGAAGACGATCGCGCCCTCCGCGAGCGGCACGAGGCCCATGATGCCCTTCGCGAGCGTGGACTTGCCGCAGCCGCTCTCGCCGACGACGCCGAGGATCTCCCCGGGCGCGAGGTCGAAGCTGACGCCGTTGACGGCCTTGACGATCATGCGATCGCCGCGCCGGTATTCGATCGACACGTCGGTGAGGCTGAGGATCGGGGCGTTCATGACGGGACTCCTTTCACGTGGCAGGCGACGCTGTGGCCCCCCGAGACCTCCAGCAGCCGCGGCCCCCGCGCGCGGCAGGACGGCTCGACGTACCCGCAACGCGGGCTGAAGCGGCACCCGTCCGCCCACTCGCCCGCGCCCGGGGGCGAGCCGCGCATCGGCAGCAGCTCGATCTCGCTCGCATCGTTGCGGTGCGGCACGGCGGCGAGCAGCGCCTCGGTGTAGGGGTGCGTCGGGCGGGCGAAGACGTCCGCCGCGGACGCGGTCTCGACGACCTCGCCCGCGTAGAACACGGCGAGGCGGTCCGCGATGCTCGAGAGCACACCGAGGTCGTGGGTCACGATCATCACCCCGAGCTCGAGCTCGCGCGTGAGGCCGAGGAGCAGCTCGATGATGCCGGCCTGCACCGTGACATCGAGCGCCGTCGTGGGCTCGTCGGCGATGAGGAGCGCCGGCTCGCAGGCGAGCGCGGTCGCGATGGCGACGCGCTGGCGCATGCCGCCGGAGAGCTGGTGCGGGTACGCCCGCATCGTCTTGCGCGGGTTCGGCAGCCGTACGAGCTCGAGCAGCTCCATGGCGCGTGCGCCGGCGGCCCGGCGCCCGATGCGCCGATGCGCGCGGAGATGATCGGTGAGCTGGCCCTCGATCGTGAGCATGGGATGCAGGCTGCTGAGCGGATCCTGGAACACCATCGCGATGTCGTTCCCGCGCAGCCGGCGCAGCTCGCGCTCGCCGAGGCCGAGCAGCTCGCGCCCCTCGAAGCGGATCGAACCGGTCACGCTCGCCTCCGCGGGCAGCAGGCCCATCACGGCCATCGCCGACATCGTCTTGCCGCTGCCGCTCTCGCCGGCGATGCCGAGCACCTCTCCGCGCTCGACGCGCAGGTCGATGCCCTCCACGATCGGGGTCATGCGGCCGTCGATCGGCAGCGACACCCCCAGCCCCTCCACCGTCAGCAGGCTCATGGCTTCCTCCTCTGCACGGAGCGCTTCATCTTCGGGTCGAAGACGTCGCGCAGGCCGTCTCCGAGCAGGTTGAACGCGAGCGCCACGGTGACGATCGCGAGGCCGGGGAACACGGCGATCCACCAGGCGTTGAAGTGGGTCACGCCCGCGGAGATCATCGCCCCCCACTCCGGCATCGGGGGCTGCGCGCCCACACCGAGGAAGGAGAGGCTCGCGAGCAGCAGGATCGCGGTGCCCACGTCCTGCGTGGCGAGCACGAGGGTCGGCCCCGAGATGCTCGGCAGCAGGTCGACCACGATCGACCGCGAGGAGCTCATCCCCGCGAGCCGGCTCGAGATGACGAACTCGGCGTCGCGGTAGCCGACCACGAGGCCGCGCACCGTGCGGGCGTAGATGGGCCAGCTCACGATGATGCCGGCGAGCACCGCGTTCTGCACGCTCGCCCCGAGCGCCGCGGCGACCGCCATCGCGAGGATGACCACGGGGAAGGCGAAGAAGAGGTCCACGAGCCGCATGAGGGCCTCGTCGATCCAGCCGCCGAAGAACCCGGAGACCACGCCGACGAGCGTGCCGATGACCATGGCGCCGGCGACGAGGATCACGGCGAACACGAGCGACACCCTGGCGCCGTGGATCACGCGGCTGAAGACGTCGCGACCGAGCTCGTCCGTGCCGAACAGGTGCTCGGCCGACGGTGCGAGCAGCGGGGGCGCCCCCTGCGCGGTCGCGCTGTACGGCGCGATCTGATCGGCGAAGACGATCACGAGCAGCCACAGCGCCACGATGCCGAGGCTGATCGCGAAGAGCGGCATGCGCAGCACCCGGCGCACGGCCCCCCAGCTCGCCGCAGCCTTCATGCGCCGCCGTTCGACGGCGGCCGGGATCGAGGTGGTCGTCTGCGGGGCGCTCATGCGAGCCTCACTCTCGGGTCGAGGATCATGTAGCAGAGGTCGACGACCAGGTTCACGAGGATGTACGCGGTGGAGACGAAGAGGGTGACGCCCATGATCGCGTTCAGGTCCCCCGTCGTGGCCGATCGGTAGGCGTAGAGGCCGAGCCCCGGCCAGTTGAAGACCGTCTCGATGAGCACCGTCCCGGCGAGCAGACCGCCGAAGGCGACGCCGCTGACCGTGAGGATGGATCCCGAGGCGGAGCGGAGGATGTAGCGGCGCACGACGGCGCCGCCGCTGAGCCCCTTCGCACGGCCCGCGCGCACGTAGTCGTTGCCGAGCACCTCCAGCACGGACGCCCGGGTGATGCGGATGATGAGCCCAAGGGTGCCGAGCCCGAGGACGATCGACGGCAGGATGAGGTGCTGCACGCCCGACCAGAAGATCGCGGGCTGCCCGGCGAGGAGGGAGTCGATCAGGATGAATCCCGTGCCTCCCTGGAGCTTCGGCAGGTTCGGATCGACGCGGCCGCCGCTCGGCAGCCAGCCGAGCTGCGCGAAGAAGATCATCGTCATCACGATGCCGAACCAGAAGATGGGGGTGCTCACGCCGAGAAGCGCGATCACGCGCGCCGCGTGATCGGGGAAGCGGTTGCGGTACAGCGCCGCCGCGAGGCCCACGAGCACCCCGACGGCCACGGCGAGGACGATCGTCGCGAGGACGAGTTCGAGGGTCGCGGGCGCGTAGCTCAGCAGATCCTCGAGCACGGGCCGCTGGGTCTGCTGGGACATGCCCCAGTCCCCGCGCAGCAGTCCCGTCAGGTAGACCCAGTACTGGACCACGAGCGGCTGGTCGAGTCCGTACTTGGCCCGGTAGGCGGCGACGATCTCGGGATCGGCGGCCGCCCGCTCGCCGAGCGCGGCCACCGTGGGATCGATGGGCACGAGCGCCGAGAGGACGAAGGTGACGACCGTGACCCCCAGCGCGAGGAAGAGGGTGAGCCCCAGGCGGCGGAGCGTGTAGCGCAGCACGGGGTGCCGGGACAGCCGGAGCGCGAGGGCTCCGGCCGTCCCGGCCGGCGTGCCGGTCGACGTTGACACCGACATGGGCGGTCTACTGCTCGAGCGTGAAGAGGTTGATCTGCGGCTCGCCGGCGACATCCATGTTCAGGCTGCCGACGCGCTTCGAGGTGACGAGGTTCTGCGGCACCTCCACGACCGCGATGAAGCGGTTCGTGTCCCGCAGCGCGCGCGCCCACGCCTCGTAGGCCGCCGCCCGATCCGCGTCGTCGACCGCGTGCTGCGCGGCGTCCGCGAGCGCGACGATCTCGGGCGCCTCCTCGGCGGTCCAGTGGATGCGCTCGGCGAGCAGCCCGCCCGGGCTGTGGATGAGGAACTGGCTCGCGTCCGCGTAGTCCGGCGGGAACGGCCAGAGCGCCGCCTGGACCTTGCCCTCCTGGTTGGCGGTGCGGGAGACCTGGGTGGGAGCGCCGTCGAGCTCGACGGTCATGCCGATCTCCTCGAGATCCGACTGGATCTTCTGCGCGAAGAGTCCCATGTCCTGCCCGCCGACGGCGTAGTCGCTGCCGAAGGAGATCGACAGGGGCTGATCGGCCATGCCGCTCGCCGCGAGGGCGGCCTTCGCGGCCTCGACGTCGCGCTGCAGCCCCTCGCCCTCGGGAATGGCCCCCGCGAGCGTCGTCGGGATCACGCCGGTCCCCTGCCGCGCGCCCTCCCCGGCCATCTCCACGATGCCGTCGTAGTCGATGCCGAGCGCGACGGCGCGGCGGAAGTCGTCGTTGACCGTGGGCCCGCCGGAGTTCGTGAGCGCGAAGTAGATCACCTGCGGCAGCGGCTGGCTGATCACGTTCACCGACTCGGCGTCGAGCTCGGCCACCTGCGGCGAGGAGAGGGAGTTCGTGACGTCCGAGCCGCCGTTCTGGATGTTCAGGGTCTGCTGCTGGATGCTGCGCGAGTTCCGCACGAGCACCTTCGCGAAGTCGGGGGCGTCGCCGCGCCAGCTCTCGCTCGCCACGAGCTCGACCTCGGCGTTCGGCTCGTAGCTCGCGAGCGCGTAGGCCCCGGAGCCGAAGGACTCCTCGAAGAACGCGTCGCCCGCGGTGTCCTCCGTCGCCGCGGACTCGTCGGCCAGGCCGCCGCGCTCCTGCACCGCCGCCGAGTCGTACACGGAGAAGCTCTGCGTTGCGAGCATGGCGAGCAGTTCGGGCTTCGGCACCTCGCTCGAGACGACCACGGTGCGCTCGTCCTCCGAGGCCACCGTGATCCCGTCCATGAGGTAGGCGGAGCCGCCCTGCAGGTTCTTCAGACGGTTGAAGGAGAACTCGACGTCGGCGGAGCTCAGCTCGCCGCCGCTCTCGAAGGCGACATCGTCGCGAAGCACGAATCGGTACTCCGTGGCGTCGTCGTTGCGCTCCCAGCTCTCCGCCAGCTCGCCCTCGATCTCGTCGCTGTCGGTGGCGTACCCGACGAGCTGCTCGTACACCTGGGCGTTGATGATCGACGCCGAGACGTCGAAGACGGCGGCGGGGTCGAGGGTCGTCATCTCCAGCCCGAGGTCGTAGATGAGGGTGGCGTCGGCGTCGCCCCCCTCTCCCACGGCGACGGGGCCCGAGCAGGCGACGAGGGCGGATACGCTTCCCAGAGCGAGCGCCATCGCTGCGGCTCTGCGGAGTCTCTTCGCGGCCATTCGTGTCCTCCATCATTGGTTGGCAAACGCTGCTACTTCGTTGTCTCGCGATGCGCCAGGCCCGTCCTCAGGGCCCGGACACCCCCAGCATCTTGGCTCGTTCCGACACCTTCTATGTGCGCGGGCACAACAGTCCCGAAACCCGGCAGGGCGCTCGCACATCAGATGTTTGACGCGGACGTCCGGCATCCGGCGGGCGAGCGGCGACGTCCCGCGGGCGAGCGGCGACGCCCGCCGGGCGCGCCACGATGCCGTCGCCGACCGCTCCGTCGACGACCGCCCCGTCGGCGCCGTCGCCGTGGGGCACGCGGATCGCCGCACGACGACGCGGGGCCCGGGATCTCGTCGATCCCGGGCCCCGCGGCCGTACGCAGCCCCGCGCGGCGGCCGAGGCTAGGCGGCGGCGCGCCGCGCGCGCACCACGGCGAAGGCCGTGAGCAGCACGCCGCCGAGGCCCCAGAGGACGAGGAGCACGGCGCTGCCGCCGGCCCCCGCGACCTGCGCGGCGATCGACTGGAAGCCCGCGAGGGCGGCGCCGACGGGGCTCGCGTCGCCGATCGCCGCGAGCGGCCCAGGCACGGTCGACACGATGCCGACCGCGAAGGCGACCACGAGCAGTGCGAAGCCGATGAAGCGGCCGAATCCGCCGAGCAGCGCCGAGAGGCCCTGCACCGCGAGCGCGAAGGCGATGCCGGCCAGCAGGGAGAAGCCGAAGAATCCGGCGCCCTGCGCGAGGCCGTAGCCGAGCGCGATCGGGAGCACGATCCCGGCCGCGGCCCCCTGGATCGCCCCGAGGCCGATCGCGGGGAGCACGCTGCGGAGCGTGATGTAGCCGACGCCGCGCGCGGCCTCGCGGGTGCGCCGCCAGAGCGGGGCGAGCACGAGGAAGGCGGCCAGCGCCCCAGCCCAGAGGGCGATGCCCGCGAAGAGCGGCACGCCGGAGGCGTTGAACAGCTCGTCGCTCGCGCCCTCCGCCTGCACCGGGGTCACCGCGGTCTCGGCGAGCGCGTCGCGCTCCGCCTCGGTCGTGCTCGGGATCCCCTCGACCGCGTCGCCCAGGCCGCCGGCCAGCGCGCCTGCGCCGTCGGCGAGCTCCGTCGTGCCGTCGGCGAGTTCGCCCGTGCCGTCGGCGAGCTCCGTCGTGCCGTCGGCCAGTTGGGAGGCGCCGTCGGCCAGCTGCGGCACGTTCGCCGCGAGCTCGAAGACCCCCGAGCTCAGCTGCTGCGCCCCCGATGCGGACTGCTGCGCACCCGAGGCGAGCTGCTCGCCCTGCGCCGCGAAGTCCCCGAGACCCGTGCCGAAGGCGGCGAGACCGTCCTTCAGCGTATTGAGCTGCGCGTTCGGGTCGCCGCCCTCGGCGGAGCCGGAGCCGAGGACGGACAGCGCATTCGACATCGCATCGCCCATGCCCGTCGCACCGCTCGCGGCGGTCTGCACACCCGTGCCGATCGTCGCGGCGTGGCCCTGCAGCGTGGTCGACAGACCGGCGCAGTACTCCGGTGCGGCCCCCGAGGCGTAGCAGTCGGTCACCAGCGGTTCGATGTCGGCACCGAGGTCCTGCGCCCCCGTCCCGGCCGCAGCCAGGCCGTTCTCCAGATCCGCGGAGGGCCCGGCCAGGTCCGTCTGGAGCTGCGTGAGCGCCGCGATGACCCCCTGCAGCTGGTTCACCACGGCCGTGGCGCCGGCGCCGAGCTGCGCGTACGAGTCGGAGAGCGTGCGGGCGCCGGCGACGTACGCGCCGACTCCGTCGGCCAGCTGCGTCTGCCCGTTGGCGAGCTCCGAGGCCCCGCTCGCGAGCTGCGAGGTGCCGCTCGAGAGCTGCTGCGTCCCCGTGGCCAGCTGCGTCGCACCGTCGGCGAGCTGCGTCGCACCGTCCGCGAGCTCGGAGGTGCCGTCGGCGAGCTGGGAGGTGCCGTCGGCGAGCTCGGCGGCGCCGTCGGCCGCCTCCCCGATCCCGTCGCCGAGCTCGTTGAAGCCGACGTAGACGCCGCCGACGAACTGCTCGCCGAGCTGCTGATTGAGCACGCTCGTGGCCGTCTGCGTGACGATGCCGGAGAGCGCGGTGTCGATGAGCCGGCCGCGGTCGCTCTCGGAGACGTCGATCGTCGCCTGCTCGGCGTCCGCGGGGTCCCCCGAGAGGGACGTGGCCGCCGCCGAGAAGTTCTCGGGGATCGTGACGACGGAGGCGTAGCGCCCGTCGTCGAGCCCGGCCTCCGCGTCCTCCGCATCGGTGAGCACCCAGGTGAAGTTCGACTCGGCGTCGCCCGCGATGAGCTCGCCGGCGAGCACGCGCCCGAGCGGCACGGTCTGACCGTCGACCTCCGCGCCCTCGTCGAGGTTGACGACGGCCGCCGTGACGTTCTCGAGGCGCTCGGTCGGGTTCCAGAGCCCCCAGAGCAGCAGCCCGGCGACGGTGAGCGGGACGAGCATGATACCGACGATCGTCGTCCAGCGGACGGGCGAGTTCGTCTTCAGGCGGGTCAGCGCGGCGCTCATCGGGCGCCCCCTTCCAGGATCGGGGCCGGTGCTCCGGGGACGGCGTGAGCCCCGGAGCCGTGCAGCCCGGCGTCGTGCGCTCCGCCGCGCGGGCGCACGACGGCGATTCCCTCGGGCAGGATCCGGTCCGTGAGCGCCTCATCGCCGATCACGACGAGCGTGAGCGTCGGCGCCGCCTCGCGCGCGGCCTCCACGGCCTGCGCCGCGAGCGCGGAGCGCAGCCCGTCGACGGCGCGCAGCGGCACCGCGGCGCCCGCGCTCGCGAGCGACCGCAGGTCGAGCACGAGGAGCTCGGGCCGATCCCGCAGCGCCTCGCGGAGCGTCTCGGCCGTCGCCCACGCGGATCGGGCGCGCAGCGAGGAGGCGCGCTCGGGCATCAGCAGGCCGACGGCCTTGACGGTGCCGCCCAGGATCGGGGCGCGTCCGGTGAGCGCCTCGGCGAGCGCCGAGGCGTCGGGATCCGCCGGATCGAGTCGCAGCGCCTCACCGGGGGCGACCCGGATCTCGGCGATCTCGATCCCGCCCCCGAGCAGCAGGCGATCGGCGGCGATGCGCGCCTGCGGCAGCTCCGCCGGCCACTCGGCGTGCGCGAGCTCGCGGGCGAGCCCCTCCCCCTCGACGTCGAAGGAGGGGAGGATCTTCGCGAGCCAGCGCGGCATCCACCAGGCGCGGTCGCCGAGGAGGGCGAGCACCGCGGGCACGAGCGTCATGCGGACGATGAACGCGTCGACGAACACGCCGACCGCGAGGCCGAGCGCGATGACCTTGATGCTCGGATCGCCCTCCGGCACGAACGCGGCGAAGACCGCGAACATGATGAGGGCCGCCGCGGTGACCACCTTCGCGCTGCCGACGAAGCCACGGCGGATCGCGGCCTGCGCCGTGGCGCCGTGCACGTACTCCTCCCGGATGCGGGAGACGAGGAAGACCTCGTAGTCCATCGCGAGCCCGAAGAGCACGCCCATGAGGATGATCGGCATGAAGCTGAGCACCGGCCCCGTCGAGTGGACGTTCAGCGCGCCGTCGAGCCAGCCCCACTGGAAGACGGCGACGACGGCGCCGAAGGCCGCGCCGACGGACAGCAGGTAGCCGAGGGTCGCCTTGATGGGCACCCACACGGAGCGGAACACCATCGCGAGGAGGATGAGCGACAGGCCCACGACGAGGATGCCGAACGGCAGCAGCGCCTCGCCGAGGAGATTCGAGACGTCGATGCCGACGGCGGTGAAGCCGGTGACGGCGAGGCTGACGCCGTACGCGTCCTCCCATTCGTCATGGTGCTCCCGGATCTCGGCGACGAGCGCGGAGGTGCTCTCCGACTGCGGCCCCTCCTCCGGGATCACCTGGATGATGCCCGTATCGGCGTTCTGGTTCGGGGTCGCGAGCGGCACGTCGGCGACGCCGGGGAGCGCGCGAACCTCGTCGGCGAGGTCGTCCATGAGCGCGAGCGGGTCGTCGCTGCCGATGATCGACCCGGTGAGGATCAGCGGACCGTTCGCGCCCTCGCCGAAGTGCTCGCCCGTGAGCTCGTAGGTGATGCGCGCCGGGTCGCTCTCCTCGAGCGTCTCGGCACCGGGGAGGGCGAGGCGGAGGTCGAGGGCGGGGAGCGCCGCAGCGCCGAGGCCGACGAGCACGACGAGGATGGTGACGATCGGCTTCGCCGTGACTGCGCGCACCCACCCGCCGAAGAAGCGATCCGCGCGGGAGGGGCGGTGCGCGGCGCCGGCGGGCTCGGCCGCCGGCGCGGGCGGTGCGTCGGCGCCGGCGGTATCGGTGCCGGCCGCATCGGTGCCGTTGGGCTCGGCCGGGGCCCCCGCCGCGCGGGTCGCGAGCGCCGCGCGCTGCTGCTTCGGCAGGATCCTCGTGCCCGCCATCGCGAGGATCGCGGGAGTGAGGGTGACGCCGATGAGCACCGCGATCGCGACGCCCGCCGCCGCCGCGACGCCGAGCGCGGTGAGGAACGGGATGCCGGCGACCGCGAGGCCGAGCAGCGCGATGATGACGGTGAGTCCCGCGAAGACGACCGCCGAGCCGCTCGTGGCGGTCGCACGCGCGATCGAGTCCTCCACCGCGAGCCCGGAGCGCAGCTGCTCCTGATGCCGGCTGACGATGAAGAGGGTGTAGTCGATGCCGACCGCGAGGCCGAGCATGAGCGCGAGCATCGGCGTCGTGGAGGTCATCTCGGCGAAGGCGGTCGTGAAGAAGAGGCCGGCGATGGTGACGCCGACGCCGAGGATCGCGATGATGAGCGGCATGCCCGCGGCGATGAGGGAGCCGAGGGTGAAGAGCAGCACGATGAACGCGATGACGACGCCCAGCGCCTCGGTCACGGTGAAGCCGGGGATCGAGGTCGAGAACACGTCGCCGCCGTAGGAGACCTCAGCGTCGGCGGGGAGCGCGGCGCGGAGCTCGTCCGTCGCGGAGACGATGCCGGCGGAGGTGGCCTCGGGGACATCGCTCTGGCTCGCATCGATCTGGATGGTGATGAGCGCGGCGCGGCCGTCGTCGCTGAGCTCGCTCGGGGCGAGCTCGGCGAACGGAGAGGTGACGGCGTTCACCTGCGGGAGATCCTCGAGCTCCTCCACGGCATCCGTGATGGCCTGCTCGTACGCCGCGTCATCGGCGCGTTCGCCGTCGGGGGCGACGACGATGATCGTCGCGCTCGAGCCGCTGACCTCGGGGAAGGTGCGGCCGAGCGTGTCGATCGCCTCCTGCGATTCGGTGCCGGGGATCGAGATGGGGGCGTTCGCGCCCTGGGAGAAGAGCCCGGCACCCGCGCCGAGCACGGCGAGGATCGCGATCCAGATCACCAGCACGAGCCACTTGGCGCGGATCGCCCAGCGCCCGATGGCGTGGAGCAGTGTCGACATGCGGGGCAGGCCTTTCGGTCGCGGACGGGTGCCGCGCGTCGGGATCGGCGACGGGCCGGCGCGCTGCGCGCTGGCGGCGCGCCTGAGGCCTGGGGTCGCCGGGCGCCGTCGCACGGGGTTCGATACACGAGTGTATCGGGTTCGATACACTAGTGTATCCAGGGAATGTCCAGCGAACGCCCCGGCGTCGCCCGGGATCGAGAAAGGCCGACGGACCACGTGACCACGCCCCGCCCCACGACCCCCGCGAGCCCGGCCCCGGCGCCGAGCGCGCGCCGGCTCGCGACCCGCGAACGGCTGCTCGAGGCGGCGGTCGAGGTGTTCGCCGAGGAGGGGCTCCAGGGCGCGTCCGTCGAGGCCGTGTGCCAGCGGGCCGGGTTCACGCGCGGGGCGTTCTACTCGAACTTCTCGAGCAAGGAGGAGTTGTTCCTCGCCCTGCTCGAGCGGGAATTCGCGCGGCGCGCGGCGAACCTGGAGGCGAAGACCGCCGAGATCGCGCCCGCGCTCCGCGACCACCAGGGCTCGCTCGATCCCGAGCGCGCCGCCTGCTACATCACGGAGTTCCTCGCCCCCGACGGGGACACCGCGAACTGGTACCTGCTCGAGACGGAGTTCGCGCTGCTCGCGATGCGCGATCCGGAGAGCGCACCCGGGTACGCAGAGCTGCTCACGCGCTCCTACGCGAGCATCGCGGGGCTCGTCGAGGCCGCCATCGCCGCCGCCGGGCGCCGCTTCACCCTCCCGGCGGAGCACGCCGTGGCGCTGCTCTCCGGGGAGTACGAGCGCGCGCTGCGCATCGAGGCGCTGGGGGCCGCGCACACGGCGGACGGGCTCGCGGCGCTCCCGACGCGCATCAGCGAGCTCCTCTTCGCCATCACGGAGCCCCTCGCGGCGTAGGCGCCTCGCGCCCCGATCCCGCGCACGCACCTCCCGCACGCAGCGCCGCCCTCGCGCGCCTCTCCCTCGCGCACGCTTCTCCCCCGCGCACGCCCCCTTCCTCCTCCTTCGCACGTCAGGAGTTGTCAGCATTCGGGCGGCATACCGACAACGACTGACGTGCGAAAGAGCGGACGCGCGAAGCAGCGGACGCGCGAAGCAGCGGACGCGCGAAGCAGCGGACGCGCGAAGCAGCGGACGCGCGAAGCAGCGGACGCGCGAAGGAGCGGACGTGCGAAGGAGCGGACGAACGGGACGGGCGCGAACGCGAACGTCGAGATGGGGTGTTCGCTCGGGACCGGACGCCCGGGCGTGATGCCGTCAGATCGTGGAGCCGAGTCTGACTGTCTCCGCTTCTGCGTCCGCAAAGAGCGCATCGGCCTCGTCGACGCCGAGCTCCGGGATCCGCTCAGCGAGCGTGCGACTGGTGCCGACAACATGCACCTCCATGCCGAACGCGGCACCGAGAAGATGACGCAGCGGCGCCGTCGCGAGATGCTCGACCGCGTCCTCTCGCGGACCGCCCTGCGATGTGACGATGACCGCGGGTCTTCCGCGGAGCGGCCGCACCTCCGCGTCGAAGGGCGAGGTGATGCCGGGGACATGCACGAGGTCGACCCACGCCTTCAGCGTCGACGGGATGTTGAAGTTGTACATCGGGGCGCCGATAACGAGCGCATCGGCACCGAGCAGCTCGGCGATGAGCCGTTCCTGGATCTCCTCCGTCGCACGATCGAGCGGCGCACCCTCGCGGAGCCGCTCGGGCCAGTGCTGGGATCGCTCGCGCAGATGGGATGGCGGATCGGCATGGAGATCGCGGCTGACGACGGTGTACCCGTCACCGCGGCCGCGCCAGGCCTCGACCGCGGCGCGCGTCAGCCGCCGCGTCCGCGATTCAGCGTCCGCGATCGCAGAGTCGATGTGCAGCAGTGTCGGCATGGCCGCTCCTTCCGTGTGCGATCCGCCGGAGGCGGCGAGGTGTACTGCTCCTCCACGATGTCATCCCCGGGCGCTCGGGTCCAGGGGTACCGGCGGGCGCCCCCGGCGACGGAGGCTCAGACGAGGATGCTCATCGGCTGCTCGATGCGCCGCGTGAACGCGGCGAGCCACTCGGCGGCGAGCGCTCCGTCGAGCACGCGATGGTCCGCCGACAGGGTCACCGTCATGACGGTCGCGACCCCGAGCGAGCCGTCCGCCTCCACGACGGGGCGCTTCTCGGCGGCGCCGACGGCCAGGATGCCGGACTGCGGCGGGTTGAGGATCGCCGAGAACGCGCTCGTCCCGTACATGCCGAGATTCGAGACGGAGAAGGAGCCGCCCTCGAGCTCGTGCTGCTTGAGCCCGCCGTCCCGAGCACGCTCGGCGAGATCGCGGATCGCGGCGCCGAGTTCGCCGAGCGCGAGGCGCTCCACCCCGCGCACGACCGGGGTCAGGAGCCCGCCAGGGACGGAGACCGCGACCGAGATGTCGACGCTCTCGAAGCGACGGGTCGCCTCGTCGGTCCAGATCGCGTTCGCCTCGGGGACGTCGCGCAGCGCGCCGGCCACCGCCTTCACGACGAAGTCGTTCACCGAGACGCGCGTGCCCTCGATCGCGTTGATCTGCGCCCGGAGCGCCAGCAGCGCGTCCATCCGGCAGTCGGCGACGAGGTAGAAGTGCGGCACCGTGCTCTTGCTCTCCGCGAGCCGGCGGGCGATCGCCCGGCGCATGCCGGTGTGCGGCACGTCCGTGAAGCCCGCGGCCGGCCGGGCCACCGACGCCGGGGCGGCCGGTGCCGGGGCCTCCGGCGCCCGGGCGGGAGCCGCTGCCGGGACCGCCGGCGCGGCGGGAGCCGCCTCGAGCCCCTCGATGTCGCGACGCACGATGCGCCCGTTGGGGCCGGATCCCTGCACACCGCTCAGGTCGAAGCCGCGCTCCCGCGCGAGCTTGCGCACGAGGGGGCTCGCGAAACGGCGCTCCCCCGGCTCGGGGGCCCCGGCCGCGGGACGCGCTGCGGCAGCGGCGTCAGCGCCAGCCCGATCCGGAACCGCCGCCGGATCCGGCACCGCTGCCGGATCCGGCACCGAGGCGGTGTCGATCGAGATGGGTTCGGCGGGGGCCGCCGGGTCGGGCGCCGCCGACCCGGACGCCGCCCCCGCCTCGGCGAGCGCCTCCTCCGCGGACTGACCGCCCGTGGCCAGCACGGCGATCGGGGCGCCGACGGCGGCCGACGCGCCGGCCTCGAGCAAGAGTCCGGCGACGACGCCGCCCTGCTCAGCGGCGTACTCGACGGTGGCCTTCTCGGTCTCGATCTCGACGATCTCCTGCCCGTCGGCCACGGCGTCCCCCACCGCGACGAGCCAGCCCGCGATCGCGGCCTCGGCCGAGCCCGTCGCGATCTCCGGCATGCGTACGATCGCGGCCATCACTTGCCTCCCCATGCTGCCCGCACGGCTTCGAGCCCCGCGACGACCTCCTCGGTGCCGGCGAACGCGGCCCGCTCGAGCACCTTGGAGATGCTCGGGCTCGCCTCGCCGCCCGTGACGCGCGCCACCGGCTGATCGAGCCAGTCGAAGTAGCGGCGCTGGATCTCGTCGGCGAGCCACGCCCCGTAGGAGGGGCCCTGCGCGCCCTGCTCGACGATCACCACGGCGTTCGTCTTCGTGATGCTCTCGCCGATCGTGTCCCAGTCGATCGACGCGCGATCGAGCCAGCGCAGGTCGATGACCTCACCGTCGATGCCGGTCTGCTCGACGGCCTCGAGCGAGTGCTCCACCATCTTCAGGTAGGTGAGCACCGTCACCTCGGATCCCTCGCGACGGACGGCCGCCGACCCCGGGGGGATGATGTAGTCGAGATCGCCGGCGGGCAGCCGGTCGGCGTCGCCGTACTGCATCATGTGCTCGATGACGAGCACCGGATCCTCGAGCGCGAGGGCGGCGTTCATGAGGCCCACGTAGTCGGCCGCGGTCGACGCGGCGACGATGCGCCACCCGGGCGCGGTCGCGAAGATGCCCGCGGGATCCATAAGGTGCTGCGAGCCGTAGCCCGAGCCCATCGCGACCTTCGTGCGCAGCACGAGCGGCACGTCGTTGTTGTCGCCGAACATGTGGCGCGCCTTGCCCGCCTGGTTGAAGACCTGGTCGGCTGCCACCCACATGAAATCGGGGTACATGAACTCGACGACCGGGCGGATCCGCCCGTCGAGCGCCGCTCCGGTCGCGAAGCCGAAGAACGCGTTCTCGCTGATGGGAGTGCCCACGACCCGCTTCGAGCCGTACTTCTCGGCGAGCCCCTTCGTGGCGCCGTTCGTGCCGCCGCCGAGGTTGTGCACGTCCTCACCGAGCACGACGATGCGGTCGTCGAGCTCCATGCGGCGATCCATGACCTGTGCCACGGCATCCACGAACTTGACGTCGCGCCACTCGCCGCCGATCTCGGAGGGCTCCACGATCTCGAGCCCCGCGAGCTCGCTCGCGTCGCTGCGGATCCCGGCATCGACCCACGCGGGGTCGGGCCACAGCGCCGGGATGATCCTACGCTTGCCCTCACGCTCGGGGTCGTCCTCGATGAGCGCGCGCACGGCGTCGGCCATGGCCTGCTTGGCCTGATCCTTCACCGCCGTGACCTCGGCCTCGCTCGCGTACCCGAGTTCCTGCAGCTTCTGACCCATGAGAGCGAGCGGATCGCGGCCGCGCCACGACTTCTCCTCGTCCTTCGTGCGGTAGCCGAACGCGCTGCCGGGGAAGGGTCCGTTCTGGTGGAAGAAGCGGTAGACCTCGGCCTCGATGAGCGCGGGGCCCTCGCCCGCCCGCATGCGCTCGAGCGCCTCCTGCGTCGCGAGGTGCACGGCGAGCGGATCCATGCCGTCGACGCGCCAGGCCGGGATCGAGAACCCCTGGCCACGGATGGAGAAGCGCGGGTCGGCGGAGGCCTCGCGCGCGTGCGTCGAGACGGCGTAGAGATTGTTCTCGATGAAGAACATGAGCGGCGTCTGCCAGATCGCCGCGAGGTTCATCGATTCGAGCACCGAGCCGATCTGGCTCGAGCCGTCGCCGAAGTAGTTGATCGAGACGTCGTCGGTGCCGGCGAAGCGCTGCGCCCACCCGTTGCCGCCGGCGAGCGGCGCGCCGCCGCCGACGATCGCGTTGGTGCCGAGCGCCCCGGCCTCGAGCCACTGCAGGTGCATCGAACCGCCGCGGCCGCCGGAGAAGCCCTGGGCGAGGCCGAGGATCTCGGCGAGGGTGCGCTGCAGCATGGCCTGCATGTCGCCGTCGACCAGGGCGTCGAGCGACAGCTCCCCGCCGGCGACGTGGGTGATGGCCTTCGCGAGGAACTGATGGTGACCGCGGTGCGAGCCGTTGACCGCGTCGCTCGAGCGCAGCGCGACGATCGAACCGACCGCCCCGCCCTCCTGCCCGATGCTCGAGTGGGCGGGGCCGTGGACGAGGCCGGCCCCCGCGAGCTCCAGCACGGTCTCCTCGAAGCTGCGGATCAGCTGGATCTCGCCGAGCATGGTCGCGAGCAGCCGGGGGTCCGCCGCCTTCCAGTCTGCGGCCGTGGTGCTGAGTTCGACCCAGGGCACCCCCGTGTCGAGCTTGCGGCGTTTGGGCATGTTGATCTCCATCGATGCGGGAATGATTGCTGCCGAGAGTACGGGAGATTGAATCCAATCTCAAGCACGACCACCCGGAAAGCTCGCGATTCACGCCCGTCTATGGCAAACTTTGGATGCAATTGCGCGACTCAGCGATTCGACGAAGCGGAGCAGGACCATGGCGATCCCCGGCATCAGCGGCACCGATCATTTCGGCTTCACCGTCCCCGACCTCGACGAGGCCGAACGCTTCCTCGTCGACATCCTCGGCGCCGAGCCGATCTACACGCTCGGGGCGAAGCGCGCCGACGACGAGTGGATGCGGACGCAGATCGGCGTCCACCCGCGCACCGTGATCGAGGAGATCCGCTTCTACCGGCTGCACACCGGCGCCAACCTCGAGGTCTTCAAGTACGCCGCCGCCGACGGCCAGCGGCCGCAGCCCCGCAACAGCGACATCGGGGGGCATCACCTCGCGCTCTACGTCCAGGACATGGACGCCGCCGTCGCATACCTCCGCGACCGCGGAGTGGAGGTCATGGGCGAACCGGTGGCGAGCCGACAGGCGGCCGAGGGTCAGCGCTGGGTCTACTTCCGCGCGCCCTGGGGCATGCAGTTCGAGCTCGTCAGCTTCCCGACCGGCAAGGCGTACGAACGCGAGGCCCCCGTGCGGCTGTGGCACCCGGACGACCCGGCGAACTGACGCCGGGGATACGGTGGGGACATGGGCAGCCAGGAGAAGGACACGAGCACGATGACGGAGGCCGCGACCACGCGCGGCGGAGACGCCGGCGAGCGCATCGCCGGCAGCATCCGCGAGGAGATCCTGGCGGGGGCGCTCAGCCCCGGCGCGCGGATCAGGCAGGAGGAGCTCGCCGAGCGCTTCGGCGCGAGCCGCGTGCCGGTGCGCGAGGCGCTCCGGATCCTCGTCCACGAGGGGCTCGTCACCTCGGTCGCGAATGCCGGCTCCTGGGTGTCGCGCCTCACGCTCGCCGAGTGCGAGGAGGTCTATCTCATGCGCGAGCGGCTCGAACCGCTGCTGCTGCGCTTCAGCGCCCCCGGGCTCGACGAGGCCGACTTCGCGCGGCTCGAGGAGCTCGCGGCGCGCGTCGCCGAGGCCTCCGCCGCGGCCGACGTCGACGGCTTCCTCAGGCACGACCGGGCCTTCCACCTGGCGAGCTACGCGCACGCGCGGACCCAGCAGCTCGGCGACGTCATCGCGAAGCTGTGGAACACGACCGCGCCCTACCGTCGCGCCTACGTCGCGGCCTGGACGCCCGAACTGCGCCGCCTCGCGGACGACGAGCACAACATCCTGATCCAGACGCTCCGCGACGGCGACTTCGAGGAGGCCGAGCGGGTGCTCGCCGGACACATCAGGCGCACCAGGCGGCAGCTCGCGAAGCACCCGGAGATCTTCGGGGCGTAGCGGTGCACTTGCGGACACAGAGTCCGGTCTACCCCACGCGCATCTCACCGAGCAGCGCGGGGTCGGGCCGGACCTCGCCACGCTCGATCCGCCGCGCGAGCTCCAGCACACGGCGATTCGCCGGCACCTCGATTCCGACCCGATCTGCCATCAGCACGACGTGCCCGTTCAGATCCTCCGCTTCGCTGCGACGCCCGCGCTGCCAATCCTGCAGCACCGTCGTCGTCGCCCCGGGGCGGACGAAACCCGCGAAAAGCTGGTCCGTCATGTTCGCCACCACCCGAGAGGGATCGCGCACCTGCTGCTCCGAGAGGCCGAAGATGGGGAGCGTCGCATGGCCGAGCGCAGCGCCGACGCGGAGGGCTTCGTCGCCGAGCTCGATCATCAACTCCCGGTAGCCCGTCAGGTGCATCGCATCCAGCATCGGCAGGTTCAGGATCGCGGAGGAGACAAGCAGCGTCGCGTTGCTGACGAGCTTCATCCACTTGGCCGATTCGATGTCCTCGAAGTGCTCGACCCGGCCAGCGGCGGAGAGCAGCTCGGTCACGACGGACTCGCGCGCCGGATCCCCGCCCTCGACCAGACCAGTGGCGAACCACGCGCTCTCCCTGCCGGTATGCCGGTGCACGAGACCGGGTTCGAACATCGTCGCCGAGCACTCGATCACTGTGCCGACGGTGCGCTCCGCGCCGACGGCATCGCGCACCGCGGGGGTCGTCATGCCGTTCTGCACGCCGGCCATCACGCCGCTCTCGGCGAGAAGCGGGGCGATGAGCTGCGCCGCCCACCTCGCATCGTACGCCTTCATCAACATCAGCACGACGTCGAACGGTGCGCGCTCCTCTGCGACCTCGCACAGGTGGATCGCCCGCGGGCGAACGGTCCGCTCCTCCCCCTCGGTCACGATCGTGAGCCCTACTGTGCGCATCCGTTCCACGTGCGCCGGCCACTGCTCGATGAGCGTGACGTCGTGTCCGGCCTCGAAGAGATCCGCTCCGATCGAAGCGCCGTTGGCACCCGCACCCAGTACCGCGATCCGCGCATCGCCCATGATGCTCCGCCTTCCGTCCGATCCGGCCACCGCGCACCGTCGAGTGCGCAGCCATGCGGAACAATGTACACTTCCACTAAACATCACTCAAGGAGGAGCCGTATGATCCTGCACATTGCCAATTTCCATTGGAAGTCGGAGGTCACCGAAGAACGCGTCGCCGCGCTCACAGCGGCACTGACGGAGATGGCCGCCCAGCTCGACTGCATCCAGTCGTACGCCGCCGGCCCCAATCTCCATCTGCGTCCCGGCGGATCCGACTACGCGGTCGCCGCGATCGTCGCGGACGGCGATGCGCTCGACGCGTACCTCGATCATCCACTGCACCAGCAGGTCTACACGGATTTCCTCGGCACGATGCTCGAGAGCCGCGAGGCCGCCCAGCTGCCGATCGCCTCGGGCAGCTTCGCATGAGCTCATCACAGGCGGGCACGATGCGAGCGGCCGTGCTGCACGCCGTCGGCGACCTCCGGATCGATGAGGTCCCTGTGCCGGTGCCGGGTCCGGGCGAGGTGCTCATCAAGATCGGGGTCTGCGGCGTCTGCGGCAGCGATGCGGTGGAGTACGGCAAGCAGCTCGTCCTGGCCCACCCACCGGTCACCCTCGGACACGAGTTCGTCGGCACGGTCGAGGCTCTCGGCACCGACGTCACCGGGCTCGAAGTCGGCGCGACGGTCGTCTCCGGCGCGGGCATCTCCTGCGGCGCCTGCAAACCCTGCCTCGCCGGGCGCACGAACCTCTGCCGCAGCTACACGACGCAGGGTTTCCACCACGACGGCGGCCTCGCAGGATACGTCGTCGCACCGGCGGCCATCGTCCTCGACGTCAGCGACTCCGGGCTCGCCGTGGATACCCTCGGGCTCACTCAGCCGATGGCCATCGCGGTGCACGCCGTGCGGCGCAGCGGACTGACCGCCGGAGACACCGCGGTGATCGTCGGCGCCGGTGGCATCGGCGCGTTCATCACCGTCGCCGCCGCAGGAACCGGAGCCGAGGTGATCGTCGTCGATCTCAACGAGGAACGCCTCGAGCTCGCCCGCGCGCTCGGCGCAGCCCACACCTTCCTGGCCGGCGGCGATCCACTCGCCGAGCAGCTCTCCGCGGCCGGGCTCGACCCCGACGTGTTCTTCGAGGTCAGCGGATCCGCTCCGGGTTTCGCTTCGGTCCTCGATGCGGCGGCCCCCGGGTCGACGATCGTTCCGGTCGGGGTCCAGCGGACTCCGCCGCAGCAGGCCATCGGCACATGGACGCTCAGCGAGTATCTCATCGTCGGCACGGTGGCCCACGTCTTCGCGACCGACTTCCCCGAAGCGATCCGACTGCTGAGCACCCGCCCGGACTGGAGCGACATCGCGAGCGAGGTCGTGCCGCTGGGCGAGCTGATCCCGCAGGCACTCGATCCGCTACTGAACGGCGCTGCGGCGCAGATCAAAACCCTCATCGATCCCTGGATCGAGGTCCCCCGACCGGCGCTGCACGTCCGTCCGTGATCCGGAATGCGACGGTCGCCCATCGCGTCGAGTGCATCGCGGCGGGCGATCGTCGTTCCGGGGGCAACTACGCGCTCACGCTGCGGTGCAGCGCATCCGTCCCTGAGCCGCTGGACCCGTGCGTTCGCTCAGCCGTACCGGCATCCACTACACTTCCCGCGCTGCCGCGACCGACGATGAACCAGACGCCCTTCGCCGGGACCGCTCCCTGGTTCGAAACGATGTGGGGGCGCTCGGAGTCGAAGTGAAAGGAGTCGCCCGGGCCGAGCAGGAAGGTGTCGAACTCGAGTCGCAGCGTGATCTCCCCCTCTAGCACGTAGCCGTACTCCTGCCCGCGATGCTGCATGAACTTGCCCTCGATGGAGCTGGAGGCCCCCGGGGCGTACGAGACGAGCACGGGATCGGCGGCCCCACCCGGCTGCATCGCCAAGCGCTCCCAACGCACCCCGTTCTCCATCTCGATCACCGGGTTCTCCGAGGCGCGCTGCACGCTCGAGCTCACGGGGACGGTGCGAGCCGGCGCGTCCCCCCGCGCCTCACTCACCTGCTCAGCCGGCCTCTCGACGGCGCCGAGCCCGAGCAGCTCATCGAGGGAGACGTCCAAGTAGCTCGCCAGCGCGTAGAGCGTGGCCACCGAGGGCCGGGTCTTCCCGGTTTCCACCTGCGAGATGAGGCTCGCGGAGACGCCGAGTGCCTGCGCGACACCGCGCAGGCTCAGGCGACGCGCCAGGCGGGCTGAACGCAGGCGTTCACCAATACTTTCCTCTGGGGACATGGTCTCTCCGAGATTCTCTCGATTTTCCCGCCGGAGGGTCGACGAGATGCGTTAAGCTCTACTTTACAACTTGTTGTATTGCGGGAGCGTGTATTCCCCATGCTAGGAGAGGTTTCAATGAAGAGCACTGGCACCACGGGCACGAACGGCGTCGACTGGGAGCAGCGGGTCGACTTCGACCAGCTACGGGACGACCGCCTCGACCGGCTGAAGGCAGAACTCAAGAAGTCCGAGCTGGGCGCCGTGCTCGCGTTCGACTTCTCGAACATCCGCTACATGAGCGCGACCCACATCGGCACATGGGCGATGGACAAGCTCATCCGCTTCTCGCTGCTCACGCGCAACACCGACCCGATCGTCTGGGACTTCGGCTCCGCGGCCAAGCACCATCAGCTCTACAACCCCTGGCTCGACGTCACCTCGTCCGAGATGGATGCGAACCCCCACGCCCCGCACGAGGGTGCGAAGCGGCCCCGGTTGGAGAACGGCGCGCGCGCGGGGATCTCCACACTGCGCGGCGCGTTCCCGCCGGACGCCGAGATGGCGGCCGACCTCGCGAAGAAGATCAAGCGCGAACTCGAGAAGTTCGGCGTCGCGAACGAGCCTCTCGGCGTCGACGTCATCGAGATGCCGGTGCTCATGGCGTTGCGCGCGGAGGGAATCGACGTCGTCGATGGGCAGCAGATTTTCATGGAGGCCCGGCGGATCAAGACCCACAACGAGATCCGTCTGCTCACCCAGGCCGCGTCCATGGTCGATGCCGCGTACGAGGAGCTCTACCGATTCCTGCGTCCCGGTGTCCGAGAGAACGAGGCCGTCGGACTCGTCGCGAAGACCCTCTACGACCTCGGCTCCGAATACGTTGAGGGTGTCAACGCGATCTCCGGCGAGCGCTGCGCGCCCCATCCCCACGTCTTCTCGGATCGGCTGATCCGCCCGGGCGACCCGGCATTCTTCGACATCCTGCACAGCTGGAACGGCTACCGCACCTGCTACTACCGCACCTTCGCCGTCGGCTCGGCGAGTATCGCCCAGCGCGATGCGTACAAGCGAGCGCGCGAGTACATGGACCGCGCGATCGCGCTCGTCCGTCCGGGGGCCACGACCGCCGACATCGTCAAGGTCTGGCCGAAGGCCGAGGAGTTCGGCTTCCCCGATGAGATGGCAGCCTTCGCCCTGCAGTACGGTCACGGAGTCGGGCTCTCGATCTGGGAGAAGCCGATCTTCTCCCGACTCACCTCGCTCGAGCACCCCGAGCTCATCGAGGAGGGCATGGTGTTCGCCCTTGAGACCTACTGGCCCTCCGCCGACGGCTGGGGCGCCGCCCGAATCGAGGAGGAGGTCGTCGTGACCGCTGACGGCTGCGAGGTGATCACGAAGTTCCCCGCGGAGGATCTCATCGTTGCCGGCAGCCAATACTACACGATCGACGGGCCCCTCAACCTGCAGCGCGACTCCCAATCGCATAAGAACACGATCTGGGGACGCGGCGAGGCATGAGCACCGTCGGCTTCCTCGGCCTCGGCACGATGGGCCGGGCCATGTCGGCCCGGCTCGTCGAGGCCGGGCACGACGTGATCGTGTGGAACCGTTCCGCCGCCGCGGTGGAGGACCTCGTCGCGGCCGGCGCGCGCGCGGCCACGACCCCGGCGGAGGCGCTGAGCGCCACACTCTCCTTCTCCATGCTGGCCAACGACGCGGCCGTCACGGAGGTCCTCACGGACGAGGCGCTCTCCGAGTGCCGCGCGAAGACCCACGTGATGATGTCGTCCATCAGCCCGGCGCTCTCGGACCGACTGCACTCGCGCTTCGAAAGTTCCGATGCGAACTACGTCGCGGCCCCGGTGCTCGGCCGCCCGGACGTCGCGGCCGCCGGGCAGCTCAACATCCTGGCCGCAGGCGACGAGCGCACGACCGACGCGCTCGCGCCCTACTTCGCGATCCTCGGGAAACGGACGTGGTATCTCGGCGAACGGCCGTCGGTGGCGAACGCGGTGAAGGCCGCGGTGAACTACAACATCATCCACGCGATGCAGGCCATCGGCGAATCCGTCGCGATGACCGAGCGGCTCGGCGTCGCGCCGGAGGTGTTCACCGAACTGCTCAGCTCGACGCTCTTCGGCGGCGTCGTCTACTCCGGCTACGGCGCGATCATCGCGCGCGAGGAGTACCACCCGCCGGGCTTCCACGTGGCGCTCGGCCGGAAGGACCTCGCACTCGCCGAGGCCGTGGCCGAGGCGACCGGGGTGCGCCCGGCGACCCTGCCGGCGCTCATCGCGGCGTTCGAGACCGCGCTCGCCGATCCCGAGCTGCGCGACGGGGACTGGAGTGTGATCGCCGAGACCTCGCGCCGCCAGGGACGCGAACCGCGCTGAGCGCGGCGGCGCACGCACGACGAAGCGGGGCGGGGATCCATCGATCCCCGCTCCCGCTTCGTCGCGCAGCGGGAGCGGTACCGGGGCGGTGCCTGCAGCCGAGGTTGCGCCCCTGCCCCACGGGCCACACCGGGACGCCGTGGCGATTCGCCGCTCGCATGATCTCCTGCACGTCCGCGGTGCTCGCCGGGCGCACGACGCCGGCTGCCGTGCGCACCCGGTCGTCGCCGAGGGCGCAGGGGTCGAGGTAGCGGTCGTCGATGGCGCCGGTGCCCGGCTCGGGCAGTGCGGAGACGTAGGGCGTCGCCGAGCCCGGCGGCGAGCTCGGCGAGCATCGCCTGCACGGGACGCGGGTCGACGGGGGCGGATTCGGAGTGCATCGGGGAGGCTTTTCTGCGGGGCGGGGCGCGCAAACCGGGTGCGGAGCGCGAACGGGAGGACCGCGGGCCCGCGGTCAGGGGGTCAGCGGGGGAAGGAGATGATCGGGGTGATCTCGCGCCGCTCGCGCGCGGCCGCGAGCGTGGCGGCGATCTCATCGAGCGGGCGGATGCCGCCGAGCATGGCGGCGACGTCGAAGCTGCCGTCCGCCAGCCAGGGGAGGAATCTGGCGAGGTCGCGGCGCATGTCGAGGCGGCCGCTCTGCGAGCTCCGTACGTCGCGTCCGCGCAGCGCCAGGTCGTAGAGCGGGAGCGACACCCGCGTGTCCCGGGCGACGTACGAGGTGAGGGTCGTCACGCCGCCGTTGCGGGTGCCGAGGAAGGCCTGTTCCACCGCATCGGTGGTGCCGCCCGCGTCGAAGCCGTAGTCGGCGCCGCGCCCTCCGGTCTCCGCGCGCACGACGTCGAGCAGCGATTCGGCGGCGGGATCGACGACCCGGGTCGCTCCGACGCGGGCGGCGAGCGCGGCGCGGGCCGGGGAGGTCTCGGCGGCGATGATCGTCGTCGCGCCGAGGATCCGCGCCGCCTGAATCATCCACAGCCCGATCTGGCCGCAGCCCACGACCAGCACCGAACTGCCCGGCACCACCTGCGCGACGTTGACGACCGCGCCGGCGCCCGAGACGATGCCGCAGCCGAGCATGGAGAGCCACGCATCCGGCAGCGCGTCGTCGACGGCCCACACCTGCGTGTCGCGGATGACCGTGGCCTCCGCGTACGCGCCGGTCGCCCCCGGTGCGAAGACCTCGCGGCCGTCGGCGAGCGCCCCCATCACGGGCGCCCCCGAGAAGAGTCCGGCGCACTGGTCGATGCGCCCGGCGCGACACCAGTAGCATTCTCCGCATTCCGGCGTCGCGGTGAGTACCACGCGGGTCCCCGGCCGGAGCGCGGACTCCGCCCCGGCCTCGGCGATCGTGCCCACGGCCGCATGGCCGAGAACCGCAGGCAGCGTGCCGGTGGCCTCCAGGCCCATGTCGCCGCGCAGGGCGATCCAGTCGCTGAGGCAGAACGCGCTCGCGGCGAGCTCGACCACGACGTCGCGGGGGCCAGGATCGCGCAGCCGGAGCTCGGCGATGCGGAACTCCGTCGCCCCGGTCTCGGCGATCGCCGCGCGCACCTGCCGCGCCATCAGCGCGCCTCCTGCGAGAGCGCCGAAGCTGCGGCACGGCGGTCGCGCCGTCGCGAAGATCCCGGCCCGGTGCGTAGGCTCGCGATCGAGACCGCGAGCACGGCAAGCACCGCGCTGCCGACCGAGGCGGCGGTGAGCCCGACGCGATCGACCGGGACGAGGAGATCGAGGACGATGCCGCCGAGCGCCTGCCCGGCCGCGACGCAGAGCATCACGCTGAGCACCCCGACGATCCGCACGGTGAGCGCCGAGACGACGCCGATCACCGCGCCGAGGATCCCGCCGAGCGGCGCCCAGTACGGGATCGCGGCGAAGTCGATCTCGCTCGTCGCCGCAGAGATCGCGAGCGCGATCAGCACGAAGACGAGCGTGACGGAGAAGTTGATGACGGACATCACCGAGAACTCGCCGGTGACGACCACGAGCCAGGCGTTCGCCGCCTGCTGCACGGCGATGAGCGCTCCCGAGAGCACGATCAGCGGCAGCAGCCAGGCGTTGTCGAGCTCGATCCGCCCGGTCGCGCCCACGGCGATCGCCGCGAGAGCGATGACGATGCCGATCGCGCGGTACGCGGTCAGCGGCCGCCGCCCGCCCGGACCGAGCCCTCCGGAGTCGGCGATCACCGAGCCGGCGAGCTGCCCGAGCGTCACGGCGACGCCGACGACGACGACCCCGAGCACCGGGGTGACGGAGATCACGATGAGCACGCCGACGAAGCCCATCAGCCCGCCGAGGAACCACCACGGGCGCGGCCGGACCGGCTGGGTCCGCAGCGTCGCCCTGGCCCGCGGGAACGCGCCGGTGGCCAGCGCGAACGCCGTGGCCAGCACGAGCGCGCTGCCGTGGTTGAGCGCCGTTGCGAGCACCGCGGAGTCGACGATGACGTTGACGTGGCCGTTCACGGAGGTCTGCGCGGAGACGCCGACCCCGGCGGCGATTGCCGCGGCGATCGCGATCGCCGCGACCCGTGAGCGCGATGCACGTTGCGTCATGCGCATCCCCTATTCTGTCGATCGTCATGCGGTGCTGAGCTGCCCGGTACGGCACCCGGCCGGCAGCGCCGCGGCTCAGCCGCTCGATTTCTTCTGGAACGGCAGGACGCGACGGATCGCCCCGGCCCGACGAGACGTGCGCTCCCACTTCGAGAGCCCGACTGCGGCGAGCAGCGCCACACCGTTGAACAGGTCGCTCACCCAGCCCTGCGCGCCGAGCAGTTGCAGTCCCTTGATCCCGACGGCGAGCACGTACACGGAGACGACGGTGCCCCAGACGTTGAAGCGTCCGCCTCGGAACTGCGTCGATCCGAGGAAGACCGCGGTGAGCGCCGGGAGCAGCATGTCCGGCCCGACGGTGGGATCCCCCGCATTGATCCGCGAGGCGAGGAGCGTGCCGGCGAGCGAGGCGATGATGCCGCCGACGACGAGGGAGATGATCTTGATGCGGTCGACGTTCACGCCCGACAGCCTGGCCCCGTCCGGGTTGTAACCGACGGCGTACATCCGACGGCCGAACGGCGTGCGTTCCAACACGAACCAGACGAGGAGCGCGACGAAGAGCATGATGAACACCGGCGTGCTGATCTTGAAATTGGGGTTCGACGCCGAGAGCGGGATGCCGCTCGTCGCCAGCATGCGGAAGCCGTCCTGCAGGCCGATGATCTGCCGATTCTCCGACAGATAGGCGAGAGCAGCCATCAGCACGGAACTCATGCCGAGCGTGGCGATGAACGAGTCGATCTTCGCCTTCGTCACGAGCAGACCGGAGACGATACCGATGAGGGCGCCGGCGAGGATCGCGAGCGGCGCCGCGATACCCCACGGCAGGTCGAGCTTCACCTGCAGCACCGAGACGAAGATCACCGCGAACCCCACCTCCGCGCCGATGGCCAGGTTGAACACGCCGCAGATCAGCGGCACGAGCACGGCGATCGCGGCGAGCACGGTGATGGACTGCGCGTCGAGAAGCACGAGCCAGGTTCCCGCGGTCAGGAAGGTCTTGGGGGTGACCAGCGCGAAGATCACGAACAGCACCACGAAGATGTAGAGCGCGCTGATGTTGCGGAACGAGAGCAGGGTGAGGACGCGGCTCCGTGCCGGCAGCTCCGGTGCCACTTCCTGCAGCGTGATGGTTTCCGTCTTCTTCATTTCGATTCCTCGCTCATCAGGCCGTAGCCCTCCATGATCAGTCGTGACTCGGTCAATTCGTCTCCCGAGAGCTCGGCGCCGACGCGCCCGTCCCGCAGCACCAGCACGCGGTCGCACAGGCGTACGAGCTCCTTCGCATCGGAGGAGCAGACGAGCACCGCGGTGCCGTCGGCGGCGACGCGGTCGACCGCGTCATAGATCGCGCGCTTCGCTCCGACGTCCACACCCTGCGTGGGCTCCTCCAGCAGCAGCAGCGACGGATCGTTGCGGAGCCACTTGGCGAACACGATCTTCTGCTGATTGCCGCCGGAGAACTGGGAGAACACCTGCTCGGGGCGCGGCGGACGCACCCCGTATTCGGCGACGAGTTCTGCGGCCTGCCGGCGCTCAGCGCGTTCGTCGACCGTACCGAAGCGCGTCGTGAGCGCGGAGAAGTTGGGCAGGGTCATGTTCTCGCGCGCGGTCAGCGGGTGCACGGAGCCGTACTTTGCGCGATCGCCCGGAACGAAGCCGATCCCGCGCCGGATGCTCTCGCGCGGAGAGCGTCGCGCGTAGGGCTCACCCGCGAGTGTGAAGCCGCGGTCGGAGCACTCCTCCGTGCCGAAGACCATCGCGGGCAGCGCTTCGCGTCCGGAACCCAGCACACCGGCGATCCCGACGACCTCGCCGGCACGGACCTGGAGATCGACATCATCGATCACTGCACCGGTCAGGCCGGTGACGTCGAGCACGACTTCCCCGACGCCGCGTCCGCTGGCGCCGTGCGCCTCTTCCTCCTTGGTCACCCCCGTGACGAAGGTCACCAGTCGGTCGTGGTCGAGCGTCGCGGTGGGCTCGTCGGCGACCTTCGTACCGTCGCGGAGCACGACGACGCGGTCGGCGAGGTCCATGACCTCGTCGAGACGATGGGAGATGAAGATCACCCCTGCACCGGCTGCCGCGAGCCTGCGCACCGCGGCGAAGAGCACCTCGACCTCACTGGCGTGCAGGGCCTCTGTCGGCTCATCGAGAATGAGGACATTGCGCGGATGCGCCCAACCGTCCAGTGCCCGCGCGATCGCGATGATCGAGCGCTGCGCCGGAGCGAGCGTGCCGACGGGGGCATCGACGTCGAACGGCTCTCCGAAGCGGGAGATCAAGTCGCGGGCGTGTGCGCGCTCGGCATTCGCGCGGAACGGGGCCAGCGCGCTGAGGCCGGTGTCGCGGGAGAGCCCGAGGTTCTCGATCGCGGTGAGTTCGGCGGCGAGGCCGAGATCCTGATGGATCACGTACAGTTCGGACTGCTCCCCCGCCTGATTCGCGAGGTGCACCTCGCCGGCGTCCTCCGTGTAGATCCCGGCGAGGATCTTCACGAGCGTCGATTTGCCCGAGCCGTTGTGTCCGACGACCGCGACGATCTCGCCGCTGGCGAGGTCGAGTGAAACGTCGTCGAGCGCCCGGAGCCCCGGGAACTCTTTTACGATCCCCGACACGGTCAGGAGCTGTTGCGGGGCCGTTCCATCCGCCCCGCCGCTTCCATCAATTGCTACCACCATCACACCCTCATCGTTTTCCTGTGGTCCCGGGGCGGCGCAGTCGCCCGCGCCGCCCCGGTCGTGCACGGCACGGAGCGGGATCCGCTCACACCCCCCAGAGTTCCCGGTACGCGTCTTCCATCCCCGGGAAGGCGACGAAGCCGTCGACGAACTCGCCGGCGTTCTCCTGGGTGAGGACGCGCGAGGTGGACTGGCTGACGCGCTCCCAATCGGTGTAGGGGGTCCAAACGCCCTGCTGCTTGCGCAGGCCTTCATCCAGGAGCGCCCACATGAACATGCTGAAGTCGACGGCCTGCGCACCGATCTGCGTCCCGTCCGCCACCTGCTGGATGTTCTGCGGAAGCGAGCCCTGGCCAAGGCCGAAGGCATTGTTCAGCCCGGCGAGTTCGGCCTTCTCCTGCAGTCCGATCTGGAACTGGTCGCCCGTCGTCACGAAGAAGTCGGTGTCGGGGTGCGCCTGCAGGTCGCTCACGATCGCATCGGCCGGACTGGCCTCGAGGATCGAGATATCGACCACACGCAGCGTGCAGTCGGCGCAGAGCTCGGCGAGCTTCTCTTCGAGCGCGCCCTGCACCACCGCGGAGAAGCCCATCTCGGGGATGTTGTAGTAGACGAACTCGGTGCCGGTGCCGCAGGTGAATGCGACAGCGCTCGCGGCGAGCAGCTCGCCGTTCACCAAGGAGGCGTTGTATCCGCCGAGCGTGTCATCGAGGCCGTATTCTTCGGCGTTCATCTGCGAGGCATAGACGATGGACGTACCCTGATCCTGCAGCTGCTTCAGCTGGTCCTGGAAGAACACGGCGTCCACCGAGGTGGAGATCAGGATGTCGGGATCGGATTCGACGACCGAGTTGAGCGCCGAGTTGATGCTCTGCGCGTCCGTGCCCGTGCTGACGTTCTGCAGTTCGACGCCCGCGGCTTCGGCCGCGAGCAGCATGTTCTCGTACATCAGGGCGGCGACCGGAGTGTCGTTGTTCAGGAAGGCGACGGTCGTCCCCTCCGGAATCACTCCTGGCAGCGGCTCGGTCTGCAGCAGGCTGTCGGTCTGCTGGCGGAAGCTCTCGATGACCTCCTGCGCCTCGTCGAAGTCGACGCCGTCGCGCGGCGGCGCGTCACAGCTGCCGTCGGCGGCTCGGTAGCTCACGGCGGCGGTAGCGGCGCCGCCGGTGTCCGCGGCACCGCCGCCGGTCGAGGCGCAGCCGGTCAGCGCGAGGCCGAGCGCGATGGCGGCCGCTGAGATGCCCCGCAGACGGCTCGTTCGGGTACGTCGATCCATGTTCACTCCTTTGTTCACACACGGCGTTCATACAGTCGTCCCGGCGATCCGGCTGGTGCGCTCAGCGCGCGACCATCGCCCGAAAGTCAGTTCGACATACTGTATGACGATACTCTAATACGCACACGTTCTGTTCGCTAGTACTTAACATGTTCATCACGGTTTGATGCTCGTGGCGCGGGCGGGGCGGCGCAGGATCCCGGTTCCCCATCGAAAGGACCCCCATGCCCAGCACCTCCACCACCATCCGCCCGCACGAGGTCGTCGTCCACGGCGCCCGGCGCTTCGCCGACCGAATCGCCGTCGTCACCGGCGCGGCCGGCGGCATCGGCGCGGCCGCCGCCGAGCGCTTCGCCGCCGAGGGCGCTCATGTCTACGCGCTCGACCTCCCCGGCGCCGAGCTCGACGCGTGCTGGGCGGGCGTTCCCCGGGTGACCGCGCTCGGCGTGGACGTCGGAGACAGCGCCCAGGTGAATGCCGCCTTCGCCCGCATCGAGGCCGAGCAGGGTCGCATCGACGCGCTGGTGACCGCCGCCGGCATCGCCGACGCCCCCTGGCGGATCACCGACCATGGCGCGGATCCCGAGATCACCGCCATCGACGACGAAGCCTGGGACCTCGTGCTCCGCATCAACCTGACCGGCACCTTCTACTGCCTGCGCGCCGCGACGCCGCTGCTGCGCGCCGCCGGGGAGCGCGGCGGCGCCGTGGTCACCATCTCGAGCGTCGGCGCCCTCGCGCCCTATCCGCTCCAGGCCTCCTACCCAGCCGCGAAGGCCGGCGTCCTCGGGCTCACCCGCGCCGTCGCCGCCCTGCTCGGCGCGGAGAATATCCGCGTGAACGCCGTGGCCCCCGCCGCGACGCGCACGCGGATGCTCCCCCGCGATGAGGAACTGCTCGCAGAGATGGTACAGCTGCAGCCGATCCCGCGCATCGTCCCGCCCGCCGAGATGGCCGCGACGATCGTCTACCTCTGCAGCGACGAGGCCCAGTTCATCACCGGGCAAACGGTGAACGTCAACGGTGGCATGGTGATGTAGGCGCGCTACCCCACGAGGGCGGCGCGCGTCTGCGCCGCGCGGTGGGCGTGCGCCTGCAGCGTGGCGAGCACCGCCCCGACGTTGCCGGCCTCGTAGCCGGCGACGATCGCCCGGTGGTCCTCCAGCAGTTCCGCCGTGGCGCGGGTCGTGGCGGTGATCGCCCGCCGCTCTACCGCGCGCAGCTGCAGGCCGCGGTACGTCTCGTCGAGAATGACGCTCCCGGCGAGGCCGACCAGGTACTCGTGGAACTCCGCGTTCGAGACCACCCAGGCCTCGGGGTCGGTGAAGCGATCGCCGTCGACGTGCTCGAGGGTCGCCTCCATCAGCCGGCGGAGCTCGGCGAGCCGCTCGACAGAGACCCGCCCCACCGTCTGCGCGGCGACACCGAGCTCGATCGAGAGCTTGGCGGAGTAGTAGTCGTAGAGCACGCGGTCCGGCACCGGCTCCACTTCGAAGACCGTGCCACTGCGCTTCACGAGCCCCTCGCCGGCGAGCGCGATCAGCGCGCTGAAGGTGCGGCCGACCTCGAGATCGAGGGCGGCGGCCATGCCCTCCGCATCCAGCGGTACCGCGACGTCGTCGACCCTGGCCACCACATAGTCGCGCACCGCGCGCAGCGCCACAGCATCGGCATTCATCTCCATCCGCCCGAACGACCCGCGGAAGTACGCCAGCGGGTTGCCGGGGGTCGAGCTCACGCGGCGCACCCGGGCGAGGAAGACGAAGTGGGTCCCGCCGCGCACGGCCTCCTGCACCTCGCATTCGAAGTGCGCGATCGACCCGGAGATCAGCGGCACGTCGCCCTCGCCGCGTTCGAATGCCACGGAGGAGAACTTGTCGTCCCCTCGCGAGGCGAATTGGTACGCGAGCGGCGCAGAATCCTCGGCGAGCACGTTCACTGCGAAGACGCCGGTGCGCTTCACCGCCTGCCCCGTCGTCGAACTGACATTCAGACAGACGAGGAGCATGGGCGGCTCATCCGAGAGAGAACTGACGGCGCTCACAGCGGCCCCGAAGTCAGTGCCGTTCTCATGGGTGGTGATCACGGTCACGCCGCTGGCGAACCGCCCCATCACATCCCGGAATTCGCCCTTCGACGGGGCATCCTGCTCGATGATCTCTGCTGCTGACATGCTTCGCTCCTTCGCGATACATCACTTCCAACTCACGACATCATCAGCCTAGCAAAGTAGTTACAGTTATTAAAACTATTAATTCCTTGACGGGCCTGCTAGCGTATCGTCCGACAATCCACCTCCCTCAGGAAAGGAGCCAGGCATATGCGCGTCCTCGCAGGCCGAGCCGGCACCCCTTCGACCCGCTCCGAGCACACCTTCACCGGCGAAGTGTGGGCGGATGCCGTCATGACCGACCGCCCGGGCGTGAAGATCAATTCGGTGATCTTCACGCCGTGCGCCCGCACCTACTGGCACTTCCATGAGCACGGGCAGATCCTGCAGGTGTTCCGCGGTCGCGGTTACGTGACCGGCGAGGACGGCACGACGCGGGAGATCACGCAGGGAGACACCGTCTGGATCGAGGCCGGCGAGCACCACTGGCACGGCGGCGGCGAGGACTCGCTGATGGGCCACACCGCCATCTCGCTCGGCGAGACCACCTGGCTCGACGAGGTCACCGAAGACGAGTACGCCCGCGCCGCCGCCGCGGTCCGGCACGGATAGAGGGCGGGATCCCCATGGCGCAGCACGCCCCGTTCCAGCTCCCCGACGCCGCCCGAGACGAGCTCATCGCCGTCGTCGGCCGCGATCACATACTCCTCACCGAGGAGGAGCGCGATCAGTACCGCGACCCCTACTGGCACGCCGAAGATCGCAGCTACGACTCCTGCGGCGCGGTCTTCCCCGCCGACCGCGAGGCGTTGCAGGAGATCGTCCGCATCGCGCACCGTCATGAGATCCCCATCTGGGTCTCCTCGCAGGGGCGCAACAACGGCTATGGCGGTCCCTCGCCCCGGGTCGCGGGCTCGCTGCTGATCAGCCTCCGCCGGATGGACAAGATCATTCACATCGATACGGAGCTCGCCTACGCCGTCGTCGAACCGGGGGTGCGCTGGATCGACCTCCACGCCGCCCTGCACGAGCGCGGCGACGAGTTGATGCTCTCCGTCCCCGACGTCGGCTGGGGGTCCATCATCGGTAACTCGATGGACAACGGCATGACCTATCTGCCGCTCGGCACCGATTTCCAGGCCCCGACCGGCATGGAGGTGGTGCTCGCCGACGGCTCGCTGCTGCGCACCGGTATGGGGGCGATCCCGGACTCCCCCTCCTGGCACGTCTACAAGCGCGGGCTCGGGCCCACGCTCGACCCGCTGTTCACGCAGTCGAACTTCGGTATCGTCTCGCGCATGGGCGTCTGGCTCATGCGCCGCCCGAAGGCGTACATGCCGCTGTACCTCTCGGTCCCGGCGGAGCATCAGCTCGGTCAGGCGATCGACATCATCCGCGAGCTGCGCCTGGACGGCGTCATCCGCGGCGTGCCGAACCTGCAGAACCTCATCACGATGGGCACGCAGTTCCCCGAGCACCTCGGTATGTTCCCCGGCGCCGACGCCACCTGGCCGGAGGAACGCCTGGACGGCCTCGCCGCCGCGACCGGCATCGGCCGCTGGGGCGTGCGTACCGCACTGTGGGGCGACGTCCCGGTCGTGGCGCACCACCTGCGCCGGATCCAGGAGGCCTGGGGCGCGCTCGAGGGCTCCCGCGTCGACGTGCTCGGCCGCTTCACGCCAGAGAACTGGGACGAGATCGGCACGTTCATGCAGAAGATCTCGGCCGGCATCCCCGGGATGGAGATGATGGAGCAGATGCCCGACTGGGTGGGGCACGTCGGGTTCTCCCCGATCGTGCCGCTGCAGGGGCGCGAGGTCGTCGCGGTGGTCGAACGGATCAAGCAGCGCGTGATCGAGCGCACCGGGGCGAACTTCGTCTGTGCGATCTTCCCGACGAACGACCGCAGCGCCATGATCGTGAGTTCCCTCAGCTTCGACCGGCGCGATCCGCAGCACGTGCGCGACACCTTCGACACCGTGCGCCTGCTCATCGACGAGATCGCGGAGCTCGGCTACGGGGAGTACCGCGCCCACATCGACGTGATGGACCGGGCCGCCGCGCAGTACTCGTTCGGCGACCACGCCTACCGCCGCTTCGTCGAAGCGATCAAAGACGCGGTCGACCCGCGCGGCATCATCATGCCGGGCCGGCACGGGATCTGGCCGGCGCGCTACCGCGACTGAGGCTCCCTGACGGACGAGGCCCGGTCGCCGCGAACCGCGGTGACCGGGCCTCGTCGTCCCGTCGGATACTCAGGACCCGATCGCGAACTCCGCGAGATCGGTGCCGACGGTCACCTCCCCGTCGAAGTGGTCGCGCACCTCGAGCCACTTCTCCTCGGGATGCGTCGCGGGCGCCATGTGGTTGAGCACGACGTGCTTCGCCCCGGCCTCGGTGGCGATCCGCCCCACCTCCTCGATCGAGGTGTGCGAGTTCAGCAGGTGCGCGACCGTCGCCGCCGCGGCGTCGGTGCGCGGCTCCGGGTAGATCGATTCGACCCACTCGCGGTCGATCACCTCGTGCACGAGGATGTCGGTCCCCTGCGCGAGGCGGGCGAGATTCGCCGAAGGTCCGGTATCGCCCGAGAAGGTGACCGAGCCGTCGGCCGTGTCGAAGCGGAAGCCGAAGGACGGGAAGACGGGCGCGTGATTCACGAGCGTGGCGGTGACCTTCACCAGTTCGTCCTCGTAGACGTCGAACGGGTCGATGTCGGGCATCAGCTCCGCATCGATCGGCGAGGCGACGCCGGAGGGAAGCGCGATGTCGTGGCCCTGCAGCACGGCGAGCGGATCGACGCCGCCGCTGCTGCGGATGCGCTCGTTGAGGTCGGCGGCGAAGGCCCGGTTGATCAGGGCGAGCATGTCGACGGTGCCGGCGGTCGGGTTGTCGGGGGCGATCACCGCGGGATCCGCCGCGCCGGCCAGCGGGGAGAGCCCGCCGCGGTTCCCCGGCCCGTACACCTGCACGGGCGACGCCGGGTCCTTCAGCCCGTTCCACATCCCGGTGATCTGCAGCGCGGGCAGCTCGGCGATGTGGTCGGAGTGCATATGGGTGATGAAGATCCCGCGCAACGCCGCGAGGGAGGCGTTCGTGGCCGAGTCCTCCGCGGAGGCGAGACCGGCCTTCACGATCTGGCTCGGGGCGCCGTGCCCCAGGTCGACGAGGTAGACCGCGCCGTCGACCACGACGGCGGAGCAGATCCCCGCACGGTCGGCGACGATCCCCGGGCCGCCCGTCGTGCCGAGGAGCACGAGCTTGGAGCGGGTGCCGACAGGCACGGGCGCGGCGGCGGCGCTCACGGGAGCGGCGGCCGGCGCGCAGCCGGCGAGCGCGACGGCCGCGCCGCCGGCCAGCACCCCCAGACCGGCGGTCTGCAGCATTCTCCGGCGCGAGACCCCGGGCTTCGCGGCGGCGGTTCCCATGGTGGCGTCGGCTGCGGTAGCAGCGTGGTGAGCGATGGTGCACATTCGGTGGCATCTCCTTCGACGGCAGGCGGATAACCCGCGCGACGGAGGGTCCGCCGGGCGGAGCGGTACAGCGAGGACTCAGCGGTTCGGCAGTTCAGCGCTTCGACGGTCTCGGGTCGGGGATCCGACGTTCAGAACACGACGATGCCGCAGACGTCGTCGAGCGATCCGGAGCGGTCGCGCGCGCGGTCGAGCTCGTCGAGCGCGTAGCTCCGGGTGTAGATGGGCGCGGGATCGAGCACGCCGCGTTCCAGCAGCCCGGCGTAGCGCTGCAGATCGGTGCGCATGCGCACGTGTCCGTTCTGCGTGCTCAGGATCCGCCGGCTCTGCAGCGCGGTCTCCACCTGCGGCAGCGCGACATCCGCCCCGCCGATCTCGAAGCCGCTGAGCACGGTCCGGCCGCCACGCCGCGTCAGCCGCACGGCGAGCCGCTGCGATGCGGTAGGCCCGGCGGCCTCCAGCGCGATATCGACGCCGCGCCCGCCCGCGGCCTCCTGCACGCGCGCCACGGTCGCCTCGACGTCGACGCCGTCGAGCACGAGGTCGGCCCCGAGCCGCTCGGCGATGGCGCGCCGCCCGGCGTGCGGCTCGATGACCACAATACTGCCGGCGCCGAACGACCGCGCGGCCTGGAGCATCCAGAGCCCCAGGTGCCCGGCCCCGACGATCGCGACGCTCTCGCCGGGGCGCAGCGCGGCGATGTTGACGACCGACCCGACGCCGGTGCTGATCCCGCAGCCGAGCATCGACAGCACGTCCGAGGGCAGGTCGGAGTCGATGGGGAATACTTGGTTCGCCGAGATCGACATGAGTTCCGCATAGCCCCCGACGCAGCCGGCACACGAGATCAGCGCACCGTCGGCGCCGTGCGCCACATCCGGGTAGATGCCGCCGAGGTCGAAGAGCTCGCCGCACTGCCACGGCTCGCCGATCGAGCAGTAGTAGCACCGCCCGCACTCCGGCGTCCCCGGCACCACCACGCGCCGACCGATGAGCGTCGCGGGGGCGCCGGGGCCGACCTCGACGACCTCGCCGATGGAGGCGTGCCCGAGGATCGTCGGCGGGATCTTGTAGAGCTGCCCCTTCCAGTTCTTCACATCGGTGGAACAGAACGGGCTCGCGTGCGTCCGCACGATGACCCTGCCCGCGGCGGGAGCCAGCAGCTCCACCTCCTCGATGGAGAACGGCCGTCCGACCTCCCGCAGCACCCCGGCCCGGGCGATGCGGCCGCTCACGGCGCGGCCTCCGCCTCGGGCGCGAGCTCCGCGATCCCGTCAGCGAACGCCCGCTCGATCTGCGCGAAGCGCGTCTCGACGATCGGCCACCAGTCCGGATGGGTCAGTGCGTACAGCCGGTTCTCCCGGATCGCATTGACCGTGATCCGGCCCGCTTCCAGCGGGTCGATCCAGCGCATGTCCGCGGCCTGCGCGCCCGAGATATCGACATCGGCGAGCCCGCCGGAGCGGCCCGCCGGCTGATTGCGCAGGCTCGACTTGATGTTCGTGCGCACCGTACCGGGGGCGAGGAGCGTCGCGCGCACCGCGGGGTGGTCCTCGGCGAGCTCCAGCGCGAGCGTTTCCGTGAGCGCGGCGACGCCGTACTTCGTCACGTTGTACGCGCCGCCGCTCGCCATCGACGCGAAGGACGCCATCGACCCGGTGTTCACCAGGTGCCCGCCGTCAGGGTTCGCGATGAGCAGCGGCAGGAAGCTCCGCACGCCGTGGATGACGCCCTTGAGGTTCACGTTCAGCATGAAGTCCCAATCGGAGAGGGTGAGATCCTCGATGCGGGCGAGCGGCCCGACTCCGGCGTTGTTCACCACGATGCCGACGGGACCGAACTCGGCGACGACCTCGTCGGCCAGCCGCTGCACACTGTCGGGGTCGGCGACGTCGACGCGCTTCCCCGTCACGCGGAGCTCGGCGGACGCCCGCGCGAGCGCGGCCTCCTCGATATCGGCGATCACCACGGCCGCGCCGGCCTCCCGCAGCGCCTCGGCGATGCCGAGCCCGATACCCGAGGCGCCCCCGGTGACGACCGCGACCCTCCCGTTGATCTCCGTCATCGCGATCCCTCCTGGTTGCCGTAGGCGAAGCGCGCCTCCGGATCGTAGCGCCGGCGCACCTCGGCGAGGCGCGCCGCTGTCTCGGGCGACCACAGCCGCCGCCACGTTTGCGCGGTCGGGTGGCCTGCCCAGTTGTAGTTGACCTCGGCGTGCGCGTAGTCGGCGACATCGTCGAAGAGTGCGGTGCCCACGCGGCGCAGCGCCTCGTCGGTGACGCCGGGGACATCGACGCCGATCACCAGCAGCGAGAAGGCCGCGCCGCGCCCGCCGATGGCGTTCGGGCCGGCGGGCTCGCGCTGCGTCGCCCCGCCGAACAGCCGGGTCTCCACATTCGAGAACGGGGCATCGGTGCCGGCGCCCGCATGCGCGAGCAGGGTCTCGATGTAGGCCTCGTCGACCTCGTCGAGGAACTCCCCGCGCTCCCAGATCGGCAACGGCCCGAAGGGCTCCGCGTGGATCTCGCCGACCCGGTCGCAGGCGAGCACGTCGACGCCGTCGACGAGCGCCTCGGCAACGGCGCGCATCGGCGCGACGAGCTCGGCGCCGCGCGCGACGAGCTCCTCCCGGGAGAGCTCGAGCCCGGCGTAGGCGTAGCGCAGGTGGGCCAGCGTCCGACCGCCCAGCGGCGCGGGCACGTCCTCCGGGAGCCGCAGGATGCCGATGGACGTGTTCGCGGACTCCGGCAGCGACTTCGCCCACGGCAGCCAGGCGCGCAGCACGGCCTCGAGGTGCTCCTCGGCGAAGAAGATCCCCCCGCCGTAGACCTCCCGCAGCGGCAGCGCTTCCAGCGTCATCTCGGTGACGATTCCGAGTCCGACCTTGCCGCCCTTGAGTGCCCAGAAGAGATCGGGGTGCTCCTCCGCGGAGACCGTCAGCAGCTCGCCGAGCCCGTCGACGACCCGGTAGGAGACGGCGCGATCCGCCGCCCAGCCGAAGGTGCGGCTGAGCGGCCCGATGCCGCCGCCGAGGGTCAGCCCGACGGCGCCGACGCTCGGCGAGGAGCCGGTCACGGCGCCGAGACCGTGCGGTGCGAGTCTCGGGAGGATGTCCATCCACCGGGCGCCGGCGCCGATGGTGAAGCGCCGGGCCCCGGGATCCACGTCGATCGCATCGAGCCGGTGCGTGCGGATGAGCACGCCCTCCGGCACCGAGCAGTAGGAGCCGTGACCGGTCGCCATCACGCTCACCTGCAGCCCCGCCGCACGGGCGTAGCGCACCGCGAGCTGCACGTCGCGCTCATCGGCGGCGCCGACGACGAGATCGGGGGACAGCGGGGAGAGCGTGTTGAAGCCCGCGAGCTCCTCAGCGTAGCCGTCCTCCCCGCGCAGATGCGCGGGGCCGGTCAGGGCGTCCCGCAGCGCGGCGAGCGCGTCCGGGGTCGATTCAGTACTCATGTTCCAGTCCACTCCTCGTTGAGCTCCTCCGCGGCGGCTACTGCGCGCGGTCCTCCGGGCGCCGGTTGCTCGGCCAGATGCCGTGGCGTCCCGGCATGAGGATGCCGTTCGGGTCGACGGCGTCCTTGATCTTCTCGACGAAGCGGCGGTAGGCGAAGTCGCCGTAGGAGTACTGCTCCGCCGCGAGGTCCATGAAGTCGAGATGCGCACGGTACTCGCCGTACCCGCGCTCGCCGGCCGCGCGCACCATCGACTTGGCGGTCGCGTAGGCCTGCGTGGTCTGCTCCGCATCGGTCGTGTCGAACACCAGCCCGCTGACGATCATGGCGCTGCGCTCGCTGATGACGCAGATGCCGGCAACGAAATTGCTGCCGGCCTCTTCGACGACGATCCGCTCGAGCAGCTCGGCCACCTCGCGGATCCGCGCCCCCTCCAGCGGCACCACCGGGGAGAAGCCGACATGGCCGATGCCCTCCGGCAACGACTCCATCATGTCGAGGCTGGGGATACCCGCCTGCACCTTGTCGACGAAGTGCTCGATCTGGTCCCACTCGTCGCGCCGGTAGCTGCGGTGATGGTCGACCCTGGCGCCGTCGATCGCCGCCCACGCCTCGCGGATCTGCTCGATCTGGCGCGCGACGATCCTCTCGTCGCCCCACACCGCGGTACGCATCCCCCACCGGCCGACGCCGCTCTCGTCGGCGAGCTGTTGCAGCTGCGCCTCGGAGAACGTCGCGTTCTGCGCCTGCATCTTCCCGAGCAGCTCCGGGAAGTGCGAGGAGAGCGTCATGGTGTTCTGCATCACCGGCACCCCGCGGATCACCCCGTCCAGACGCAGCTCGCGGAGGATGTCGATCGCCTGCTCGAGCTGTTCGGCGCGCGGCACCGTCAGGAAGAGCGGGGCGTAGACGGCCGGCCGGCGCATCAGCCAGTAGCCCATGCGGGTGACGACGCCGAAGTTCGACTGCACGAACAGGGGATCGAGCACGGGCCCGAGCCCGCGCTTGTAGACGTGCCAGGAGGGGGAGTCCGGGATCGCGCCCATGCCGGTGCGCAGCAGGGAGCCGTCGGCGAGCACGACCTCGAGCCCGGTCGGCGCCTGGTAGTCCATGCCGAGCGGCAGGTAGGTCACCCCGCTGTCCATCGTGTTGCCGATCACGGAGCCCCAGCCGAGATCGGGGACGGAGACCATCAGGTCGTCGTGCCCGCCGGCCTGCAGCGCCTCGTGCAGATCGAACCAGGTGACCCCCGGCTCCACAACGGCATAGGCGAGCGTCGGATTGATCTCGATCACCCGGTTCATGCGGCGCAGGCTCACGAGCACGCTGCCGCGCACACGGGGCGAGGGACCGCCGTAGCCGTTGTTGCGCCCCTGCGACGAGACCCAGATCGGGGCGCCGTGCGCGTCGGCGACGCGCATCACCGCCTGCACCTCCTCGGTGGTGGCCGGGTAGAGCACGGCGGAGGAGTCGTAGCTGCGATCCTCCTGGTGCCAGTAGGGATCGCGGTACGCGTCGCGGCCGGCCTCGTCCACGACGATCGCGTCGGCGGGCAGGATCTCGCGGAACGCGGCGAGCGTCGCCTCGTCGAGCCGGTAGGCGGGCTGCGCGCTCATCGTGCTCCGCTCCCCTCGCCGTGCGAGCGGATCTCCTCCGCGAGCACGGGCGCGGCCTCGAAGACGCCGTGCATGCCCAGCGTCGCGGCGATCTCCATCACCTCGACGAGCTCGCCCTCCGTCGCGCCGTAGCGCACGGCGTTCTGCAGGTGCAGGCGCAGGCCGGAGGTGTAGAGGTGGGTCGCGGCGGTGTCGAAGGCGATGTAGACGAACTCCTTCACCTTCGGCTCGAGCGGTCCGCTCTTCCACGGCACCGAGGAGAAGTCGGTGTACGCCTCGAAGAACTCGGGCGCCATCTCGAGGATCTCATCCCAGAAGGCGTGCCAGTAGCCGCGGTTGCGGGTGAAGTCCTCCTTCAGCCCCTGCTGGTACGCGTCCAGCTCGCGCGGCCCGGAGCGGAGCCCGGCCTCCTCGAGCACCTCGGCCAGGATCGGCACGCCGATGTTCATCGCGTGAATGCCGAGGGTCGCGGCGCACTCGAGCACCTCCATCACCTCGGCCGGCGTGGCCCCCGCCTGGAACGCGCGTCGGATATGGCGCCGGATGGCCGGCACGTAGAGGTGCGTGGCGTTGGCGGCGACGGCGAGCCGGATCAGATGCTGGATCTTCTCATCGAGCGCGCCCTTGCGATGCGGCACCGCTTCGAGCTTCGTGTAGGCGTCCATGAACGCCGGGTCCAGATCCAGGACCGCCTGGAACTTCCCGTTCCACTCGCCGAGGATCTCCTCCGCCCGCTCGCGGATCGTGTCCTTCTCGCTCATCGTCCCTCCGGTCCTTCCGTGTGCTGCGCGAGCCATCTCGCGACTTCCGTGTGGTCGGCGCCCCGGCCGAGATCCTCGGCGGCGATCTGCCAGTGGCGCACCGCCTCGTCGCTGAGCGCGTGCGGCACCCCGAGATGCTCGGCCAGTCCCGTCGCGATCCGCATGTCCTTGAGCATCAGCGCAAGGCTGAAGCCGGAGTCGTAGCTCTCCCCGAGGATGAACTTCGGCCACTTGTGCTCCGTCGATCCCGAGCGGCCGCTGGAGCGGTTCACCACCTCGAGCATCGCCTCCGGGGCGAGACCGAAGGAGATCCCGGTCTGCAGCGCCTCGTTCGTCACCCACAGGTGCGTCGCCGACATCAGGTTGTTGATGGCCTTCAGCGCGTGCCCGGCGCCAGCGGCGCCGACGTGGCTGACGCGGCCGAGGTGCGCCAGCACCGGCTCGGCGCGGGCGACGTCGGCGGCCTCCCCTCCGACCATGATCGAGAGCGTGCCGGCGTTCGCCCCGCCGACCCCGCCCGACACCGGGGCGTCAACCAGATGCCCGCCGCGTGCGGCGACACGTTCGGCCAGCGCCCGGGTGCGCAGCGGCTCGGAGGAGCTCATGTCGACGATCAGGGTGTCCGGATCGATCCGCCCGAGCACGCCGGCTTCGCCTTCGAGCACGGTCTCGACGATGTCGGAGTTGGGCAGCATGAGGATGAGCAGCGCGCAGCCCGGCACCATCGCGGCGACGTCGTCGAAGGCGGTGCCGCCGTTGCTAGCGAAGCGCTCGCGCGCCGCGGCGTCGAGGTCGAAGCCTCGCACGGCCAGACCGGCATCGAGCAGGCGCCGCGACATCGGCGTGCCCATGTTGCCGAGCCCGATGAAACCGATCGTGGTCGGCTCGCTCACAGTTCGCCCGCCGCGCGCATCTCGTCGAGCTTCGCCTCCGCGATGCGGAAGGACTCGAGCCCGGCCGGCATGCCGACGTAGATGGCGACCTGGATGAGCGCCTCCTGGATCTCCTCCACGGTGGCGCCGTTGCGGATCGCGCCGCGCACGTGCACCCCGAGCTCGTGCCCGCGGTTGAGCGCGGAGAGCATCACGATGTTCATCAGGCTGCGGGTTTTGGGGTCGAGCCCCTCCCGCGTCCACACACCGCCCCAGCAGTACTCGGTGACGAGCTCCTGGATGGGCCGGCCGAACTCGCTCACCTGCGCGAGGGAACGCTCGACGTGGTCGTGCCCGAGCACCTGACGGCGCATCTCGAGCCCTTCCTCGTAGGTCTGGCGGTGGCTCGCTTCATTGACAGTCATGCTGATTCCTCGATCTCTGTGGAGTCGTCGCGCTCAGGCGCCGTCGTGCAGGCGGACGCCGCCCGAGACGTCGCCGATGGCGTCGACGACCGTATTGCTGATGGCGTCGCGGTAGCCCAGGGCGTTCGCGAGGCCGAAACTGGAGAGCGGGCCGGGGGCGTTCATGGACACGACCCCGAGCTCCTGCAGGTGCTCGACGTAGAGGACGACGTCCTTCATCATCAGTGCGTTCGTGAGCCCGCCCTCGAGATAGTCCCCCTCGATGATGTGCGGGAAGCGGTTCAGCGTCGCGAAGTTGACGCCGGAGCTCGCGTTGAGCACTTCGAGCACCTGCTGCAGGTCGAGTCCCGCCCGCTTCGCGCCGACCATCACCTCGGCCGTGGCCGACAGGCTGATGGCGTTCAGGAAGTTGTTGAGGAGCTTCGTCGAGTGCCCGGCGCCGGAGGCCCCCATATGCACGATCTTCGCGGCGAAGCGGCCCATCAGCGGTCGGGCGCGCTCGAGCGCTGCGGCGTCGCCGCCGACCATCAGTGTGAGCGTGCCGCGCTCCGCGGCGGCGGCGCCGCCGGAGATGCCGGCATCGACGTAGGCGGCGCCGCGCTCGGCGAGGGCCGCCGCGATCCGCTTCGTGGAGGCGGGGGCCGCGGTGCTGAGGTCGACGACGGTCATCCCGGCCCGCAGGCCGGCGAGGAAGCGCTCGTCCTGCAGCACGACGCGCTCCACGACGCGGCTGTCGGGCAGCGAGAGGAAGACGACGTCGCTCTGCGCGAGGACGTCCGCGGCGGCGGGGTGAGCCTTCGCGCCGATCGCGGCCGCGGCCGCAGGATCCAGGTCGAAGCCGTGCACGACGACGCCGCCCTCGATGAGACGGCGCGCCATGCGTCCGCCCATGTTCCCGAGACCGATGAATCCCGCTCGTTCTGTCATTGCTCTGCTTCCTCGTGGTGGTGTGCGTGCGACGCATGGCCGATGGTCGCGGCGATGCCCGTGAGCGGACCGTCCGCGACCGGGGTGAACCGCTGCAGGGTGTCCGGGTCGTGCCCGGAGACGAGGTGGTCGACCTCGCCGCGCTCGATCAGGCCCCTGATCCGGTCGAAGCCGGCGTACATCGCGGGAAGGTCGGCGACGAAGGCGAAGGGGAGGTCCGACTCGTACTCTTCGTAGTAGTGGATCGCGTCGGAGGCGAGCAGCACGGTCCCCTCGTCGGTGGCGACCTTCACCGCGAGCTGCCCCGGCGTGTGCCCGCCGATCTCGAGCAGTTCGATGCCGGGGGCGAGGATCTCCCCTTCGCCGACCCGCGTGACGCGACCCTCGGAGACGGCGGTGCTGAGGGCCGCGATCTCGTCGGGCTCCGTGGAGTGGCTGAACTGCTTCCGCTCGCCCATCGGGCTCAGCCAGAAGTCGAGCTCCGCGCCGCTGATGTGCACCTGCGCGCGCGGGAACAGGGCGAGGTTGCCGATGTGGTCGTAGTGGGCATGGGTGACGACGAGCGTCTGCTCCGCGGCGAGGTCGATCCCGAGCGCGGCGTACACCTCGGGGATCGCGCGGACGAAGGTCCGCTGCCGATGCTCCGCGCCCTGCGGGGAGAAGCCGGTATCCACGAGCACCGTGCGGTGCGCGTTGCGGATCACCCAGACGTAGTAGTCCATGCCGATCGGGGCGTCGGGCTCCCCGTAGATCGAATAGTTCAGGTAGACCTCGCCGCGGTGTCCGCTGCGGGTGCCGTAGCGGACGATGACGACTTCGTACTGCGCTTCGTTCATGCCGATGCGCTCCCGGGGGCGGGCCACGCGGCCTGCGCGCCCCGCATCAGGTCCCGGAGGCTCCGCGCCGGACGCCCGGTGAACCGCTCGACGACATCGGTCACGTTCCCGCAATGACCCTCGCGGATCATTCGGCCGAGCGTCACCATCCCGTCGCTACCCCACGGCACGGGCGAGGCCGAGAAGTCACCGTCCGCGGAGCGCGGCACGCCGAGCCCGTCCCAGAGGGCGTACATCTCGTCGTCGCTGAGGTCCCGCATCTCGATCGGAGCACCGGAGAGGGAGGAGATCATCTCCCCCACCTCGCGGTAGGTGAACGCCTCCGGACCCGTGACGTCGTACCCGGTGTTCGGCTCTCCCGCGCCGAGCAGCAGGGCTGCGGCGACCTCGGCGACGTCGTCGCGGCAGACGAATGAGACGCGGCCACCGCCGGTGTTCCCCGCGCTCACGCCGGAGGCGATAGCGATCGCCGCCTGGTTCTCCGCCATGGCGTCGGCGTACTGGCTGTTGCGCATGAAGTTCCAGCGCATGCCGCTCTCCCGCACACGCTGCTCGGTGAACTGATGATCGGCGACCTCCACCGAGCTCGCGCCGGGATGATCCGCGCCGAGGAAGGAGGTGTAGACGAGGTGTTCCACGCCGACGGCGGCAGCGGCGTCGACCACGTCGCCGTGCTGCCGCTGCCTGCGAGGGCCGGCCTCCATGCCGGAGATCATGAAGATGGAGCGTCCGCCCTCGAAGCCGCGCTGCAGCGAGGCCGAATCATTGTAGTCCGCGATGCGCGCATCGACGCCGCGCGCGCGCCAGCGCTCCGCCGTCTCGGCGCTCCGCGTTGTCACGATGAGGCGCTCGGCCGGTTCGCTCCTGAGTAGCGCCTCGGCAACCCGCGAGCTCACATAGCCGCCCACTCCGGTCACGATATACACGGCGTTCTCCCTCCGTGCTCGTCGTCGAGCACTTCCGTTTCAGATGTTATTACCGTATGACAATCAGACAGATTAGTCCAGGCGTCCGAACGATTTCAGCAGCGGCGCGTCGATCTCCGCAGGATCCCACAGGCCCGCCCCGCCGCCGTAACGACAGTTGTTCTGCACGCTCGAGCCGCCGTCGACGGACAGCAGCGTGCCGGTGATATAGGAGGCGTCCTCGCTGAGCAGGAACGCCGTCGCCGCCGCGATCTCATCCGGATCGCCAGCGCGGCGCAGTGGCGAGGTGGAAGCGCGCTGGCGCATGTTCTCCATCCCGGCCTCGCCGAACAGCGGCGTCGGGATCAGGCCTGGCGCCACGGCGTTCACCCGCACGCCGACCGGCCCGGCATGCACCGCGGCGCCCTCGACGAGCCCCGCCACCGCATGCTTGGACGCCGTGTAGGCGAGCAGATCAGCCGCGCCGCGCAGGCTCGCGATCGACGCCATCACGACGATCGAGCCCGTCACCCCCGCGGTCGCGTAGTGGCGGAGCGCCGCCCGGATCCCGAGAAACGGTCCGCGGACATTCACCCCCATCACCTGATCCCACTCCTCGACACTGGCGTCGGCGATCAGCTGCGCCGGAGTGCCCGCGATGCCCGCGTTCAGCACGTGGAGATCCGCAGAGCCGAAGACGGTGATCGCCGCCTCCATGTAGCTCGCCACGCCCGCCTCCGTCGACACATCGGCCCCAACCCCGATGGCGCGCTCACGGTACTTCGCTGCGAGCTGCTGCGCGCGCTCCTCATTCGTGCCGACGATCACGACCTTCGATCCGGAGCGGATCAGGCGATCCACGATCGCCTCGCCGATCCCTCCGGTCCCCCCGGTGACGATCGCAACCTTGCCCTCGAGCCCTGCGTAGTCCATTCCCGTTGCTCCTTCCGACACCATTGTCGATCGATTGACCGATCGTCATACAGTACTATATCTTCGCGCTATTGCGCAGCCGTCGGATAAGGTCTTCGTCATACATCTTCGCCGTCGGAGCGATATGATCACCACTACCGAGAGTGAGGACAGGCCATGAGCGATTCAGCGCCTGCAGCATCCCCCTGGACGAGGCCCGCGATGGATCGCGTTGCCGCCCCGTTGCGCCAGCAGGTGATCCAGGCGCTGCGCACCGCCATCCTCAACTTCGAGTTCCGCCCGGGACAGCGCCTCGTCGAGCGCGAGCTCATCGAGCAGCTCCAGGTCTCGCGCACCACCGTGCGCGAGGCGCTGCGCGAACTCACCAGCGAGGGCCTCGTCACCGTCGTCCCGCAGCGTGGCGCCATCGTCTCCACACCCTCCCTCGACGAGGCCGAAGACCTCTACGAGATCCGCGCGCTGCTCGAATCGCTCCTCATCGAGCGATTCGTGCAGCGCGCCGACGATATTCAGCTCGCCCGGCTCTCCGAGGCCGTGGAGCACTTCGCGGCATCCTCCGCCGGCACCGAGGACATCCGCGTCGTGCTCGACTCGAAGGACCAGTTCTACGAGGTCCTGGTCGAGGGCGCGGGGAGCCCCACCCTCGCGGGGATCATCGAGGGATTGCAGGCCCGCGTGCGCCTGCTCCGCGCGACCTCGATGAGCGAGCCGGGGCGTTCGGGCGCGGCCGTCGCCGAGCTGCGCGAGGTCGCCGCGGCCGCGGCGCGCCGCGAACCGGCGGAGGCCGCACGGCTCTGCGCCCAGCACGTCCGCAATGCGGCCGTGACCGCACTGCGGCATCTGCGGGAGTCCCAGGGCTCCGCCGCCTGACATCCGCGCCGCGCACCCCTCCCGGCGGCCCTGCCGCCACCGCGCCACCGCGCCACCGCGCCACCGCGCCACCGGATTGTATGATTGACGGATCACTTGTGATGTACTACTGTCTGACGAAATGCTCGTCATGCGCCGTTACGAAGGAGTGACCGCTTTATGTTCGTCTCCCACGCCCCGATCTCCCGTCGCAGATTCCGCGCGGCACTCGCACTCAGCGCGATCGTCGTCTTAGCCGCCTGCTCCTCCGGCGATGGCGGTACCGCTGTTCAGGGGGCCACGGATGACGGCCCCGAAATGAGCGCAGTACGCATCAGCGGCATCCAGGGCCCCGGCACGGTCCCGCTCCAGCTCGCCGTCGAGCAGACCGGTGCGGAGCACGGGCTGGAGATCGAACCGGTGTACGTGGACAACAGCGGTGTCGCCGTCACCTCCGTCGTCTCCGGCGACACGGCGGCCGCCAACTCCAGCTACTTCGGGGTGATCGACGCGATCAACCAGGGCCTGCCGATCGTCGTCATCGCCGAGGGCTGGGCGAGCACTCCCGAGACCGGATCGCTCGAGGCACTGCCCGATTCCGGGATCTCCTCCCTCGCGGATCTCGAGGGCCGCACAGTGAACGTGATCTCTCTCACCTCGAGCCACGCCATCAAGCTGCGCCACGCGATGCTCGCCGAAGGGCTCGACCCCGACGCCGTCGATTGGGTGGAACTCCCCTATGGCGAGGTCGCCGCGGCACTCGAGCAGGGCACGATCGATGCGTCCAGCGCGGTCGGCCCGACCCTCGCCGCCGTCCGCGACCTGGGGAGCACGGCCGTCTTCGACTACGGCACCGGCGAGTACACCGGCATGGCGGAGTCCGGCTGGATCGCTTCGCAGGCATTCATCGACCAGAACCCCGCGACGGTCCGGGCCATCCAGTGCACGCTGCTCGAAGCGCAGGGCGCCCTCGTGGATGACCGCGACCTCTTCGAGGAGCAGTTCATGTCGCTGCTCGGCGCCCCGGCGGAGGTCGCCGCGTCCGAGGTGATGCTCGACTACCAGAGCACGAACCGACTCGCAGAGATCCAGCGCAACGCCGACATCTACTTCGAGAGCGGCCTGCTCGCCGACGAGTTCGATTTCACGGATCATGTCCTCGACGCTCCGACCGACTGCTGAGGCCTCCGCGCGAGGCGGGAGCTCCGGCCCCGAGAGCCCACGGTCCGCACCGCGCCGGAGCGCTCGGCGCGGCAGCCGCGTCGCGCTCCGCCGCGGCTGCATCGGCGTACTCGCACTGGTCGTGATCCTCGAGATCGCCTCGCGATCCTCGCTCATCACGAGCGGCTTCCTCCCGCCGTTCTCCGAGGTGCTGCTGCGTGCCGTCTCCCTCTGGGGCGACGCGATCTTCCGCGCCGACGTGCTCGCCACGCTCACCGCGTACCTGCTCGGCATGGCGATCGCCATTGCCATCGCCGTCCCGCTCGGCGTCGTCTTCGGGCTGTCCCAGCCGGTCTACCGCTCGGCGCGCGCCATCGTCGAGCTCATCCGCCCGATCCCGCCGGTCGCGCTCGTGCCGCTGGTGATCCTCGTGCTCGGCTCGAGCCTCGAGATGAAGCTCGTCATCGTCGTCTTCGCCGCCGTCTGGCCGATCATGTTCAACACCCTCTACGGCGTCCACGACGTCGACCCCTACACGAAGGAGATGGCGCGCAGTTTCGGCGTCTCCCGCTTCGGGGTCATCCGGCGGATCGTGATCCCGGCGTCCACCCCGTTCATCGCGACGGGCGTGCGCATCGCCTCCTCCATCGCTCTGATCGTCGTGATCACCGTCGAGCTCATTGCGGGCGGCTCGCAGGGGCTCGGGGCGTTCATCTCCCGCACGCGCGCCTACGGCGACGCGGATTCCTATCTCACCGTGCTCGCCGCGACCTTCACCGCGGGCGTGCTCGGCCTGGTGATCAACCTGCTCCTGGGTTGGGTCGAGCGCCGCTTCTTCGCCTGGGACGCCACGACCCGAGGAGTCCAGTGATGACACAGACGACGCCCCGCAGGCTGCTCACCCACGGCATCGCCGTGCCGCGGCGGAGCACCCCGCTCCCGCGGCGCACCCGGCACGCCGCCGCCGCGCTCGGATATCTCCTCATCCCACTGCTCGTGCTCGTTGCGCTCTGGCAGCTCGCCGCCGTCGCCGCGGCTTCGCCGTTCTTCCCCCCGCCACTGGCGATCGCGGAGAACCTGTGGGGCCTACTCTCCACCGGCGGGGTCGCCGGTCCCCTCGGCGATTTCCTCGCGACGGTCGGACGGATGCTGCTCGGCTTCGCCCTCGGCTCCGCCTGGGGCATCGTTTTCGGCGTGCTCATGGGCCTGAACCGCGTGGCCCGGGATGCGATCACCCCGATCGTCGAGTTCCTCCGTTCGGTCCCCGCGACGGCCGCACTCCCGCTCTTCATCACGCTGCTCGGCGGCGGCGACGACATGCGCGTCGCCTTCATCGCGTACGGAGTCTCCTGGTTCGTGCTCATCAACACCGCCTCCGGCGTCGGCACGATCCAGAAGACCATGCTCGAGATGGGGCGCATCTTCCAGGTCTCCCGCGCCCGGCAGTTGTTCGCCATCGTCATCCCCGCGGCCATGCCCAAGATCTTCGCAGGGCTCCGCATCGCGAGCACTGCGGCCCTGCTGCTCGCGATCGTCTCCGAGTTCATGCTCGCCACGAACGGCATCGGCTACCTCCTCATCCAGGCACAGGGGCGCTTCCAGATGCTCGACATGTGGTCTTGGATGCTCGCGCTGGCGATCCTCGGCCTGCTCATCAACCTGCTGCTCGAACGCATCGAGCATCGTACCCTCGCGTGGCACCGGCTGTCCCGCGCCAAGATCTAGAAGGAGCGGACATGCCTCCGACCACCACTCCCGCCGCTACGGAACCGCTGGTACGGGTCGACGCGGTCTCCCACGTCTACGGGACGGGCGACGCCGCGCATCACGCGCTCGACGGCCTCGACTTCTCGGTGATGCCGGGCGAGTTCGTCTCGATCGTCGGCCCGTCCGGCGCGGGCAAGACGACGCTGCTGCGCACGCTCGCCGGTCTGCAGCAGCCCACGGAGGGCGCGGTGTGGGTCGCCGGATCGCGGATCACCGGGGTACCCGATGGGATGGCCATGGTCTTCCAGGACTACAGCCGTTCGCTGCTGCCCTGGCTGAGCGTCGCGGCGAACGTCGGCTTCCCGCTCAAGCGCGCCGGCGCGCAGAAGGCGGATATGCAGCGCGCCGTGAGCGAGGCGCTCGCCGAGGTCGGCCTCGCTGGCTTCGAGCGGCGCTATCCCTGGCAGCTCTCGGGAGGCATGCAGCAACGCGTCGCGATCGCCCGCGCACTCGCTTACCGCCCGACGCTGCTGCTGATGGACGAGCCCTTCGCCTCGGTCGATGCGCAGACCCGGGAGGATCTCGAGGACCTCGTGCTGCGCATCCGCGAGCACCACGGGATGACGATCCTCTTCGTCACCCACGACATCGATGAGAGCGTGTACCTTGCCGACCGCGTCATCGTGCTCTCCCACCCCCCGGCGCACGTCCGGAGCGACGTCGAGATCGACCTGCCCTTCCCCCGCGATCAGATCGCCACGCGGGAGCTGCCGCGCTTCGTGCAGCTGCGCAGCCAGGTCGCGCGCCTCATCCACGGGGAGTGAGGCGCGCATGCTCGCCCGCGCCGCCGTGTTGACGGAGTTCAACACTCCCTTCGCGCTGACGTCGATCGATCTGGGGAGCCCGAGCCCTGGCCAGGTGCTCGTGCGGACGCTTGCGGCCCCGTTCTGCTCGACCGATTGGATGGGGTGGCGCGCAATGCGCGGCAAGCGTCCGCCGGTCGTCCTCGGCCATACGGCGGTGGGAGAGGTCGAGGCGCTCGGCGCCGGGGTGACCGACCTCGCCATCGGCGATCGCGTGCTCGTCGCAGGGACCCCGCAGTGCCGGGAGTGCTTCTACTGCCGGCAGGGACGGCCCGACCAGTGCTCGGTACTGATGGAGCAGGGCGACCCTGTCGTCGGCGCCATGCCCGATGGCACCGAGGTCCGTGCGGCGGGCCGTGTCGGCGCGTACGCAAGCCGCCTGCGCGTCGATCGAATCCAGCTGCACCCGCTGCCGGCGGACCTTCCGGCCGCCGAGGCGAGCCTGCTGGGCTGCGGCATCTCCACCGCCTTCGGCGCGGTCTTCCGCATCGCGGAGGTCGCGACAGGGCAGGCGGTCGCAGTGCTCGGCCTCGGGCACCTCGGGCTCTGGGCGGTGCAGGCAGCGCGCCTCGCCGGTGCCGGCGAGGTGATCGGAATCGACCCGCATCCGGAGCGCCGTCGACTCGCGCTGGAGCTCGGCGCGGACGCCGTCGTGGACCCCTCCGGGGATGACGCCGTCGACACCGTGCGGGCCCGCACCGCGGGCCGCGGCGCCGATGCCGTGATTGAGGCCGCGGGATCGGCGACGGCGACACGGGAGGCGGTGCTGATGACCCGTCGGGCAGGCACGGCCGTGCTTACCGGGGTCGCTCACGCCGACACCGAGGTGTCGATCCCGCAGCTGCACCTCACCGTGCTCGGCAAGCGCGTGCTCGGCTGCCAGAACGGGCAACTGGTTCTGGATCGCGACATGCCGGAGTGGATCGCGCTGCTGGCGGCAGGGCGCATCGACGCTTCTCGGATCCTGACCGGACGCTACCGCCTCGACGAGATCGACGGCGTCGCACGCCGATCGCAGAGCCTGGACGACCTCAGCGGAGTGTTCGTGGACTTCAGCTCGGATCCGGGATGAGGTACTCGGCGTTCCGCTCGCGCGCCAGGTTCTCGGCGAGCGCACGCAGCAGGTCGACGGCGGCCACGAGCTCGTCCTCGCGCCCGGCTGCAGCCTCCGCCAGCCGCTCCGCCCATATCTCGCGATAACTCGCGAAGTTCTGCTCGGCGAGCTCGGTCAGGTGGATCCGCACCTCGCGCCCGTCGCCCTCACCGGTGGATTTGCGCACGAGCCCCTTCTCCACGAGCGCGGCGACGCGGGTGCTCGTGTTGCTCTTGTGCTGACCGAACACCCGCGCCATGTGGGTCACCGTGGTGCCGGGATCCGTCACGAGGAAGCGCAGGATTTCTGACTCGGAGCGCGTCACCGCGATCAGCCCCGGGCGATCGACGAGCACTTCGGGTTGCAGCGCTCGGAATATCTCCACCACACGCTCGCCGAGCTCTCCGAGGAGTTCGGCCTTCGTCGCCTCGCTGTTCATGCCACCACTCTAATCAGTCGTCGTCTTGATCGGCCTCGCAGGAATAGATATAGTTATTATATATATCCATCCTCAAGCGCGCCACACGCCCAGCAAAGAAGCAAGGGAGACCCCATGACCCCCACTCTCGAAACCACCGCGCCGGCCACGGCCGTCGCGGCCGATCCGAGCGCCGACGAACTCGTCGCCAGCGCCCGAGGGCTCCGCGAGCGCCTGCGCGAGCTGCAGGGCGAGCACGCGGAGCTCGGCACCTACTCGCAGGAGATCCACGAGGCCTTCGCCGAGCATCGACTGTACGATCTGCTCCGTCCGAAGCGCTACGGCGGTCTCGAGGTCTCCCTGGAAACCTTCTTCCGCGTCGCGATCGAGATCTCGCGCGGCGACCCCGGCGTCGGCTGGTCCTGGGAGCTCGGCGCAAGCCATGCATATCAGTTCGCCTCCCACTTCCCGCAGCGCGCGCAGGACGAGGCCTTCGGATCCGCGGCACCCTTCATCGCTGCTTCCCGCGCCTTTCCGCTCCGCGCCGACGCGCAGCGGGTCGACGGCGGCTATACGCTCAGCGGGAAGTGGAACTTCAACTCGGGTTGCACCTACAGCACGCACTTCATGCCGGTCGCCCCGATCGTCCAGGAAGACGGTTCGAGCGAACTGCACATGTTCATCATCCCGCGGAAGGACTTCACCATCCTCGACGACTGGGGCGCGGGCAAGACGATCGGACTCCATGCCTCGAGTTCCAACAGCATTGAAATCGAGGACGCGTTCGTCCCCGAGTACAACGTCGTTCCGTTCAACTTCAAGGATGTCGAATGGGGCGAGGACGGCACTCCCGGCTATCGCCTGCACCGCAATCCCCTGTACCTCGGCCGCACCTCGGCCTTCTTCATCGCCGGGCTCACGCAGACCCAGGTCGGCGCGGCACTCGCCTGCAAGGACGAGTACGAGACCCTCATGGAGCGCAGCTCGAGCTTCCCTCCGCGCATCCCGCGATCGCAGTCGCCGGACTATCAGCTCTGGTACGGCCAGGTCGTCTCGCTCGCCGAGTCGTCGGAGACGCTCATGCTCGGCGCACTGCGCGAGTTCGAAGAACTGAACACGGCGTGGACCCGCGGCGGCGCGGAGTTCACCACCGTTGAGGACGTGCGCCTGCGTGGGCAGATCGTGCAGGCCGCGAAGCTCGCCCAGCAGGCGATCGAGATCGCGTGCTCGACGGCCGGCACCTCCGCCTCCGGCCTCGCCGGCTCGAAGCTCGGCAAATACTCCGCCGACGCCGCGATGTATCGCACCCACATCGGAGCGCAACACGATGTGCTCCTTGGCTCGCTCGGCCGGGTGCTCCTCGGCCAGCCGCTGACGATGTAGCACGGGGACGGCATCGGAAGGTCCGGGCCCGGTCCTGAGACCGGGCCCGGACCTTCCGCTACGGCGGAACCGGAATCAGGACACCGCGTCCGCGATCCAATCGAGCACGGGCACGATCGCGGCATTCGAGTTCTTCTCGAACATCATCGCGTGCCCGTTCCCCGGGACGCCGTGATCGGCGAGGTTCATCAGCTCGACATTCGCACCTGCAGTACGCAGGTAATCGACCAGACCCCCCGCCCAGGCGGCGAAGGGCGAGGACGCGCCGACCATCACGACGGTCGGGATGCCCGCGAGCGAGGGCAGCCGGTAGGCGGCGGGGTCGCGCTCCAGCTCAGCGGGATCGCGCACCTCCGGCGAGTACCGCAGCGGCGCCGCGGTCACGCCCCAGTCCAACCGGCTTCCCGGTCCGAACTCGAAGAACGGCGGGCCCATCGGCTCGATCGCCATGATCGCCTGTACCAGCTCGGGATGCGCGTCGGCGACCAGCCAGCCCGCAGGGCCGCCGGCTGAATGTGTGACGAGTACCGCCGGCCCGATCCGCTCGAGCAGCCTCCCGATCCGCTCCTGATCCAGGCGCTGGGACTCGGCGAGGTCAGCCGGCATGAATCCCATGCCGGCGATGAGCTGGTCGAGGTGCGGGTCGCCGATCCGATCGCTCCAGGGCGCCTGGTCGTGCCCCGGGGTCGGCGTATCGAAGAGTCCGACGGCGAGGTCATAGCTGAACTGCGCACCCAGCTCTCCCACCACGTCGGGGTGCGCCCACGAACGGCCGTGCGCCGGCCGGTCGACGACGTAGGTCAGGTACCCCTCGTCGACGAAGCGGTCGAGCCATCCGGGGCGCCCGTCTGGCGTCCCCTTCCAGTCCGTTCCCTGGCCGCCGCCGCCATGCACGAGCACGAGCGGATAGGGTTGCGTGATCTCGGCCGGCGCTTCCCACTCGACGTAGAGCGGCGCGCGCTGCACGAGCCCGCGTTCGCCGTCGACGCGCTCGCCCGCGATCCAGAACTGCCCCTTCCGCACGGTCCGCAGCGGGTACGCTGCGAACTCCTCGGGAAGCGTCGCCGCCACCATGCCGCTCACGCGCCCTGCAGCGCGTCCTGCGCGATCTGCCGGAAGGCGACATCCCGCAGTTGCGGATTCCGGTGCCCGGCGGCCTGCGCCATATCGCGGAAGACGAGCTCGAAACGCTCGCCTTTCTTCGACGCGGAGGCCCCGATCGTGCGATAGAGGTCCTTCTCCACGACCTCCCACATCTGCAGCATGATCTCACGGCCGATGCCGCCGAGCAGATTGTCGATCGCGATCGTGAACGACTGCTCGCCGCTGACGTTCTTCTCCGTCGCCACGAGCCACTCGTCCAACGCGTGGAGGAGCGCCGCCTCGCCGGTGGCGATCTTCACGATCGCGCCGCCGTAGTAGCGCTGGAAGTCGGGGTCCTCGGTCCGCGGGGAGAACGGCGGGACGGTGATCCTCCGTGTGTCCATCGCGTGCCGGTATTCGTCGAGCGCGCCCTTCGCGCCGCCGACGCAGATCGCTCCGAGCGCCAGGGCGAAGCTGCTGTTATGCCGCGCGGAGTACATCGAGTTGCCATAGGCCTGATAGCCGGGGCTGTCCGCGTCGAAGGCGTAGTCGATCAGGTTGGCGTCCTCGACCATGAAGCGCTCGGGCAGGAAGGCCTCGGTGAATCGGATGCTGTTGGAACCGGAAGAGTTGAGGCCGATCATATGGCCCCAGTCGTCGAGGATCTCGTACGATCCCTCGGGCGCCAGGTAGAGACCGATCCGGGGATTGCCTTCGGCATCGAGGCCGGGGAGGCGCGCCTGACCGAGGAAGTAGGTGGAATACGGAATGCCCGAGCAGTAGTTGACGACCCCGTCGAGCTGGTAGCCGCCCTCGACCGGCGTGGCTTTCACTGTCGGAGCGTACATTGAAGCTGCACGGAAATCACCACTGTTGTACACCTCGGCATGGATCGCTGCCGGGAACCAGTTCGCGACCATCAGCGCGTGGTTCGCCGAGAGGCAGAAGCACCACGCGGTCCCGACATCCGCCCGGGCGATCTCGATGACGACCTTGAAGAACGTCGCGGGCGCGACCTCCAGGCCGCCGTGCGCCCTCGGGATGTACATCCGGTAGAGCCCGAGCTCCAGAAAGCGCTCGTGGATCGCCGGGTGGATGTGCGTGATCTGCTGCGCCTCTACGGCGCGCTCGCGGATCTCATCCGCCATGTCCCGCACCGCGGCGAGCAGCCGCTCCTCGAGCTGCTGGGCATCCTCGGTCAGCAGCTCCGCGTATCGGCTCTCGGTCATCGTGGTCCTCTCGTCATTGAAAAGAGGCGGTCGCACGGCGTGCGACCGCCACGCTGCGATCATACAATACTAGTTTCGATAACTATAACAATTTTCCGGAGCGACGCCCTCCCAGAGAATCGTCGGCTCCGGTACTCGCGGAGCCCCTCCTCGCTCAGGTGACATTCCAGCCGCGATCCACGTAGAGGTTGACGGCGGATACACCCGTATTCCGCAACAGGAACTGCGTGGCGCCCACGACATCCTCCATCGTCGCCAGTTCGCCGCCCGGCGTCCGGTTCTTGTACTGATCCAGCACAGCCTCCGGCTTGCCCGCCCAGAACGGACTGTCGCCGATGATCCCTGGATGCAGGGCGTTCACCCGGATCGGAGCGAGTTCGAGGGCAAGGGTGTTCGTCAACCCGACGACACCGCCATTGATCGACGAGACCGTCGTCGATCCGGGGTAGGGCAGATCCTTCGCCCGGCCGCCGAAGAGCACAACGCCCGTCTCCACGGAACTCGCCATCTTCGGCAGCAGCGCGTGCACCGTCTCCGCATAGCCGACGAGCTTGAGCGTGACCAGCCGTCGAGCGCGCGCGATGTCGTAGTCGCGGATCGTATTCGCGTCACGCTCGATCGCCGCGAGCACCAGGCCGTCGACGCGTTCGATCGACGCGAGCTGCGCGGCGATTTGCTCCGGCTCCGAGATATCCAGGGCGATCCCATCCGCCTCCGGTCCGAGTTCGGCTGCTCTGGCCCGGGCGCGCTCGGCATCACGCCCGGTGATCACGACGCGGTCGCCCCGCTCGATGCTGTCCCGGGCGATCTCCAGGCCGATCCCAGAGGTCCCCCCGACGACGACGATAGTCTTCTTGCTCACATTTCTCCTTCGGTGTGGCGTCCGACCGACCTGGGGATCGGCTCAATTTCGATCGACCCCCCGGAAGTCCGACTGGACAACTTCGTTCAGTACTGCTTAACTCAGGAGTCAAGTCGACCCGAGCAAGAATGTCAACTTCGCCGTCCCGGATGCGGGCGCTGCTCGCGACGTCACCAGCAAATCAAGGAGGATATGCCCATGACCGACCACGCCCTGCCTCAGGACGGGCAGCCCATCGTGTTCCGCAACGGGATCGTGCTGACCATGGACGAGTCCCACACGGTGCTGCGGGACGCCGACGTGCTCGTCATCGACGGCAAGATCGCCGCCGTGGGCCCGGACCTCGACGCCCCGAGCAACGCGTTCGAGATCGACGCGGCTGGCGGCATCGTGATGCCGGGCATGATCGACACGCACCGCCACATGTGGCAGACCGCGATGCGCGGCTACGGCGCCGACTGGACGCTGTCGCAGTACTTCGTCTGGTACTACCTCGAGCACGGCATGAAGTTCCGCCCCGAGGACATCGCCGCCGGCAACCTCATCTCTGCGCTCGACGCGATCGAGGGCGGCGTCACCACGAGCGTCGACTGGTCGCACGGGCTGAGCACGCCGGCACACGGCGAGGCCGCCGTAGAGGTCCTCGCGACCTCGCCGGGGCGCTTCGTCTTCGCCTACGGCAATATCCACGCCGCGCCCTGGGAGTGGACTCAGGACCCCGCGGTACGCCGAGTGATCGCGGAGGCCCGCGACGATTCGCGGATCTTCGCGACGCAGCTCGCCTTCGATGTGCCCGGCGACGACGGCTTCCCCGAGGCCGCCGCATTCGCGACCGCCCGCGAGCTCGAGATCCCCGTCACGACGCACGCCGGCGTCTGGGGAGCCACCGGCGACAAAGGCATCGACATGATGTACCAGCACGGCGTGATGCAGCCTGGCTACACCTACGTGCACGCTGCCACGCTCAGCGACGAGTCCTACCAGAAGATCGCTGCGACGGGCGGCACCGTCTCCCTCTCCACGGAGAGCGAGCAGACGTGCGGCCAGGGATACCCGCCGGCCAGCGCGCTGCGCAAGCACGGAATCCCGGCATCGCTGTCGATCGACACGAGCGTCTGGTTCAGCTCCGACATGTTCTCCGCCATGCGCTCCACAATCGGCGCCGATCGCTCCCTCGAGCATTACATCGCGCACCAGACGAACGACACCGTCACGCATGCCACGCTACGCGTCGAGGACGTCGTCGATTGGACGACGCGCGGCGGCGCCCGCGCGATCGGCAAGCTCGACGAGGTCGGCAGTCTCGAGGTCGGCAAGCTCGCCGATGTTGTCCTCATCAAGAACGAGGACTCGCCGACGATGACGCCGATCCTGAATCCCTACGGCCATGTCGTCTATCAGGCGGGACGGGGCGATGTGCACACCGTGCTCGTCGGCGGAGCACCGGTTAAGTTCGACAGCAAACTCGTCGACCGCACGCGCGTTCCCGCGGCGCGGACGCAGCTGGAGAACACTATCGAATTCCTCCGGGGTTCGCTCGGCGAGGAGACCTGGCGGGCCGGGATGTATCCCGAGATTCCCGAGACCGAAATTCTCAGCAACCCCTACCAATACCGCAAGCACTGACCGTTCGTCCGGCGCTCCGAGGAGGCCCGTCTTGATGCCGTCGCCCGCGCGCTTCGCCGTGGTCGGCGGCGGCATCATCGGCGTGGCGACCGCCCGAGAACTCACCCGTCGATTCCCCGGGGCCGAGGTCACGGTCTTCGAGAAGGAGCCGGAGCTCGCGCGGCACCAGACCGGCCACAACTCCGGCGTGGTGCACGCGGGCCTCTACTACCAGCCGGGCAGCCTGAAGGCGCGGCTGTGCCGCCGCGGCGCGGCGCTGCTCGCCGAGTTCGCCGCCGAGCACGCGGTGCCGTTCGAACGCTGCGGCAAGGTCGTCGTCGCGCTCGATCCCGAGGAGCTCCCGCGGCTGCGCGACATCCACGCGCGGGCCCGGGCGAACGGCGTCCCCGGAGTGTCGCTCGTCGGGCCCGCGGGACTCGGCGCGCTCGAACCGCAGGCCGTGGGCCTCGAGGCGCTGCACTCGCCCGCGACCGCCATCATCGACTACCCGCGGCTCACCGAGCGCCTCGCGGCGGATCTGCGCGGCCGGGGCGGCGCCGTCCGCCTGGGCGCCGAGGTCGTCTCGATCGCTCAGCGCGCGGAGGGCGTGCGGATCTCGACGCCGAGGAGCAGCGAGGTCTTCGACGCGGCGATCGTCTGCGCCGGGCTCCAGTCGGATCGCCTCGGGCGACTCGCCGGCGGCGCCCGGTCCCCCGCGATCATCCCCTTCTTCGGGCAGTACCTGCGGCTCGGAGACGAGTTCCGCACGGTCACCCGCGGGCTCGTGTACCCGGTGCCCGACCCGCGGTACCCGTTCCTCGGCGTCCACCTCACCAAGCGGGTCGGCGGCGAGATGACGATCGGCCCGAACGCCTTCCTCTCGCCCGCCCGCGAGCGCTACACGGGCGTCGGGGCGGACGCCCGCGACGTCCGGGAGGTGCTCCGCGAACCGGGATTCTGGCGCTTCGCCGGCCGCAACCTCCCCGCGGCGGTCTCCGAGGGCCTGGGCGTGCTCTCGAGCCGGCGCCTCGTGCGGCGGGCCGCGCGCTACGTCCCCGCGATCGCCGACGCGCCGGTGACGAGCCTCCCCCGCGGCGTGCGCGCCCAGGCCGTCGCCCGCGACGGGACCCTGGTCGACGACTTCGTGATCGAGCACCGCGGAGCGGTCGCGCTGCTGCGCAACGCCCCCTCGCCCGGGGCGACCGCCTCGCTGGCCATCGCCGAGCACCTCGTGCAGGACATCATCGACGCGCGGGGACTGCCGGCGGCCCCGTAGAATCGAGCACGTGCTGCTCTCAGATCGCGACATCAAGGCCGAGTTCGAGTCCGGGCGCATCGGGCTCGCCCCGAGCGAACCGTCGATGGTGCAGCCCTCGAGCGTCGACGTACGGCTCGACCGCTACTTCCGGCTGTTCGACAACCACAAGTACGCCGTGATCGACCCCGCCGAGGAGCAGCCGGAGCTCACCCGCCTCATCGAGGTCGATCCGGCCGAGGGCTTCATCCTCCATCCCGGGGAGTTCGTGCTCGGTTCGACCTTCGAGCAGGTCTCGCTGCCCGACGACATCGCGGCGCGGCTCGAGGGGAAGAGCTCGCTCGGCCGTCTCGGGCTCCTCACGCACTCGACGGCCGGCTTCATCGATCCGGGATTCGAGGGCCACGTCACCCTCGAGCTCTCGAACGTGGCGACGCTGCCGATCCGCCTGTGGCCCGGGATGAAGATCGGCCAGCTCTGCTTCTTCCGGCTCTCCTCAGCCGCCGAGCGGCCCTACGGCTCGGGCGCGACGTACTCGCGCTATCTCGGGCAGCGGGGGCCGACGGCATCCCGTTCGCACCTCAACTTCCATCGCGCCGACGTCACGGCGACCGACGCGGGCGCGCCCGGACGCTGAGCGCCCGGGCGTCCCGGGGCGCCCCGGCGCTCGGCGCCGCCGACCATCCGATAGACTCGGCCTTCCACGTCACATCAGACGCCCCAGTAACGGGCGCCGTCCCGCATCATCCCGCGGTGACCGCGTCTGCCGCCTGATCGCGCAACGCCGCGACGATTCGACGACACTCACCGTGAGGGAACCGTACATGCAGTCTGACCCGTCATCCGCCGTGCCCCCGATCCCGGAGGCCGAGATCTTCGCCGAGCACGAGGGCGGCAAGCTCTCCGTCGCGCTCGCACGCCCCCTGGAGACCACCAGGGACCTCTCCATCGCGTACACCCCCGGCGTCGCCCAGGTGAGCCGCGCGATCGCCGCCGACCCCGCGGTCGCCGCCAGCCACACCTGGGCCTCCCGCCTCGTCGCCGTGGTCTCCGACGGCACCGCGGTGCTCGGGCTCGGCGACATCGGCGCCGCCGCCTCGCTGCCCGTCATGGAGGGCAAGAGCGCGCTCTTCCAGCGCTTCGGCGGCCTGAACTCGATCCCGATCGTGCTCGACACGACCGATGTCGACGAGATCGTCGAGACCCTCGTCCGCATCGCCCCGAGCTTCGGCGCCGTGAACCTCGAGGACGTCGCGGCCCCCCGCTGCTTCGAACTCGAGGCGCGACTCATCGAGGCGCTCGACATGCCGGTGATGCACGACGACCAGCACGGCACCGCCGTCGTGGCGCTCGCCGCGCTGCTCGGCGCGTCGCGCGTGGTCGGCAAGGAGCTGGCCGGCCTCCGCGTCGTCATCTCGGGCGCGGGCGCCGCCGGCATCGCCGTCGCGAAGATGCTCCTCGACGCCGGCATCGAGGACATCGTCCTGCTCGATTCGCGCGGCGTGCTCCTCCCCGGCCGCGCGGGCGTCGACGGCGTCAAGGCGGAGCTCGCGGCGCGCAGCAATCCGCGCGGCGTCTCCGGAGGCACGGCGGAGGCGCTCGCCGGCGCCGACGTCTTCATCGGCGTCTCGTCCTCCACCGTGCCCGAGGCGCACCTCGCCGGCATGGCCGAGGACGCCATCGTCTTCGCCCTGTCGAACCCGGATCCGGAGGTCCGGCCCGAGGTCGCGGCGCGCCACGCGGCCGTCGTCGCGACGGGCCGCAGCGATTTCCCCAACCAGATCAACAACGTGCTCGCCTTCCCCGGCATCTTCCGCGGGGCGCTCGACGCGGGCGCGAAGCGCATCACGTCCGCGATGAAGCTCGCGGCCGCGCAGGCGATCGCCGCGCTGGTGGGCGACGAGCTCGCGGCCGACCGCATCGTGCCGAGCCCGCTCGATCCCCGCGTCGCGGACGCGGTCGCGGCCGCCGTCGCCCGGGCAGCGACCGAGCCCGCCGCGACCGGACCGGCCGCGGAGCCGGAGCCGGAGCCCGAGCCGGATTCGGCGCCGGCCGCCCTCGCGGGCGCGTAGCGCCGTCCCGCGGGACGCCCGGGCGCCCCTGCCCCCGGGGCGCCCGGGTCCCTATCTCCGGGGCGCCCGGGCGTCGCGCTCGGCCTGCCGGGCGAGCATCGCGTTGTAGGCCCGCAGCTCCGCGTCGTCCGATCGGTCGGCGGCGCGGTCCTTGCGCCGCTGCTCCTTCGCATCGCTCCGCGACCACTGCACGGCGACGATGAGGGCGAGCGCGAGGGTCGGCAGCTCGCCGATGCCCCACGCGATCCCCCCGCCCGCCGATTGATCCTCGAGCGGTGTCGCGCCCCAGCTGCGTCCCATCGCCCCGAACCAGTCGGCGAGCATGAGCCCGTCGCCCGTCATCAGGGTCACCCCGAAGAAGGCGTGCGAGGCCATCGTCGCGAAGAGGGTGACGAGTCTGAGCGGGTACGGGAAGCGGTAGGGCACGGGGTCGACGCCGATCATCGACAGGCTGAAGAGGTAGCCGGAGATGAGGAAGTGGACGATCATCCACTGGTGCCCGAGGTGCTCGGCCATCGCCCAGCGGAAGATCGGGGTGAAGTAGAAGACCCAGAGCGAGCCGGCGAACACGACCGCCGCGACCGCGGGGTGCGTGACGATGCGGGAGAACGGGGTCTGCACGCCCCAGAGGATCCACTCGCGCCCGCCCCAGGAGCCGTCGCCGCGCTTCTCGCACGCGCGCAGGGCGAGCGTCACCGGTGCGCCGAGCACGAGCACGAGCGGGATGAGCATCGTGAGCAGCATGTGGCCGAGCATGTGCACGCTGAAGAGATACGCCTCGTACGCGTTGAACGGACCGTTCGTCGTGTAGAACAGGACGAGCATCCCGAGGATCCAGGCGATGGTGCGGCCGACCGGCCACCGATCGCCGCGCCGCGCGAGGCGGATCACGCCGGCCAGGTAGAGCGCGATGCCGAAGGCGCTCACGAGGGCCCAGGCCAGGTCGAACTTCCACTCGGTGAGATAGCTCAGCGGGGTGAGCTCGGGCGGCAGCGGGTCGCCGGTGAGCCACTCGGCCGGGCTGATGCCCGAGCCCTGCTCCTGCGCCGGCTCGAAGGAGACGGGCGTCGCCGTGCGGCCGAGCGCGCCCGCGATGCCGCTCGCGGCGCCCATCACGGCGAGCTCCGCGACGACGAACCACGCGAAGACCCGACCGCCGCGGGGCGACGCGACGATGCGCGGGATGAGCCGGGAGCGCTGGAACGCGCCGAAGCCGCCGAGGAGCACGAGCGCCGCGGTCTTCAGGATGACGAGCCGTCCGTAGCCGGTGCCGAGGAGGGCGTCCCAGGTGCCCACGCGGAGCCACGCGCTCACCACGCCCGAGGCGGCGACGCCGATGAAGGCGCAGAGCGCGAGCGTGGAGTAGCGCGCCGTCAGGACCGCGAGCCGCGGGCGGTCGACGGCGCGCGCGAGGAAGACGAGCGTGAGGAGCCCGCCGAGCCAGACCGCGGCGCCCACGAGGTGCACGAGCAGCGAGTTCACGGCCTGGGCGTGCCCGGACGCGCCGGCGGCGTGCCCCTGCGAGGCGAGCGGCAGCGCGGTGGCCAGCGCGGCGACGAGCACGAGCAGCGTGAGCCGGCGCTCGCGGATCGCGAAGGCGAGCACCGTGGTGCCCGCCGCGAGCAGCAGCTCGACGAGCCACAGCCGGCCGAGCTCGATCTCGGTGACGAACTGCGCGAGGCCGGCGCCGAAGCTCGCGTCGAGGGAGAAGGCGAGGCCGGAGACGTCGACGTAGGTGAAGAGGATCGTGGCCGCGCTCGCGACGGTGAGGAGGGCGGCCGAGCCCGCGGCCACGTCCATCGCGATGCCCGCCTCGCGCCCGCCCGAAGCGGCGCCGGCGCCTCGCGCATCCGGGTCGCGGCCCTCGCCCGCGACCGCCCAGACGGCCATCACGACGGCGCCGATGAGCCCGGCCATGGCCACGTTGACGAGCGTTCGCGAGAGGGGCAGCCCGTAGCGCACGACGGCACCGGGATCGGCGAGCGCGCGCTCGTCCGCGGCGCCGCCGATCCCGAGCCCGAGGAGCACCGCCGCGAGCGTCGCCGCGAGGAGGACGGCGGGGGCGAGGACGCGGAGCAGACGGGGCACCCGACCAGCCTACGCGCACCCGCGTGGGGATCCGCCCCGACGAGGAGGGCAATGCGACGCCGCGTGACGCCGCCGCGCGCCCGCGGGCGCGCCGGCCGTTATCATCGCAGCATGAACGCCGCTCCGTACCGCGCCGACCTCGTCGGCAGCTTCCTCCGCCCCGCCCCGCTCGCCGACGCCAGGCGCCGATTCGCCGACGGCGGGATCGGGGCCGACGAGCTCCGAGCCGTCGAGGACGCGGCCATCGCGGATCTCGTCGCGCGGCAGGCCGCGAGCGGTCTCCGGCTCGCCACCGACGGCGAGTTCGGCCGGTCCTGGTGGCACTTCGACTTCTTCGGCTCCCTCGAGGGCGTCGACATCGTCGAGCTCGACCACGGCATCCAGTTCCAGGGCGTACAGACCCGCCCGCGCGGCGTGCACATCTCCGGTCCGATCGGCTTCGGCGCCGACAACCCGTTCCTCGCGCAGTTCGTCCGCATCCGCGACCTCGCGGCCGCCGCGGGGCTCGCGGCGAAGTTCACGATACCCGCGCCCACCGTGCTCGACTTCCGTCTCGAGCAGGGCCACATCGACCCGGTCGCCTACCCGGGCGGGCGCGACGCCATCGTCGACGACCTCGTGCAGGCCTACCGCGACGCCGTGAGCGCCCTCTACGCCCTCGGGGCGCGCTACCTCCAGTTCGACGACACGGCCTGGGCGTACCTGTGCAGCACCGAGGAGCTCGAGAAGGCGCGGGCGCGCGGCATCGACACCGACGGGATCGCGGAGCGCTACGCGGACCTCATCAATCGCATCCTCGCGGACCAGCCGGAGGATCTCACGGTCACGACCCACGTCTGCCGCGGCAACTTCCGTTCCACCTGGGTCTCCTCCGGCGGCTACGAGCCCATCGCGGAGCAGCTGCTGGCGGGGACCGACTACGACGGCTACTTCCTCGAGTACGATTCCGAGCGCGCCGGCGGCTTCGAGCCGCTGCGCTTCCTCCCCGCGGGTCCCAAGCGCGTGGTCCTCGGCCTCATCACGACCAAGTCGGGCGCCTTCGAGGATCCCGCGGTGATCCGCGGCCGCATCGCGGACGCCGCGCGCTTCGCCCCGCTCGAGCAGCTGGCGCTCAGCCCCCAGTGCGGCTTCGCCTCCACCGAGGAGGGGAACCTGCTGAGCGAGGAGGAGCAGTGGGCGAAGGTCCGCGCCGTCGTCGACATCGCCGCGGAGGTCTGGGGCTGACGCGCTCCCGCCGAACGCGAACGGCCCCGGTCCTCCTGCGGAGGGCCGGGGCCGTATCGATGCGGTGAACTTACTTCACGGCAGCCTTGAGCTTCGAGCCGACCGAGACCTTGACGCGCTTGCCCGCGGGGATCTCGATGGTGTCGCCGGTGCGGGGGTTGCGGCCCGTGCGCGCGGCGGTCGTCGCGGTCTCGAAGGAGATCCACCCCGGGATCGAGACCTTCTCGCCGCCGGCGACGGTCTCGGAGACAGCGGCGAACAGGCCGTCGATCACGCTCGAAACCGCAGCCTGGCTCTGGCCGGTCTCAGCGGCGATCTTCGCGACGAGCTCGGTCTTGTTGAGTGCCATGTTGTGTCCTTCCAGGGCATCGACGCGATCGCCACGCCCCTGATCTGGTTCAGGTTTCCCCACCGCTACGGAGGGTCCGATCGGTTGATCGCTACGAATCTACCCCAGTTCGTTGGAATTCTGCGGATTTTACGCCGGATTTCCCGATGCGGCGTGTCGCTGTTCGCCCGAAGCGGACCGGGGCGCCGCCGGCGCCCGAGGCGCTAAGGTTGTAGGACAATGCCTGAGATCTCCGATATCGCGCTCCACCGGGTCAGCACCGCGGAGGCCGTCGCCGACGCCCTAGTGGGGCTCATCGTCTCGGGCACCCTGCCGGCCGGCGAGCCGCTGCGGGAGAGCAGCCTCGCCGCGAAGCTCGGCGTCTCGCGGAACTCCCTGCGCGAGGCGATCCGCCTGCTCGAGCGCAGCCGTCTCGTGCAGTACGAGATCCACCGCGGCGCGATCGTCAGCACGCCGACGCTCGAGGACCTCGACGATCTCACCCGCACCCGGCGCCAGCTCGAGCTCGCCGCGGTGCGCTGCACGCCGAGCGAGGCGCAGCTCGAGCAGCTCCGCGCGGCCTTCGCGCAGCTCACGCGCACCTCGGAGCAGCAGCGGGCCGAGGCCATCGTGGCCGCCGACCTCGCCCTGCACCAGGCGATCGTGGATCTGCTCGGCAGCGAGCGCATGAGCAGCTTCTACCGGCAGATCGGCAAGGAGCTCGTCTTCTACTTCACGGTGCTCTCCTACACCGATGAGGAGTACGCGCATCCGAAGGCGTCGATCATCGACCGCCACCAGGGGATCATCGATGCGATCCTCTCGGGCGACCGGGATCGCGCGCACGACCTCCTCGCCGGGCACATCGAGGAGAACCACGAGCGGCTCGCCGAGATCCTGACCGCGCGGATCGCCGCCGCCGCTCCGGCCGCGACCCGGTAGCCGCGCGGCCGGAGCGGCGGCGGAGCGCCCGCTACCGCGCGGCGAACGCCGCGTCGAGGATCTCCAGCGCCTCGTCGATGAGCTCGTCGGAGATGTTCACCTGGGGCAGGAGGCGCAGGACGTGCCCGTCGCTGCCGCCCGCCATCGTGAGGAGGCCCCGCGCCGCGGCCTCGCGGTGCACCCGCGCGAAGGCCGCGGCGTCGGGCTCGCCGGCGGCGTCGACGAGCTCGACGCCGTGGAGCGCGCCGAGGCCGCGGACGTCGCCGATGACGGCGTGCTTCGCCTGCAGCGCACGGAGGCCGGCCTGGATGCGCTCGCCGATCTCGACGGTGCGCTCGAGCACGCCGGGCTCCCGGAGCTGACGGATGACCTCGACGGCCGCGGCGCACCCCACGGGGTTGCCGCTGAAGGTGCCGCTGAGCCCGCCCGCGGGGATCGCGTCCATGATCTCGGACCGGCCGGTGACCGCCGATACGGGGATCCCCGCCGCGATCGCCTTCGCCGTGACGACGAGGTCGGGCACGAGCCCGAAGTGCTCGCTCGCGTAGAGCCTGCCGGTGCGCCCGAGGCCGGTCTGGATCTCGTCGGCGATGATCACGATGCCGTGCTCACGGCACCAGGCCTGCAGCGTCTCGAGGTATCCGGGGGCGGGCACGACCACGCCGCCCTCCCCCTGGATCGGCTCGATCACGAGGCAGGCGAGGTTCTGGGCGCCCGAGGTCTTCTCGAGCTGCCGGATCCCGCGGCGCGCAGCCTCGGCGCCGTCGAGCCCGTCCTGGAACGGGTAGGAGTTCGGGATCCGGTAGATCTCGCCCGGACGGGGACCGACGTGCGCCGAGTAGGGCTGCGCCTTGTAGTTCATGCCGAGCGTGAGGTTCGTGCGCCCGTGGTAGCCGTGGTCGACCACGGCGATGCCGTTGCGGCGGGTGTGGGCGCGCGCGATCTTCACCGCGTTCTCGATGGCCTCGGCGCCGGTCGAGGAGAGCACCGACTTCTTGGCGAAGTCTCCGGGGGTGATCTCGGTGAGGAGCCTGGCGACCTCGACGTAGAGCTCGTACGGCGTGATCGTGAAGAGGGTGTGGGTGAACCTCCGGCTCTGCGCGAGCATGGCGCCGAGCGCCGCCTCGTTGCCGTGGCCGAGCGAGGTGACGCCGATGCCGCAGCCGAAGTCGATGAACTCGTTGCCGTCGACGTCGGTGAGGATCGACCCCTCGGCCCGGTCGATGTAGACCGGCAGGAGCGGCGAGACGGAGGCGGAGACGAACTCCTCGCGCTGGGCGTTGAGGGCCTGCGAGCGGGGGCCGGGCACCGCGGTGCGGATGCGCTTCGGGCGGGTGGCGATGGTGGTCATGCGTGGCTCCTTCAGGATGCGTCGGTGCGGGATGCGGGGCGCGGTTCGGCCGTCGCTCGGCGGGCGATGTTGTAGAAACGGATCTCCTGGTACTCCTCGAGCCCCTCGCCGCTGCCCTCGCGGCCGAGCCCGGACTGCTTGACCCCGCCGAAGGGGGCGGCCGGATTGGAGGGGACGCCGTTGTTGATGCCCACGAGGCCGGTCTCGAGGGCGTCGGCCACGTTGAGGGCCCGGTCGAGGTTCTCGGTGAAGACGTAGCCGGCCAGCCCGAAGGGCGTATGGTTGGCGGCCGCGATCGCCTCGGCCTCCCCGGAGAAGCGGCTGATCGCCGCCACCGGGCCGAAGATCTCGGTGTTCGCGATCTCGGCACCCGCCGGCACCCGGTCGAGCACGGTCGCCTCGAAGAAGTAGCCGGCGCCCTCCCGCGCCGAGCCGCCCGCGCGCAGCTCGGCGCCGCGCTCCACCGCGTCGCCGACGAGCCGGGAGAAGTTCTCGACCGCGGCCCGGTTCACGACGGGGCCGAGCCCGGCGCCCTCCGCGATCGCGTGCCCGAGCCGCACGCCGGCCATGCGCTCCGCGAAGGCCTCGACGAAGGCGTCGGCGATGCCGTCCTGCACGAGGATCCGGTTGGCGGCGATGCAGGACTGCCCGCCGTTGCGCATCTTCGCGGCGTAGGCCCCCTCCACGGCCCGTTCGAGATCCGCGTCGTCGAACACGATGAGGGGCGCATTGCCGCCGAGCTCCATCGAGCTCTTGACCACGTGCCGCGCGGCGAGGCCCATGAGCGTCGAGCCGACCCCGGTCGAACCGGTGAAGGAGATCTTGCGGGTGCGGGGGTCGGCGAGGACGGCCTCGCTGAAGGCGCGCGAGTCGGTGGTGGTGACGACGCGCATGAGCTCGCGCGGCACCCCGGCCTCGACCATGAGTTCGACCGTGAGCAGCGTCGTGAGCGGGGTGAGGCTCGCGGGCTTGATCACCGCCCCGCAGCCCGCGGCGAGCGCCGGCGCGATCTTGCGGGTGATCATGGCCATGGGGAAGTTCCAGGGGGCGATGAGCACGGACAGCCCGACGGGGGCGCGCCTCGTGAGGATCGTCGAGCCGCCCGCCGGGTTCTCGCGGTAGTTCCCGCCCGGCCGCAGCAGCTCCTCGGCGTACCAGCGGACGTAGTCGCCCGCGTACTGCACCTCGCCGGCGGCCTCGACGAGGGTCTTGCCCATCTCGCGGCTGATCACCGCCGCGAGCCGGTCCCGGTTCGCCAGGAGCACCTCGTACGCCCGGCGGAGGGTGTCGGAACGGTGGCGCGGCGTGGTCGCGGCCCAAGCGCGCCCCGCCGCGTCGGCGATGCCGAGCTGCTCCACGGCGGCGGCCGCATCGAAGCTCGGAAGCGTGGCGATGCGCTCCTCGGTCGAGGGGTCGAGCACCGCGAACTCGCCCGCGCCCGGCTCGTGGTTCGCGAAGCCCGGCAGGCTCGCGAGGGCGGCGTCGGAGGCGGCGGTGCGCTCCGCGGAGGGCGTGAGCAGGGTCATGTGATGCGTCCTTCCATGCGGCTCATCCGGGACACACGTTGTCCCGTTGTCCTACAATACAACATTCGACACCGCATCGGGTCCGAACGGTGCGGGCCGTGCGCGGGTCGCTACTTCGCCAGGTATCCGCCCTCGACCGGGATCGAGACGCCCGTGAGGTACGCGGCCTCCGGCGAGGCGAGGAAGGCGACGACGGCCGCCACGTCGGCGGGCTCGGCGATCCGGCCGAGCGGGATCGCCTCGGCCACGCGCCTGGCCTCGCCCTCGGGGTCGGGCAGGCCGTCGAGCCACTCCTGGTAGAGCGGTGTGCGCGTCATGCCGGGCGCCACGGCGTTCACCCGGATGTCATGCGGCGCGAGATCGATCGCTGCCGCCTTCGTGAACGCGAGCATGGCCCCCTTCGAGGCGCTGTAGACCCCCATCGTCGGCACGCCGATGCTCGCGAGACGGGAGGTGACGTTCACGATCGAGCCGCCGTCGCCCTGCTCCCGCATCTGCCGGGCGGCGGCGATGAGCAGGTTCATGGCCGCGAAGGTGTTCGTCTCGAAGGTGCGGCGGATCTCCTCCTCGCCGACCTCCAGCAGCTCGTTCGTGTGGTCGATGGCGGCGTTGTTCACGGCGACGTCGAGCCGACCGAACTCGGCGACGGTGCGCGCCACGACCTCCGCCGCCGCCCCGGTCTCGGTCAGGTCGGCGCGGAGGAAGCGCGCCCCCGGGCCGAGGCGGCGCTCCACCTCCCGGCCGCGCTCCGCGCTGCGGCCGGTCACGGCGACGCGGAGCCCCCGCTCCCGCAGCTGCTCGGCGATGACGATCCCGATCCCGGAAGTGGCGCCCGTCACGAGGGCGACGCGTGCGTCAGTCATGTGCTGTTCCTCCTGCTGCGATGGTCTGCGGGAGCCCGCGGTCGGCCGGCGTCGCCGGCGAGGACGCCGCCAGCCCGAGGGCGATGAGCGCGTAGGCCCTGGCCGCCGTGACGAGGTCGGCGAGCTCGACGCGCTCGTCGGGCTGGTGGGCCTGGGCGTTGATGTCGCCTGGGCCGAGGATGATCGTCGGGGCGCCGTGATGCTCGGCGATGAAGCCGCCCTCGCAGGCGGCGGTCCACCCGGTGATCGCGACGGCGGCGCCGAGCCGGCGGAGCGCGTCGGCCGCGATGCCGACCACGGCCGCCGCGTCGTCGGCCCGGAACCCCGGCATGACCATGTCGACGCGCCCCCGCACCTCGATGCGCTCGGCGCCGGCGATCCCCGACGCCGCGATGTCGGCGCGGGCGAGGCCGAGGAGCGCGTCGAGGATCCGCCCCGGGTCCTCCCCCGGCATCGTGCGGCGATCGATCGTGAGGCTCGTCGCGCGCGGCACCATCGAGGTGCCGCTGCCGCCCGCGATGGTGCCGACATTCCATGTCGGCGTGCCGAGCAGCGGGTCGGCGGGACCGGCGACGGCGCGGTCGTGGAGTCCGCGCACGAGCTCCACGATGCGCGCGGCCGCCGAGATCGAGCTCGCGCCGTCCGCCGGCCGACCGGCATGGGCCGAGGCGCCGACGACGTCGACGGCCAGGTTCGTGGCACCCCGGCAGCCGATCACGATCTCGAGGTCGGTCGGCTCGGCGACGATGCAGGCGAGGTAGTCGCGCGGCGGATGCTCGGCGAGCCAGGCGCGCACCCCCTGCGAGCGGTCCTCCTCGTCGACCGTGCACAGGAGCTCGAGCCGGATGCCGGGCGCCTCCCCGTGCACGGCGGCCATCGCGGCGAGCACCGCGGCGAGTCCGCCCTTCATGTCGGCGGCGCCGCGGCCGACGATCGCCTCGCCGCGCACGCCCGCGACGCGCCGCGCCGCGAAGGCGTCGGCGCTCCAGCCCTCGCCCGCCGGCACGACATCGCTGTGCCCGAGGAAGAGCACGGCGGGCCCGTCCTCGGGGCCGATCGCGGCGTGCAGATTGGGGCGACCGGGGGCGAGCTCCTGCAGCTCGACGGTCGCGCCGATGCGCTCGCACGCCGCGCGCAGCCGCCTGACGGTCTCCGCCTCGGTCTCGCCGGGGTTCTCGCCGCGCCCGCCGATGAGCTCGCAGGTGTCGGCGGCGATGCGCGCCGCGTCGATCGCCGCGATCGCCCGCGCGGCCGCGCCGGCGCCGCCCACGGCGCCGCTCATCGGACGCCGCCCGCGCCGCCGCCCGCGGTTCGCTCGGCCGCCCGCGCCAGCCGTTCGACGCCCTCGGCGATGCGCTCGGGCGAGGAGGTGGCGAAGCACAGGCGCAGCGCGTCCCGCATGGATCCGTCGACGGTGAACGCGGGCCCCGGGATGTAGGCGACGCCCTCGGCGAGCGCATCGGGGAAGAGCGCCTCGGTGTCGAGGCCTCCGAGCTCGCCGGTGAAGGTCAGCCAGAGGAAGAAGCCGCCCTCGGGATCGGTGGCGACGACCCGGTCGCCGAAGACCCGGTCGAGCTCGCGGCGCATGGCGTCCTTGCGCTCGCGGTAGAGCGGCAGCAGCCGGTCGACGTGCGGCCGCAGCCGCCCGGCCTCGAGGAAGGCGGCGACGCCGTGCTGGACCGGTACACCCGTGCAGGTGTCCATGGCCTGCTTGGCGGCGACGGCGCGCTCGCGCAGCTCCGGATCGACGTCGATCCATCCGACGCGGAGTCCGGGGGCGATCGTCTTCGAGAAGGTGCGCACCTGGAAGACGAGGGGATGATCCGGGGCGATCTGCGCCAGGCTCGGGGCGGGATCCCCGTCGAAGCGGAGCATGCCGTAGGGGTCGTCCTCGATGACGAGGGCGCCCCAGCGTTCGGCGAGCTCGAGCAGGCGCACGCGCCGCTCGCGGCTCATCGTGACGCCCGTCGGGTTCTGGAAGGTCGGGATCGTGTAGATCGCCCGCGGGAGCCGGCCGGCGCGCTCCACGAGCCCGGGCAGCGCGTCGACGACGAGTCCGTCCGCGTCCGTCGGGGCGCCGAGCACCTCGGCGCCGTAGCTGAGCGCCGTGGCGTGGCCGTTCGTGTAGGTGGGCGCCTCGACGATGACGAGATCGCCGGGATCGAGGCAGAGCTTGAACGCGAGGTCGAGGCCCTGCATCCCGCCGGTCGTCACCAGCACGCGCTCGTCGCGCGTGGGGGCGCCGGCCTCGGCGGCGAGCCGGAGAATCTGCTCGCGCAGCCGGGGCTCGCCCGCCGAATCGCCGTAGTCGTAGCGGCCACGGCGCGCGGTGGCGAAGGCCTCGTCGAGCTCGGCGATCGGCATGAGGTCCTCGCTCGGCGCGCCCATGGCGAAGCGCACGACGTCGTGCGTCTGCGCGGCGAGCAGGGCCGTCGAGGAATCGATCAGGGAGCCGACGAGCTCCCGGTCGGAACGCGGCGGGGCGAGCAGGCGGGTCATGGCGTCTCCTTCACGATGAGGCGTCGCGGGGCGTCGGTGAGCACGTCGGCGCCACCGGGGGCCACGCGCACGGATTCGGAGGCCTCGAAGCCGTAGCCGGTCATCCACATGCCGGCGATGACGTGGAAGGTCATGTTCTCCCGCAGCTCGGTGCGGTCGTCGGCGCGCAGGCTGACGGTGCGCTCGCCCCAGTCCGGCGGGAAGCCGATGCCGATCGAGTAGCCGAGGCGGGAGCGCTTCTCGAGTCCGTGCCCGGCGAGGACGCGCGAGAACGCCGCGTGCGCGTCGGCCGGGGTCCTGCCGGGCTCGAGCACGGCGAGCGCGGCGTCGAGGCCCTCGACCGTGACGGCGGCGAGGCGCTCGAGCTCGGGGCTCGGGCGGCCGAGCGCGACGGTGCGGGCGAGCGGGGCGTGGTAGCGGTGGTGCGCGCCCGCGAGCTCGATCGAGACGGCCGTGTCGGCGCCGAAGCGCTCGTCGGTCCAGGTGAGGTGCGGCGTGTCCGCGCCGTCGCCGTAGAGGAACATCGGGACGATGGCGGGGTAGTCGCCGTCGGCCCCCGCCACGCCGCGGGCCTGCGCGGCCTGGACCCGGGCGGCGAGCTCGTACAGCGGCACGCCCTCCTCGATCGCGTCGACGGCCGCGCGCATCGCGGCGCTCGCGACCCGCCCGGCGGCCCGCATCTCGCCGATCTCGAAGTCGGACTTCACGAGCCGCACCCAGTTCACGAGCTCCCGGCTCTCCACGAGGTCCCATTCGGGGATCCCCTCGCGCAGGGCGAGGTACGAGCGCACCGCGAAGAAATGCGCGTCGCCCTCGAAGCCGATGCGGCCGCGGCGGGCGTGCCCGCGCTCGCGCAGCTGCTCGGCGACCCAGACCATCGGGTGGGTGTCGGGCCGGTGCACGAGCGGCTCCGGGTAGCCGAGCACGCCGTCCGCGTAGCGGATCGCCGTCCGGTGCGCGCCGAGCGCGTCCATCTCGCGCATGGCCAGCACCGGCTCCCCCTCGAGCGGCACGAAGAGGAGCTGCGGCGTGTAGAAGGACCACGCGTTGTAGCCGCTCAGGTAGAAGATATTCGCCGGGTCGGCGACGAGGAGCCCGTCGAGCTCCGCCCCGCGCATGGCCGCGCGCACCCGTTCCAGGCGCGCGTCGAGCTCGGCCGGGGCGACGAGTGCTGCGGTCATGGGGTCCTCCTGCGGTGCGACGGTGCGTGCGGTGCGACGGTGCCTGCCCCCAGCCTAGGGAGACTCGACATTTCGATGAAGCTGGCATGATCGAACAGTATTGTGAATCGACAGTGAAGAGAGGAGGCGGGATGCTCGACGTCGACAAGCTGACGCTGCTGCGCGAGGTCGCCGTGCACGGCGGCATCTCGGCGGCCGCGCAGGCGCTGCGCACGACGCCGTCGAACGTGTCGCAGCAGCTGCGCCGCCTCGAGGGCGCGCTCGGGATCGCGCTGCTCGAGGCGCGCGGCCGCGGCGTCAGGCTCACCCCGGCCGCAGAGGCGCTCGTGCGCCGCACCGAGGACGTGCTCGCCATCCTCGAGGAGGCCGAGGCGGAGCTCGCCGAGCAGCGGACGGGCCGCGGCGGCGGGCCGTCGGGCGCGCGCGAGGTGCGTCTCGTCGGGTTCCACTCCTTCGCCGTCGGGCTGCTCGGCGATGTCGTCGCCCGGCTCGGCCGGAGCGCCCCGGGCCTCCGCCTCGTCTTCGAGGAGCGGGAGCCCGAGGGCGCCCTCGCCGAGGTGCTGGCGCGGCGCGCCGACATCGCCGTGGTCGACGAGTACGCGGGGTACCCGCGGCCGCCCGCGGCCGGGATCGTGCGGATCGGGATCGGGCACGAGCCCGTCGTGCCGTACCTGCCCGCGGGCTCCGGCGCCGCGGCCGAGCTCGACTGGGCGATGGAGCCCGAGTCGAGCGACGCGGCGCGCTGGGCGCTCGGGCTGTGCCGGAGCGCAGGCTTCGAGCCGCGGGTGCGCTACGTCTCGCCGGATCCCTCCGTGCACCGGCGCCTGCTCGAGCTCGGCCACGCCGCGGCCTTCCTGCCCGCCACCGCGGCGGCGGGGCTCCCCCGCCGCGTGCGCGCCGCGCCGGATCTCCCCGGGGGCTGCACCGCGAGCACGCCCTGGTGCTGCGCCGCGGCACGGAGCGGTCCGCGGCGAACACGGCGTGCCGCGCCGCGATCGCGGCGGCGTTCGGGGCCGCGATCGCCGCTCACGACGCCGTGTAGCCGCCGTCGGCGGGCAGCACCGCTCCCGTGATGTACCCGGACTCGGGGGAGGCGAGGAAGACGGCGGCGCCCGCGATGTCCTCCGGCTGCGCGAGCCGGGCGAGCGGGACGCGCGCCGAGACCTCCGCCTCCGCGGCCTCGGGGTCGGGCTGCTCGGCGAGCCAGGCCGCGATGAGCGGCGTGCGCGTCATGCCGGGCGCGACCGCGTTGACGCGCACGCCGCTCGGCGCGAGCTCGACCGCCGCGGCCACGGTGAAGGCGTTGAGCGCTCCCTTGCTCGCCGCGTAGCCGCTCACGCCCGGCATGCCGACGGCCGCGAGACGGGAGCTGATGTTGACGATCGCGGTGCTGCGCCGCTCGCCCGCGGCCCCGCGCCCGCCGGCCGCCGCGCCGAGGCGCGGCGCGAGGGCGCGGGTGAGCAGCATGTGCGACACGGTGTTGAGCGCGAAGGTCTCGAGCAGCGAGTCGCGTTCGAGCTCCGCGATACGGTCGTTGTGGCGCCGGCCGACGTTGTTGACGAGCGCCGTGAGCGGCTCCGCCTCCCAGTCGACCGCGCCCGCGTCGCCGAGCGCGTCGAGCTCCGCCACGACCGCGTGGGCCGCGTCGGGGCGCGCGTGGTCGATCGCGATGCCGCGGATCCCCGAGCCGAGGCCCCGCTCGGGGACCGTGCGCCCCGTCACGACGACGCCGAAGCCGCGCGCGACGAGCCCGCGGGCGATCGCGAGCCCGATCCCGGACGTCCCGCCCGTCACCAGGGCGGTGCCGAGACCCCGGCCGCTCATGCCGCCGCCTCTCCGAACAGGCCCGCCGCGTCGTGCGTGGGCGCGCCGCCGACGGCGGTGGCGAGCACCTCGATCCGGCCGATCCGTCCCGGGTCGACCCGCGTGGGGTCGTCCGAGAGCACCGCGAGGTCCGCGAGGTAGCCGGGGGCGAGACGCCCCTTGCGCCCGCCCCAGCCGGTCGCCTCGGCCGAGCCGACCGTGTAGGCGCGCAGCGCCTCGGCCGCCGTGAGCCGTTCATCCGCCCCGTAGACCCAGCCCGAGTCCGTGAGACGCTCGACGGCCGCCTGCATCACGGCGAGCGGGCGCCCCGGTGCGACGGGGCGGTCCGAGCTCCCCGCGACCGGGAGCCCGGCGCGCACCAGGCTCGCGAGCCGGAACGATGCGGCGGCGCGCGCGTCCCCGATGTATCCCCGGAACCCGTCGCCGTAGGCGCGCAGGAAGTACGGCTGCGCCACGATCGGCACCCCGAGCCGCGCGAGCTCCGCGAGTTGGGTGTCGGTCACGACGCCGCCGTGCTCGATGCGGTGCGGCAGCGGCGGCCGCACGCCCTCCGCCTCGAGCTCGCGCAGGATCCCGATCGCGAGCCCAACGGCCTCGTCGCCGACCGCGTGCATCGCGAGCGCCCAGCCGGCGCGGGCCGCGGCGAGCGCGCGGCCGCGCATCTCCTCGACGTCTCCCTGGAAGTAGCCGTGGTTGCCCGGGTGGTTGCAGTACCCCTCCGACATGCGCGCGGTGTTGCCGAGGATGGAGCCGTCGAGGAACATCTTGACGGGCCCGAGTTGCAGCCGCTCGTCGCCGAGCCCGCTGCGGAGCCCGCCGGGGAGCCCGCGGAACGTCTCCGCGCCGAGCGGGACGTCCCTGAGGACGTCGCCCACGAGCATCGGCTGCATGCGGGTGCGCAGCAGGCCGCGCTCGAGCGCCGTCTGATAGGCCGCGAACTCCTGGGCGCTGTGCCCGATCCAGCCGCCGCCGATGCCGGCGTCCGTCACGCTCGTGAGCCCCTCCGCCGCGTAGACGGCCCCCGCGGCGGCGAGCGCGGCGACGATCCGGTCCTGCGACGCCGGCAGCAGGCGCGACTGCACGAGTTCCATCGCGGACTCCTCGAGCAGGCCCGTCGGCCGGCCCGCGTCGTCGAGGACGACGAGGCCCCCGTCGAAGCGCTCCGTCCCGTCGATGCCGAGCAGCGCCATGCCCCGTCCGCTGACGATGCAGGAGTGGCCCGAGGTGTGCTTGACCCAGACCGGTCGCCCGCCGGCGGCCCGGTCGAGGGCCGCGGCGTCGGGGTAGACGCCCCCGGTGTCCATCTGGTTGTATCCGGACGCCACGATCCACGCATCGGGATCGGCCTCCGGCTCGGACCGCCCCCGCTCGGCGGCGCGCGCGATCCGCTCGTAGAGCTCGTCGAGCCCGGCGCAGGCCGAGAGGTCCGTCTCCAGCAGCGTGTGGCCGAACCAGACGGAGTGCGCGTGCGCGTCGTTGAAGCCGGGCACGACGACCGCGCCGCCGGCATCGACGGTGCGCGCGGCCACGAGCCCGGCGCAGTCGTCCCCGAGCGCGACCACGCGCCCGTGCAGCACCGCGAGCCGGTCGCTCGCGGGCCGCTCCTCGTCCTGCGTGAGGATCCTCGCGTGCTCGATGATGCAGTCGACGCGCATGCGTCCTCCTTCCGTGCGGGGCGCGGCGGCTCCGCCGCGCCCCGGCTCCGCTCAGGCGGGGCGGGCGACCGCCTCGCCCGGCGCGGGGATGCGCTCGCCGACCGCGACGACGCCGACCGGTGCGGTGCGGATCGAGACGCCCGTGGTGTCCTTCATGGCGAGCGCCGCGACGAGGCCGACGACGCACGCGGCCATCATGTAGACCGCCGGCCACAGGATGAACCCGGTGGACTCGATGAGCGCCTCGTTCACCATCGGAGCGGTGCCGCCGAAGATCGCCGTCGCCACGTTGTAGGTGATCGCGAAGCCCGCGTACCGCACGTGCGTCGGGAAGAACGCGGGGAAGGTCGCGGAGATGGTGGCCAGCTGCGGGATGTAGAGGAGCCCGAGCAGCACGAATGCGACGATGGCCCAGCCGAGTCCCTGCCCCATGAGCAGGTAGAGGGGGATCGCGCAGACGAAGAGCCCGACGAGCGAGAAGATCCACATCGGCTTGCGGCGGAGCCGATCGGAGAGCCCGCCGCAGAACGGCACGCAGAGCATCATCCCGAACTGCCCGATGAACATCACGACGAGGACGACGGTCGGGTCGATGCCGACGCTGTGCTCGAGATAGGTGGGCATGTAGGTGAGGAGCGTGTAGTTGACGACGTTGAGGGCGATGACGAGCCCCGACATGATGAGCATCGCCTTCCAGTAGTGGGTGAAGAGCTCCTTCCACACGCCGCGCTGCACGCCCTCCTTCGCCGCCTGCGCGTTCTGCTCCTCCTGCTCCTGGAACACGGGCGTGTCCTCGAGCTTGCTCCGCAGATAGAAGCCGATGAGGCCGAGCGGGCCGGCGATGAGGAACGGGATGCGCCAGCCCCACTCCCCCATGATCTCGGTGCCGAGCGCGAGGCTCACGAGCAGCACGATCAGGGAGCCGAGCGCGAATCCGCCGAGCGTGCCGGTCTCGAGGAAGCTGCCGTAGAAGCCGCGCTTCTTGTCCGGCGCGTACTCGGCCATGAACGTCGCCGCTCCCCCGTACTCGCCGCCGGTCGAGAAGCCCTGGACCATGCGCAGCAGGATGAGCAGCGCCGGGGCCCACATCCCGATCGCGTCGTGGTTGGGGAGGCAGCCGATGAGGAACGTCGACGCCGCCATCATGAGGATCGTGAGCGCGAGCACCCCCTTGCGGCCGATCCGGTCGCCGAGCGGGCCCCAGAACATGCCGCCGAGCGGGCGGACGAGGAAGGAGAGGGCGAAGGTGGCGAGCGTCCAGACGGTCCCGGTGCCCGTGTCGGACGGGAAGAAGTTGAGGGTGATGTAGGTGGCCGCGACGGCGTAGACGCCGTAGTCGAACCATTCGATCGCGTTGCCCATTGCGGAGGCGGCGACCGCCTTGCGGATCGTCTTCGGGTCGACGTCCGTCGTCCGGGCCGGGCCCGCGGCGCTGGGGGCTGGCAGTTCGGTCATGGGTTTCTCCAGTTCCTCGGTGTTCTGCGTTCCTGGTGTTCCTGGTGGTGGGGTGGTGGTGGGGTTCGGTCGTCCGACGCGCGTGCGCTCCGGGCTCAGGATCCGGTGCGCTCGAAGAGCGCGCCCATCGCGGGCACGGGGAGCTCCCGGCCCGCGAGCCTGAGCCCCTGCCAGAGCGTGACCTGGTTCGCCGTGAGCACGGGCTTGCCGAGCGCCCGCTCCAAGCGCTCGATGAGCCGGGCGGTGTGCATCGCGGTGTCGGGGAGGAGGACGACCTCGGCCTCCTCCGGGTTGTTGCTCGCGGCGAGCGCGACGACGCCGTCGTCGTCCAGCTCGCCGGCGAGCGCGGCGGTCACGATGTCGTGGCTGACGAGCGACACGACCGCGATCCCGGCGTCCTCCAGCAGCGTGCGGAAGTGCCGCGCGACGTCCTCCGGATAGGTCGCGGCGATGGCCACGCGCGCGACGCCCAGCGCGCGGATCGCGTCGACGAAGGCGAGCGAGGTCGAGGAGGCGGGGATGCCGAGCGCCGCACCGACCTCTGCCGCCTGGGTGCGGGCGCCCTCGAGCCCGAACACGAAGCTGCCGGAGGTGCACGCCCAGAGCACGGCGTCGGGCCGGTCGGCTCGGAGCGCCTCGGCCCCTGCGAGCAGCCGGTCGCTCCGGCCGAGATCGAGCAGCGCATCGACCTCGTGGGCGTCGACGCCCACGGAGGTGTGGATGAGCTTCAAGGTGACGTCCTCCGGCATCAGCGACTGCATGTAGGGGTAGTCATCCTCCGCACCGTACCCGGGGTAGAGGAATCCGATGGTCGACATATCGATCCTTTCGTGCTGGGCTCGAGGTGGCAACGAGGCCGTCGGCGATTCGCATATCTTCGGACAGTAGGATTGTTGACAATGATGCACGGCCCGACCTAGCCTGTCAATCGATTCCCTCGGAACCGGTGCGGCGCCGCCCGCGACGCGGCCGACCCGGGGGCCACGACGCCACATCACGAAGGAGTGCCATGACCCGCTACATCACCATCACCCTCGTCGAGCGCGGCGTGAGCTGCCGCGCGCGGCTGCTCGACGACGCGGCCCCGCGCACCGCCGACGCGGTCTGGGACGCGCTCCCCCAGGAGGGCCAGGTCTACCACGGCAAGTACGCGCGCAACGAGATCTACAACCTCGTTCCGGCGTTCGCCTCCGAGGAGCCCGGCCCCGAGAACACCACCATCACCCCGATCCCGCGCGACGTCTGCTACTTCAGCTTCACGGGGTCGGAGCTCGGCGCGCCAGGCTACGGCTACCGCACGGGCGAAGGCGGGGACACCGGCGACCGCATCGTCGACCTCGCCGTGTTCTACGGCCGGAACAACCTGCTCATCAACGGCGACCGCGGCTGGATCCCCGGCAACGTCTTCGCCGAGATCGAGGACGGTTTCGGGGAGTTCGCCGCGGCATGCCAGGATCTCTGGATGAACGGGGCGGCGGGCGAGACGCTGCGCTACGAGCGCGCGGAGTAGCCCGGCGGGTCGACGAGCGCCTGCCCGGGTCCGTTCGCGCGCCGCCCCATGCGCGCGAGCGCGGCCCACATCGTGGCCTGATTCGCGGTGACGATCGGCTTGCCGAGCTCCCGCTCCAACGGCGCGATGAGGGCGTACGTCGGCAGGTTCGTGCAGCTCACCACGATCGCCTGCGCGTCCGGGCGATCCGCCTGGCGGATCAGCTCGGCCGTGCGGGCGTACGGCACGTTCCAGATCTCGCGGTCGAGGCCGAGGGCGGCGTTCACGACCGGTTCGATCCCGTGCTCCCGCAGGTACACGTCGAGCAGCGCGGAGAGCTCGGGAAGGTACGGCGTCGCCACCGCGACGCGCGCCGCCCCGAGCGCCCGGAGCGCTTCGACGATCGCACCCGAGGCGGTGATCGCCCCGTCGGCGCCGGCGGCGAGCATCGCGGCCCGGATGGCCGCGTCGCCCGCCCGCCCGCCGACGAAGCTCGCCGAGGTGCAGGCGTAGGCGACGACGCGCGCCCGCCCGGCGGTGACGCTGCGCACCCCCTCGGGCACCGCGGCGCCGCGCGTGAGCTCGCGCGCGAAGTCGACGGTCACCGCGGTGCCGACCGCCGGGGTGCGGGTCATCAGCAGATCGACGTCCGGCGGCAGCCACCGCCACAGCTCGCGATCGAGCTCCAGATCGAACGGCGCGACGATCCCGAGCGCCTCCCGCTTCGCGGGCCGGCCCCGCAGCTCCCCCAACTCGACCATCTCGTTCCCCTTCGCTCATCATCCGGTAGGATTGTCAACATTCCTACCATCTAGAGTGCGACTCGGGAGGCCGAATGTCCAGTACGAACTCCGAAGGCGCTGACGGCCTCGCCCGCATCGCGCCGCTGCTGCCGCCGCCGCCCCGGCCGGCTGCGAACTACGTCCCCGTGCGGGAGGCCGGCGGTCTGCTGTGCGTCGCGGGGCAGACCCCGCACGTCGACGGGCGACTGCGGCTGCGCGGCATCGTCGGCGACGGCGTCGCACCCGAGGAGGCGCGGCTCCTCGCCCGCGATGCGGCGCTCGGCGCCGTGTCGGCGCTCCGAGCCCACCTCGGCGATCTGCGGGAGGTGGCCGGCATCGTCTCGGTCACCGGCTACGTCGCCTGCACCCCGGCGTTCGCGCGCCAGCCCTGGGTGATCGACGGCGCGTCCGAACTCTTCATCGAGGCGTTCGGAGCGGCCGGTCGCCACGCCCGCGCCGCGGTCGGCGTCGCCGCGCTCCCCGACGGGGCCCCGGTCGAGGTGAGCGTGATCGCCCTACGGCGATAGCGCGCCCGGCGCCCCCTCGCGCGCGTCGGCGAGGCGCGCGACGATAGCCTCGACCGCGCGATCCATGTGCGCCGCGAGCAGGACGTGCAGTCGCGGCACATCGCCCGATCGGATGGCGGCGGCGATCCCCCGATGCTCGGCGATGCGCGCGGGGGCCGGATACACGGGACCGTCGAGCGCGCGCTGGCACATCCGCGACTCGGCCGCGAGCGTCGCGTGCATCCGGTCGAGCCGGGGGCTCCGCGCCGCCGCGACCATGCACTCGTGGAATTCGATGTCGAGATCCACGGCGGCGGACTCCGAGGCATCGCCCCGCACCGCGGCCTCGAGCCGGTCGCTCAGCGCATCGAGGGCATCGGCGAGCTCCGGCCCGGCTCCCAGCACCTCGATCACCTTGAGACAGGCGGCGCGCTCGATCGCGAGACGGGCGGTGTAGATGTCGAACACCTCGTCGGGTCCGAACTCGGCGACGAAGACCCCGCGATTGGGGCGGCTCACGAGCAGCCCCTCCTGCGCGAGCCGCTGCAGCGCCTCGCGGAGGATCCCTCGGCTCACCCCGAAGCTCCGGGCGAGATCGACCTCGATGAGCTGCTGCCCGGGGCGGAACACGCCGCCGGAGATGAGCTCGCGGAGCTTGCGCGCGACGAGCGCCGCGGTCGACTCGGGCCGCACGGGAGCGAACTCGACCATCCCAGCCCCCTCCGCTCCGCGGGACCCGCCGGGACGCCGGCGGGCCGCGCGCCGTCCGCCTGATCGGCGGACCCCTGCACCCGACCCCCGCATTCTACGCGAGCCGCCGGGGGATGACGAAAGCGGGCGCGGATCCCCGGAGGATCCGCGCCCGCTCGGCGCTCCGCCCGTCACCGGACGGCGTCGCCGCGTCCTACCAGGACGACTTCGTGATGCCGGGCAGCTCGCCGCGGTGCGCCATGTCGCGGAAGCGCACACGGGAGACGCCGTACTTCGACAGGACGCCGCGGGGACGCCCGTCGATGACGTCGCGGCTGCGCACGCGCACCGGCGAGGCGTTGCGGGGGAGCTTCTGCAGGGCCACGCGGGCGGCCTCGCGGCTCTCGTCGGTCCCGTTGGGGTCGACGAGGGCCTTCTTCAGCTCGAGGCGCTTCTCGGCGTAGCGGGCGACGATGGCCTGACGCTGCTTGTTCTTCGCGATCATGCTCTTCTTGGCCATGATTAACGCTCCTCTCGGAAGTCGACGTGCTTGCGGACCACCGGATCGTACTTCTTGAGCACGAGGCGGTCGGGGGTGTTGCGACGGTTCTTCTTCGTCACGTAGGTGAACCCGGTGCCCGCCGTCGAGCGGAGCTTGATGATCGGACGTACGTCCTTGTCCTTCGCCATTAGAACTTCACCCCGCGCTTCTGGAGATCGGCGACCACGGCGTCGATGCCGCGGGCATCGATCACCTTGATGCCCTTGGCCGACAGGGTGAGGGTCACCTTGCGGCCGAGCGAGGGCACGAAGTAGGTCTTCTTCTGGATGTTCGGATCGAACCGGCGCTTGGTGCGACGGTGCGAGTGCGAGATGTTGTGACCGAAGCCGGGAACGGCGCCGGTCACCTGGCACACTGCTGCCATGGTGGTTCCTCTCATACCGTGGAGCCGGACGACCCCACCCAAGATTTCTTGTCTGCAGGCCCCCGGATCGATGTTCCGGATCGGGGTCCCGCGGTCCGTGCGCTGGGACTGCGCACAGCCAAAGATCGAGCTTAGACCACCCCGGGCGTTCTGGCAAGCCGCGGACGGGCGTACGCTGGACGGGTGATCGAGACGCCCCGGCCCGCCGCCCTCCGCTACGTCGCGATCGGCGACAGCTTCACGGAGGGCGTCGGCGACGAACGGCCGGACGGCTCGGTGCGGGGCTGGGCCGACCTCGTCGCCCAGGGGCTCGCCGACGCGACGGGCGCCCCCGTGCAGTACGCGAACCTCGCGATCCGCGGCCGGCTCCTGGCGCCCATCATCGCGGAGCAGCTCGAGCCCGCCCTCGCGCTCGGCCCCACCCTCGTGAGCTTCAACGGCGGCGGCAACGACATGCTCCGGCCCGGCACCGACATCGCGTGGATCGCCGCGCAGACGGAGCGCGCACTCCGCCGCATCCAGGAGGCGGGCGCGGAGCCCCTGCTGCTCGCGGGGGCGAACCCCACGGGCGGGCTCCCGAGCGGGGCGCGGGTCCGCGCGAAGGGCGACGCGCTCGTCGCGGCGGCGCGCGGGATCGTCGAGCGGCTCGGCATCGGCGCCTTCGCAGACAACTGGAACGACGCCGAGCTCGCGGGCCGGCAGTACTGGTCGCACGACCGCCTGCACCTGGCGGCCGTGGGGCATCATCGCGTCGCCGCCAACGTGCTGCGCGCCCTCGGGCACCCACAGCCGCGCGACTGGATCGTCGATGCCGAACCGATCGCGGCCCCGACGCTGCGCGAGCAGCTGCGCTACTCCCGCGAGCACGTGCTGCCGTGGGTCGGCCGCCGTCTCACCGGGCGCTCGAGCGGCGACGGACGCACCGCGAAGCACCCCGCCTGGGTGACGGTCGTCCCGCGGCGCTGAGGCGGGCGCCGCGGCGGGCCATCCCTCCGGAGGATTCGGGGTTCCCGGAATCCTCCCGGGGGATGAGCGGAAATGGTACCCCGGCACGATGCGGACCCCGCACCGCGGGGGGAAGACTGGAGCGACGCGACCTCGTCCGGTCCGCGCTTCCCCGTCCGCGCGCCGGCCGGCGACTCCCGCCAGGGAGGCCCGACGCCGCCGCGCCCGCCCGAAAGGCGCCATGTCCCTCCTCACCCGCACGAGCCTCAAGAACCGCCTCATCGTGGGCCTCACGACCCTCGCGGTCGCCGTCCTCGGCATCGTCTCCATGGGGGCGCTCAAGCAGGAGCTCATGCCGTCGATGCAGGTGCCGATGGCGTACGTCGCGGCCGGCTCCTCCGGGCTCGCGCCCGAGGAGATGGCGACGGCCGTTACGGAGCCGGTCGAGCAGGCGCTGCGGGCCATCCCCGGCGTGACGAGCGTCACGTCGACCACCACGAGCGGGAGTGCGCAGATCCTCGTCGAGTGGCCGTTCGGCGGCGATGACGAGGAGACGCTGCGCACGATCCGCTCCGCCGTGGACGGACTGCGCTCCGCGCTCCCCTCGGGCACCGAGACCCAGGTCGTCTCCGGCGGGGCGGACGACATGCCCGCGATGGTGCTCAGCGCGGGATCGAGCGACGCGGGCGAGGCGTTCGGCGACGCGCTCGAGCAGACGGTCGTGCCCGCGCTGCAGGCCGTGCCGGGGGTGCGCACCGTCGAGCTCGCCGGCCAGGCGGAGCAGCGGATCTCGATCGCCCTGCTCCCGGCCGACCTGCAGCGGCTCGACGTCGATCCCGCGGCGATCGGGCCGGTGCTCCAGGCGCACGGAGCGGCGCTGCCCGCCGGGCAGGCCGCGTCGGAGGACGGGCCCATCCCCGTCACCGTGGGCACCGGCCTCGCCTCGGTGGAGGACATCGCCGCACTGCCCCTCCCGACCGCCGACGGCGTCGTGCGCATCCAGGACGTCGCCGACGTCACGGCCGACACGGTCCCGGCCGAGGCGCTCTCGCGCGTCAACGGCAAGCCCGCGCTCACGCTGCAGATCACCCCGACGCAGGGCGCCAACGTCGTCGACATCTCCCACGCGGTGCACGCGGAGCTCGACCGGCTCGCACCCGTGCTCGACGCCGAGTTCGTCACGATCTTCGACCAGGCCCCTTTCATCGAGCAGTCGATCCACGACCTCTCGGTCGAGGGCGGGCTCGGGCTCCTGTTCGCGGTGCTCGTCATCCTCGCCTTCCTCTGGTCGTGGCGCTCGACCATCATCGCGGCGGTGTCGATCCCGCTCTCGCTGCTCATCACCCTCATCGGGCTGTGGTGGAGCGGCAACACCCTGAACATCCTCACCCTCGCCGCGCTCACGATCGCGATCGGCCGCGTCGTGGACGACTCCATCGTCGTCATCGAGAACATCAGCAGGCGCCGCGGGAGCGGTCCGCTCACCACGGCCGGGGTCGTGGCCTCCGTGCGGCAGGTCGCGGGCGCCATCACCGCCTCCACGCTGACCACGGTCGCCGTGTTCCTCCCCATCGCCTTCGTCTCGGGCATCGCGGGCCAGCTCTTCCGGCCCTTCGCGATCACCGTCTCGCTCGCGCTCGTCGCGTCGCTCGTGGTCGCGCTCACCATCGTCCCGGTGCTCGCCTACTGGTTCCTGCGGAACGCCCCCGCCCCGCGGCGCGACGCGGCGGGCGGAGAGGAGTCGCCCGATCCCGAGCCCGCAGAACTCGCGGAGCACACCGAGCCCGCGGAGCACGCAGAACTCGCGGAGCACACCGAGCTCGCGGAGCACGGCGAACTCGCGGAGCTCGACACCGCGCCCGACCGCCTGCAGCGCGCCTGCATGCCGGCGCTGCGCGCCACCCGCAGGCACCCCGTCATCACGCTCGTGACCTCGGGGGCGCTGCTCGTCGCGACGCTCGCCATGACGGCGTTCCTGCAGACCGACTTCCTCGGCTCGTCGGGCCAGGAGACGCTGCGGCTCACCCAGGCGCCGCCCGCGGAGGCCGCCGACGATCTCGTCGCCGCGGCGGAGCCCGTGGAGGCCGCGCTCGCGGAGATCCCCGGGATCGCCGACGTCATGACCTCGATCCCCGTGCCGACCCCCGGCACCCCGACCGAGATCGGGTACGACCTGCAGCTCGACGAGGGGGCCGAGGCCGCGACGGTGGAGGCGGCCGTCGAGCGCGCCATCGACGGGCTCCCCGACGCGGGCGAACTCGCGCTGGCCTCGCAGGACGCCTTCACCGCAGGCACGGGGGAGGGCATCGCGCTCCAGATCGCGGGCAACGACCCCGCGGCGCTGCGCACGGCGAGCGAGCAGCTCGAGGAGCAGCTCGGGGAGGCCGACGGGGTGCGCTCGGTGCGCAGCGAGCTGACGGGCGAGCAGCCCGTGCTGCGCGTCGCCGTCGACGAGGCGGAGGCGACCCGCCTGGGCTTCGACCGCGCGACGATCGCCGCCGCCGTGCAGCACGCGCTCGCCGGGGAGACCGTCGGCACGCTCATGTTCGAGGGGCGCGAGCGGGACATCGTGCTGCGCACCCCGGGCGCGGAGCGGACGGCCGACCGGCTCGGGGAGATCCTCCTCCCGGTGACGGCGCAGCAGACCGCCGCGGCCCAGAAGGCGGCCGCCGACGCGCTCGAGGAGCGCGCCAAGGCCCAGGCCGCCGAGGCGCAGGCCGGCGCCGAGAACGAGCTCGCCGGGCAGCTCGCCGAGGCCTCGCAGCAGCGCGCCGAGCTCGCGGCCCAGATCGGAGCGCTGAACGAGCAGCTCGCGGCGCTCGTGCAGGCCCCCGTCGTCCCCGAGGAGCCGCGCAGCCCCGAGGAGGATGCGATGCTCCGCGCGCAGCAGGAGCGCGCCGAGCAGATCGCCGCGCTGCAGGGCGCGCTGGAGGGCGCCCAGTCGGGCGTCGCCGGCATGGACGAGCAGATCGCGGCGCTGCAGCAGGCGCAGCGCGACGCCGCGGAGCAGGCCGCCGAGGCGGAGGCCGCGGAGGCGGAGCAGCGCGCCGCCGCCGAGGTGACGGGCACCGCGATCCCGCTCTCGGCCATCGCGCAGGTCACGGAGGAGCTCACGGCCCCCACCATCACCCGCGCCGACGGCGAGCGCCAGGTCACCCTCACCGTGACGCCGGAGGACGGGCGCCTCACCGAGGCGAGCCTCGCGATCGACGAGGCGATCGCGACGGCCGAACTGCCCGCGGGCGTGACCTTCGAGCAGGGCGGCGCGGCCGCCGAGCAGGACGAGGCGTTCGGGCAGCTGGGCACGGCGATGCTCGCGGCCATCATGCTCGTGCTGCTCGTCATGGTCGCGACGTTCCGCAGCTTCCGGGGTCCGCTGATCCTGCTCATCTCGGTCCCGTTCGCCGCGACCGGCGCGATCCTCGGCCTCCTCGCGACCGGTACGGCCCTCGGGCTCCCCGCGCTCATCGGCCTCCTCATGCTCATCGGCATCGTGGTGACGAACGCGATCGTGCTCATGGACCTCATGAACCGCCTGCGCGAGGCGGGCGCCACGCTCGCCGAGGCCGTCGAGCACGGCACCCGGCTGCGACTGCGGCCGATCCTCATGACCGCGGCGGCGACGGTGTTCGCCCTCGTGCCCATGGCGCTCGGGCTCACCGGCGGCGGGGTCTTCATCTCCCAGCCGCTCGCCATCGTCGTGATCGGCGGGCTCGTGTCGTCGACGCTGCTCACGCTGATCCTCGTGCCGATCCTCTACACCCTCGTGGAGCGGCGGCACGAGCGACGGCTCGCGAAGCGGGCCGAACGTCGCGCGCGGCGGGCGGGTACCGGCGGCGCCGGGCTCCGCTCCGAGCCCATCGCCGAGGCCGCCGCGGAGGCCAGGGACGCCCAGCAGGGCTTCGCCGAGGATCGACGGCGCGCGGGAGCCGAACGGCGCGCGGCCCGCGCGGAGCGCCGCCGCCTCGCGGCCGAGCACCGGGCCGAGCGCCGTGCCGAGCGCCGTGCCGCGCGGCGCGCCGGACGGGACGCGCCCGATCCCGAGCCCGGGGAGTGAACGGCTACGCCGCGGTCTTCAGCCCCGACCCGGTGAGGACGAGGATCGCGGTCTCCCCCGCCCCGATGTCGCCCGACGCGCGCAGCTCGGCGAGACCCGCCGCGGCCGTCGCGCTCGTCGGCTCGACGTAGAGGCCGCGGGCGGCGAGGGCGGCGTGCGCCGCGCGGATGCCCGCCTCGGAGACGGCCACCGTGCCGCCCGCGCTCTCCCGGACCGCGTCGAGCATGTCGCGCAGGCGCAGCGGCCGGGCGATCGCGGTGCCCTCGGCGACGGTCGGCAGCACCGGCCGCGGGGCCGCTCCGGGGGCGCGATGCGCGGCGTCGAGCGGCGAGCAGTGCAGCGGCTGCGCGGCGTAGAGCCGCGGCAGCCGCGAGATCCTCCCGGAGCGCAGCAGCTCGCCGAAGCCGATGGCGCAGCCGAGCAGGCTGCTCCCCGCGCCGACGGGCAGCACGACGCAGTCGGGGGCGCGGCGGCCGAGATCCTCCCAGATCTCATAGGCCAACAACTTCGTCCCCTCGAGGAAGAACGCCTGCCAATTGTGACTCGCGTAGCATCCCTCGCCGCGCTCGGCCGCGGCGATCGCGGCCGCCTGCGCCGCCTCCCTCGGACCGTCCACGAGTTCGATGCGCGCGCCGTGCGCCCGGGCCTGCACGAGCTTCGCCGGCGAGGTCGATGCCGGTGCGAACACCGCGGCCCGCATCCCTCCCGCCGCGGCGTAGGCCGCGACCGCGGCGCCGCCGTTGCCCGAGGAGTCCTCGATGACGGCGTCGACCCCCTGGGCGCGCAGCACGGACAGCATGACGCTCGCCCCGCGATCCTTGAAGCTCCCCGTCGGCGAGCACCACTCGAGCTTGCCGAGCACGCCGGCCCCCGCCCAGGGCAGCGGCACGAGCGGGGTGCCGCCCTCGCCGAGGGAGATCGGCTCGGGCACCTCGACCGGCAGGGCGGCGCGGTAGCGCCAGACGCCGCGCGCACCGGTCTCGGGCTCGCCGGAGCCGAGTCCGGCGTGCGGCGTGATGCGGAGCGGACCCCGCGCGGCGCCGCCCGCCTCCGGACCGCCGGCGGCCGGGTCCCCGCGCCATCGCGGCACGGCGAGCGGGTAGCGGCGCCCGTCCGCCGGGTCGACGTAGGCCGGGGTCACGCCCGCCTGGCGGCCGCCATGCGGGCGGCCCGGCGGCCGATCCACGACACCGTGAGGTTGATGGCCAGGTAGATGGCGACGGCGACCACCCAGAAGGTGAACATGTAGCCGTTGCCGTAGAAGTTCGAGGCGTTCTTCACGGTCGACGCGAGCTCGGGGTACGCCACGATGTAGCCGAGCGAGGTGTCCTTCAGCAGCACGACCATCTGCGCGATGATGATCGGCAGCATCTGGGTGAAGGCCTGCGGGAACTCGATCATGAGCCGGGTGCGCACGGGCGTGAGCCCGATGGACAGGCCGGCCTCCCGCTGGCCCGTGTTCAGCGCCACGATGCCGGCCCGCAGCGCCTCGCCGATGATCGCCCCGTTGTAGACGATGAGCGCGATGACGACGGCCCAGAAGGCGCCGGTCGCTGCCACGAGGAGGATGAAGAGCATCATGAGCAGCACGGGCATGCCGCGGAAGAACTCGAGCACGACGGTCACCGGCACCCGGATCCAGGCGCGCTCCGCGAGCCGGCCGAAGGCGAAGAGCATGCCGACGAGCATCGCGCCGACCATGGCGGTGAAGGCGGCCCTGAGCGTGTTCCAGACGCCCGACACGATGTAGCGCCACACCTCGCCGTAGGCGAGCACGTCCCAGCGGCTGGGCGAGAACATGCCGGGCGTCTCGTTGCCGTTGACGGCGACCTGCGGCTGCGCGAGTCGCCACACCACCCAGCCGAGTAGCGCGACGAGGGCGATCACGCCGACGACGGAGATGACGCGGGAGCGCGCGCGGGCCCGCGGCCCCGGGGCGTCGTACAGGACGTTGGCCTGGGTCATCGCAGCACCCGCACCTTCTTCTCGATCTGCCCGGCGATGAGGCCGAGCGGGATGGTGATCAGCAGGTAGAAGCAGGCGACGCCGACGAGGATGGGGATGACGGCCTGCCCGTTGGCGTTGGTGAGCTGACGCGCGGTGGCGAAGAGCTCCACGACGAAGAAGCCGCCGGCCACCGAGGTGTTCTTCGTGAGGGCGATGAAGACGTTGATGAGCGGAGGCACGACCATCCGCAGCGCCTGCGGCAGCACGATGAGCGTGAGGGTCTGCCCGAAGGGCAGGCCGATCGAGCGCGCGGCCTCGGCCTGCCCGACCGGCACGCCGTTGATGCCGCTGCGCAGGGCCTCGGCGACGAATGGCGAGGTGTAGATAGCGAGGCCGATCGAGGCGAGCACCACGTACGGCGGCTTGTCCGGCACGATCATCGGCAGCACGAACACCATGAAGAACAGCAGCAGCGTGAGCGGAGTGTTGCGGAAGAGCTCCGTGTAGACCGTCGCGAAGGCGCGCAGCGAGGCGATCGGCGAGATCCGCATGATCGCCACGAGCACCCCGAGCACGAGCGCGCCGAGGCCGCCGAAGAGCAGCAGCCTCAGGGTCATCAGGAACCCGGCGGCGATGTCGCCGGCGTTCGCGAGCAGGACGTCCACGCGGGATCCCTTCGTCGGGGCGGTCCCCCGGGGCCGTGCGGCCCCGGGGGTCGATGGGCGCCGGATCGTCGCCGATCCGGCGCGGGGTCAGTACCGGTCGATCGTCGGCGGCTCGGGCGTCGACAGCACCTTGCCGGCGGTGCTCTCCCACGCAGCGGCCCACGCGCCGTCCTCGAAGGACGCCTCGAGGGTGTCGTTGATGAAGTCGCGGAACTCCTGGTCGTCCTTCTTCAGGCCGATGCCGTAGGGCTCCTCCGTGAACGGGTTCTCCACGACCTCGAACTCGCCCGGGTTCTGGTCGGCGAGCCCCGCGAGGATCACGTTGTCGGTGGAGACCGCGACGACCTCGCCCGAGCGCAGCGGCTCGAGGCAGTTCGAGTAGGTGTCGGTGGCGAGCACCTCGACGCCGGCGTCCTTGAGGTTCTGCTCGGAGGTGGAGCCCGTCACCGAGCACACCTTCTGGCCTGCGACATCGTCGATGCCCTCGATGCCCTCGGGGTTGCCGGTGAGCACGAGGAGATCCTGACCCGCGATGTAGTAGGGCCCGCCGAAGTCGATGACCTCCTTGCGCTCGTCGTTGATCGTGTAAGTCGCGACGACGATGTCGACCTCGCCGTTCTGGATGAAGGGCTCGCGGTTCGCCGACACGGCCTCCTTCCACTCGATCTGGTCCTCGGACAGGCCGAGCTTCGCCGCGATGAGCTTGCCCATCTCGACATCGAAGCCCTCGGGCTCGTTCGTGGTGGGATTCATGAGGCCGAACAGGGGCTGATCGAACTTCGTGCCGATGGTGATCTTGCCCGCTTCGCTGAGCTTCGCCATCGTGGTGCCCTCGTCGAACGTGACGTCCTCGACGGGCGCGGAGGTCTCCTCCCCGCCGCCCGCGTCGTTCGGGGAGCCCGATGCGCAGGCCGTGAGCGCGAGGGCGCCGACGGCCGCGATGACTGCCGCGTACTGGGTGATTCGCATGGAGTGCCTGCCTTCTCTTCGATGAGTCCGGCGGTGCCGGAGCGTGGTCGGTCGCGCCTCCCGGCGGCTCAGTGGCCGAGGATCTTCGAGAGGAAGTCCTTCGCGCGGGAGGTCTGGGGGTCGGTGAAGAACTGCTCGGGCGTCGCCTCCTCGACGATCTGGCCGTCGGCCATGAAGACGATGCGGTCCGCCGCGCGCCGGGCGAAGCCCATCTCGTGCGTCACGGCGACCATCGTCATGCCCTCGTTCGCGAGGCCGATCATGACGTCGAGCACCTCGTTGATCATCTCCGGATCGAGCGCCGAGGTCGGCTCGTCGAGCAGGATGAGCTTCGGGTCCATCGCGAGCGAACGGGCGATCGCGGCGCGCTGCTGCTGGCCGCCCGAGAGCTGCGAGGGGAGCTTCTTCGCCTGGTTGGCGATCCCGACGCGGTCGAGCAGGGCCATGGCCTTCTCCTCGGCGGCCTTCCGGGACATCCCGCGGACCTTGATCGGCCCGAGGGTGACGTTCTCGAGGATCGTCTTGTGCGCGAAGAGGTTGAAGGACTGGAACACCATGCCCACGTCGGCCCGCAGCTTCGCGAGCCCCTTGCCCTCCTCGGGGAGCGGCTGCCCGTCAATCGTGATGGTGCCGGAGTCGATGGTCTCGAGGCGGTTGATCGCGCGGCAGAGCGTCGATTTGCCCGAGCCGGAGGGCCCGAGGACCACGACGACCTCGCCGCGGCCCACCTGCGTGTTGATGTCGTTGAGCACGTGGAGCTCGCCGTAGTGCTTGTTCACGCCTTCGACCACGACGAGGGGTTCGCGGTCGTCGCGGACCACTCTGACCGCGGTGGTCTTCGCCGTGCCGGGCGTCGTCGCCCCGGGCTGCGTCGCTTCAGCTGGTGTCATACCCGGGATCGTAGCGGGGCGGACCGCTGGCTGACCAGACCTTGTGCGGAATCGACGAAAGCCACTAGTGTTTCCGTAAAGTCCTGATCAACGAGCACTTCGCCCTGGCATTCACGAAGATGTGTCAGAGCTCAGGCTCAGTGCGCCCATTTCACGGCAAGCATTGTTACCGAGCTGTCACCCAGGAGACGCTCGGGCGATACGGGAGCGCGTTGAGGCGACACGCGCGCGCTCAGGCGATACGAGCGCGCGCTCAGGCGCGGCAGTCCGCGCAGATCCCGAAGAGATCGACGACGTGCTCGATCTCGGTGAAGCCGTGCTCGGCGCCGACGCGGCGCGTCCACTCCTCGACGACCGCGGCGGAGAGCTCGCGCGTCGCCCCGCAGCTGCGGCAGATGAGGTGATGGTGGTGCGTCGGGGTCTCGCACGAGCGGAAGAGGTTCTCGCCGTCGGGCGACTGCAGGGAGTCGGCCTCGCCGCTGTCGGCGAGGCCGCCGAGCGCGCGGTAGACGGTCGCGAGACCGATCGTCGAGCCGCCGTCGCGCAGCGCCTGGTGCAGTTCCTGCGCGCTCACGAAGCCCTCGCGCTCCGCGAGCGCCGATCGCACCGCCTCGCGCTGCCAGGTATTCCGCTTCGGCTGCACCTCGCACCTCCCGCTCGCTCGTCCGCCTCGCTCTGCCTCAACCGTAGCGAAGTTCCCGGAATTCCTCCTCCGCGCGCGGGTTCGCCACGGGCGCACGTCGCCGCGGGCGCAGCGCGCGGGCGAGCCATCGCCCGGCGAGCGCCAGCACGAACATGCCCGTGAGCACGACGCCGACGGAGCCGCCGGCCGCGATCCCGAACTCGCGCGAGGCCCACAGCCCAATGAGCCCGCCGGCGACGCCGATGAGGGCCGCCAGCGGCGGGATCCAGGCCAGCCGCGGCGCGAGCACCCGTGCCGCGGCGGCCGGGGCGATGAGCACGGCGACGCCGAGGATCGCGCCGACGGCCGGCATCGCGACGACGACGGCGGCGGCGATCGCGCCGGTCACGGCGAGCTCGATCGGCCACACGCGGAAGCCGGAGGCCGCGTACCCGACCGGGTCGAAGGTGTGGAACAGGATCCGGCGGCCGAAGACCGCCGCCACGAGGAGCGTCACGACGAGCACGATCGCGGTGGCGGCGACGTCGCTCGGGGAGACGCCGAGGGGCGAGCCCACGAGCAGGGCCTCGACGGGCACGCCGAGCCCCGGCGTGAGCGCCGCGAGCAGCGTGCCGAGGGCGAAGCCGAAGGACAGCACGACGCCGCTCGTCACCTGGCGCCCCTGCCCGGGGATGCGCGCGAGCAGCGTCATGGCGAGCACCAGCAGGAGCGCGAAGAGCGCCTGGCCGATGAGCAGGTTCCAGCCGAGGATGGCGAAGGCGACGCCGCCGGGGAAGGTCGCGTGGCTGAGCGCCACGGCGAAGAACGAGCGCCGGCGCAGCACGATGAGCGTGCCCGCGACGGCGGAGAGCAGGCCGAGGAGCGCGAGCTCGAGCGCGGCGAGGGCGAAGTAGCTCATGCGGTCCTCCGGCGGCGCAGCGCCCCCGCGATCCGGCGCGCGAGCGCGGCGAGCACGTAGCCGGCGACGAGGAGGAGCACGACGACCGCGCCGGGCGACACCGTCGCCCCGGCGCCGACCGACCACGCGAAGGACAGCCAGAGCCCGAGCGCGCCCGCCGCGAGCGGGAGCAGGATCGCGAGCGGGATGAGCGCGCCGAAGCGGCGGCTCACGAGGCGGGCGGCGGCCATCGGCACCGTGAGCAGCGCGATGACCATGAGCACGCCGAGTGCCTGGACGCCCGCGACGACGAGCAGGGCGACCGCGACGCCGAGCGCGAGATCGGCGCGGAGCACGCGGAACCCCGCGGCCTCGGCGCCGGCGGCGTCGAAGGCGCGGAAGAGCTGCGCCCGCCAGGTGACGCCCACGATGCCGACGGCCGCGAGTGCGACGACGAGGATCTGCCAGAGCTGCGCGTCCGTGACGGTGAGCAGCCGGCCGAAGAGCAGCTCCTGCAGCTGCGAGACGTACCCCTCCTGCCGGGAGACGAGCACCACGCCGAGGCTGAACAGCCCGGTGAGCACGACCGCGATCGCGGCATCGGCGCCGACCCCGCCGCGGTGCTCGATGACCGTGAAGAGCACGGCGGCGAGCACCGCGGAGATCGCCGCGCCCGGGAGCAGCCCCGCCGTCCCGCCGACCGCCGCCCCGACCACGAGGCCGGGGAACACGGAGTGGACGAGACCGTCGCTCACGAACTCGAGCTCGCGGAAGCTGATGAAGAGGCCGACGACGCCCGCCGCGACCGCCAGGATCGCCACCGTCACGAGCCCGCGCCACATGAACGGCAGCGCGAAGGCCTCGACGGGCGACACGGCGTGCAGCAGTTCGGGCGTCACTCCGTCTCCCGCGTGGTGGTCACGGTGTGGTGGTCGAGCTCCACGGTGGTGCCCTGGAAGGCGTGCTGCACGGCGTCGAGCGTGAGCGCCGCGTCGAGCGGGCCGAAGGCGGCGGGGTGGCCCGGCTGGCCGGGTCGGTGCCCGCTCGCGAGCAGCAGCACGTGCGAGCAGGCCTCCTGGGCGATCTCCAGGTCGTGGGTCGACACGACGATCGTGCGCCCTTCGGCCCGCAGCTCGCCGACGAGCCGCAGCAGCACTTCTCGGTTCTCGCGGTCGAGGCCGTTGAAGGGCTCGTCGAGCAGCAGGAGCTGCGGGTCGGAAACGAGCGCGCGCGCCAGGATCCCGCGCTGCTGCTGCCCGCCGGAGAGCTCGCCGAAGCGCCGGGCCGCGAGCTCCGCGAGACCGACCCGCTCGAGCGCCGCGGCGACCGCGGCGCGGCCGGAGCGGCCGATGGGGGCGAGCGCGCCGCGGGAGCGGTACAGGCCCATCGTCACGGCCTGCCGGAGCGTGATGGGGAGCGTCGCGTCCCGGGTGTCGGCCTGCGGCAGCGAACCGATGCGTCGCCTCGCGCGCTCCGGGGCCTCCCCGAGCACGCGCACCGTGCCGGCCGTGCGCTCCGCGAGGCCCAGGATGCCCCGCAGCAGCGTCGACTTCCCCGAGCCGTTCGGCCCGATGAGCGCGACCGCCGCTCCGCACGGCACCTCGAGGCTCAGCCCCTCGACCCGGGCGACGCCGTCGTAGCCGAACGCCGCGTCGTGCAGTTCGAGTGCGGCCGTCATCCCTGCAGACTATCGGGGACCGGGTCCGCCTGCGCGCCCCAGGCCTCGAGGATCACCCGGGTGTTGTGCACGGTGGCGTCCAGGTAGGTGGCGCCGTCGCTGTCGGCGGCGCCGAGGGAGTCCGCGTAGAGGGTCTCGGCGTCGACGACCTCGACCCCGGCCTCCTCCGCGATCGTCTGCGCGAGCTTCGGGCTCATCGAGGACTCCACGAAGATCGCCCGGACCCCCTGCGCCTCGATCTCGGCCACGAGGGCGTCGATATCGGCGGCGCTCGGCTCCGCGTTGTCCTCGAAGCTCGGCAGGATCGACCCGGCGAAGGCGATCCCGTAGTCGTGCAGGTAGTAGCGGAGCGAGTCGTGCCCGCTCACGAGCACGCGTTCCGCGGCCGGGACGCGGTCGAACTGGGCGGCGACCCAGTCGTCGAGCTCGGCGAGCCTGGCGGTGTAGGCCTCGGCGCGCTCCGCGTAGGCGTCGGCGTGCGCGGGATCCGCGGCGGCGAGGCCGTCGGCGATCTCGGCGACCATGCCCTCGGCGTTCGCCGGGGAGGTCCAGATGTGCGGGTTCAGGTCGCCGTGATCGTGGTCGTGCTCCGCGTGATCGTGGTCGTCGTGCGCGTCTTCGGCCTCGGCCTCGGCCTCGGCCTCGTGATCATCGTGCTCCGCGTGATCGTGATCCTCGTGCTCGTCCGCGGCCCCGCCTCCCTCGGCGGTCACGGCCCGCGCCGCGTCGAGGTCGATGCCGTCGGCCGCGGTGATGATCTCGCCGTCGAAGCCCGACGACTCCACCGCGTCGTCGACGAAGGTCTCGAGTCCGGCGCCGTTGACGATGAGCACATCCGCCTCGCCGAGCGCCAGGAGGTCCGCGGGGCTCGGATCGAAGTGGTGCGCCGACGCGCCGGCCTGCAGCAGCCCGGTGAGCGCGATGTCGTCGCCGCCGAGTTCCCTCGCGAAGTCCGTGAGCTGCGTCGTCGTCGCGACGACCTTGAGGCCGTCGCCGTCGCCGCCGCCTCCGTCTCCGCCGCTCGCGCCCGCCGAGCTGCAGGAGGTGAGGGCGAGGAGCGCGGCGGCGGCCGCGCCGGCCAGGGCGAGGAGTTTCGGGGAACGGGGCTTCGGAGTCATTGCACGCTTTCTAAATGAGAACGGGAATCATCCTAACTCTCGTGAGAACGGTTCGCAACACGGCCGGAGCGGCTCCGCGGCGGGCGGCCCGCGCGCCTACCCTGGAACCATGCAGGAGGCGCGCGGATTCCCGGGGACGGCGGAGGAGCTGCGCGACGCGCTCCGCGCCGGTGAGATGTCGGCGCGGGAGGCCGTGTCCGACGCGCTCGAGCGCCTCGCCGCGCGCGCGGGACTCGGCGCCGTCGTCTCGGTCGCGGCCGAGCGCGCGCTCGAGGCGGCCCGGGCGGCCGACGAGCGCCTCGCCGCACTCCCCGCCTCGGAGCGCGCGGCGGCGCTGCCGCGCCTGCACGGCGTCCCCTTCGCGGTGAAGGACCTCGTCGACGTCGCCGGGCTCCCCACGACCCACGGCAGCGCGGCGATGCGCCACCCGGTGGCGGCCGCCGACGCCCCCGGCGTCGCGATCCTGCGCGCGAGCGGCGGGATCCCGCTCGCGAAGACGCAGGTGCCCGAGCTCGGGCTCACCGCGTACTCGGAGAACGCGATCGCGCCGCCCGCGCGCAATCCGCTCGATCCCGAGCGCACCGCCGGCGGCTCCTCGGGCGGCAGCGCCGCGGCGGTGGCGGCGGGGCTGCTGCCGTTCGGACCGGGCAGCGACGGCGGCGGGTCGATCCGCATCCCCGCGCTCGCCTGCGGGCTCGTCGGCCTGAAGCCCGGCCTCGGCGCGATCCCCGGCGATCTTCCGGCGCGCGGCGGGCCGCACGACGAGCACGGCGCCCCGCGGATGACGGTGAGCGGGCCCATCGCGCGCACCCCGCGGGACGCCGCGCTGCTCTTCGACGCCCAGCGCGGCGCCACGACGGAGCCCGCGCTGCGCGCCGTGCGGACGGCGGACTCGGCGTCGGGGCTCCGCATCGCCGTCAGCGCCGACTCGCCCTTCGCCGCCGCCTTCCCCGTGCCGCTCTCGGCCGCCGCGCGCCGCGCGCACGCGGCCGCGGCCGAGCGGCTCGCGGAGCTCGGCCATCGGGTCGAACCCGCCGAGTTCCGCTACGATCCGCGGTACCCCGAGGCCTTCCTGACGGCCTGGACCGCCGGACTCGCCCGGCTCCGCCTCGCGCGCGGCGCGGCGGAGCGGCTCATGCCGCTCACCCGGAGGTTCCGGGAGCGCGCGCTCGCGCGCGATCCCGCGGAGCAGGACGCGGCCGGCGCCGTGCTGCGCGCCTTCGCCGCCGCGGTCCGCGAGCGCTGGGGCGCCTTCGACGCGGTGCTCACCCCGGGACTCGCCATGCCCGCTCCGCGCGTCGGCGCGTTCACCGCGCTCGACCCCGACGAGGACTACCGGCTGCAGTGCGAGTGGGCGCCGTACACCTCGATGGTCAACGTCGCGGGCGTCCCCGCGGTCGTCGTTCCCGCGGCGGAGGGGCTCGGGATCGGCGTGCAGCTCATCGGCCGCGCGGGCTCCGAACCGCAGCTGCTCCGGCTCGCGGCGCAGCTCCTGGCGTGAGGTGCCGTGCGATCCGCTCCTCCGAGGCGATGACCTCGCGCGACATCGGCAGCGCGCCCATGATGCGCGGGCGGCCGTCGTGCCACTCCACGGGCACGCCGGCCGCCTCGAGCGCCTCGACGCGGATCACGATGTCGAGCAGCGGCAGCGCGAGATCCGCGTACCGGGCGCGGAGCACGGCCTCGACGCCCGCGGCGGTCGTCGCGTGGAGGTAGCCGACGTCATCGAGGTGCGTGCCGCGGGTGGCGACCTCGTACTCGCCGAAGCCGCGGCTCATCTCCCAGTCGTCCTCGATCGCGATGTGATGGATCTCCATGGTCACGGCGGCCTCCTGAATGAAACGATTGCGTAGCATTATTCGGCTACGATACTCCCATGACCGTGAAACGGGGACGCCCCACCGCCGCGGAGCGCGCATCCCGGCGGCTCCGCGTCGCGCGGGCCGTCGCCCAGCTGCTCGTCGCCGAGGGCTGGGACGCGGTGACCTTCGACCGCCTGGCCGCCGAGACCCGGGTCGCCAAGCGCACGCTCTACGCCGACTTCGGCGACCGCGCGGGGCTCGTGCGCGCGGCGATGCAGCGGCTGCACGGCACCCTCGACGACCCGCCCCGGCCCGAGCGGCTCGAGGACGCCGCGCGCGACCTCGTCGCGCAGCTGCTGAGCGACGAGGCCGTCGGCGTCCACCGCGCCGTCATCGCCGCGGCCGCGCGCGATCCGGAGCTCGCGGCCGCGTTCTACGCCGCCGGCCCCGCGCAGGCGCAGGAGCGCCTCGCCGCGCTGCTGTCCGAGGCGGCGGTGCCGCCGGACGCGCCGGCACCACCCGCCGAGCGCGCGGCGATCCTCTTCGCGGCGCTCCTCGGCGAACCGCACCGGCGGCGCCTCCTGGGTCTCGATCCGGCGCCGCTCGACGCCGCGGTCGCGGCCCACGTCGACCGCGTCCTCGCCGCGTTCACGCCGCGGGCAGCGGATCCCCCATCGCCGCACGCGCCTCCTCCACGAGCGCGATCGTCTCGATCGAGCGATCCAGCGGACGCAGCGGCGACTCGGTGAGCCCGGCGTCGATGCACCGGGCGACCTCGAGCGCCTCCCAGAAGAGCTGGTCGTGCGCGAGCGCCGGCTCGTCGACGCGCAGCTCCGTGCCCGCGGGGACGCCCGTCCGCGCCGCATCGCCGTGGAAGCGCACGACGACGGGACCCGGCTGGTAGAAGGGCGCCTCGAGGATCAGCGTCGCCTCGGTGCCCGCCACGTAGGCCGTGGTCGGGGTGTCCGCGAGCATCGAGGCGCTGACCGTGGCGAGGCGATCCCCGTCGTCGCCGAGCAGCGCGTGGAACTCGCCGATCGCACCGGGGCCGGCCGCACCCGGCAGGGCGTGGCGGCGGCCGTGCGCCGCCCGCACCCGGAGCCCCGGGATGATCTCGTTCGCGAACATGAGCGTGTACGAGCCGAGGTCGTTCATCACGCCGCCGCCCTGCGCCGGGTCCATCGCGCGGTGGTGGTCGACGAGGCGCTCGCCGAGATTCGCCTGCACCTCGACCACGTCGCCGAGCATCCCCTGCTCGAGGATCTGGCGGATCACCGCGTAGCGCGGCAGCGTCACCGTCCACACGGCCTCCATCGCGAAGAGCCCCCGAGCCCGGGCGAGCGCCGCGAGCGCTCGGGTCTCGGCGAGACGCGGCGTCATCGGCTTCTCCACGAGCACGGGCCTGCCCGCCTCGAGCGCGAGCGCGGCGTGCGCGAAGTGGTCGAGGTGCCCGGTGGCGACGTAGACGACGTCGATGTCGCTCGCGACGAGCTCCTCGTAGGAGCCGTAGGCGTGCGCGATGCCGTGCTCGGCGGCGAACGCCTCGGCGCGGGCGAGGCTGCGCGAACCGACCGCGACGACGCGCTGGTTCGTGTGCTCCCGCAGCGAGCGCACGAACTGCGCGGCGATCCAGCCGCTGCCGAGGATCGCCCAGCGCAGGGACGGTCCGGTGCGGGGATCGGGCAGCTGCGGCTGCGGCAGCACGGGGACGCTCATCGCGCGTCCCCGACCGCCACGAAGGCGCCGCCGGCGCGCATGGAGGCGACCGCGGCCGCCGCGACGCGGGTGGCCTGCGCGCCGTCCTCGACGGTGGCGAGCGTCGGCGCCCGGCCCTCGTTCAGCGCCGTCACCCACTCCTGCAGCTCGAGCCGGTAGGCCTCGGCGAAGCGCGGCCGGAAATCCGCCGGGATCGGCGTGCTCGCGGCGAGCGCCGATCCCGTGACGACGCGATGCGGTTCCGTGATCGCGACGGTGCCCGTCTCGCAGAGCACCTCGGAGCGCATGTCGTAGCCGTAGCGCGCGTTGAGCGAGTTCTCCACCGTCGAGAGCGCCCCGTCGGCGGTGCGCAGCAGCAGGAGGAAGGGCTCGCGCAGCTCGGGGTGCTGCCCGCTCGGCGTCTCGGGGGCGTGCCAGCTCACCGCGGTGACCGGCGAGCCGAGCAGCCACGGCACCACGTCGATGTCGTGGATCGCGGAGTTGTAGATCACCGTCTCGTCGGTGGCGCCGGGGCCGGTCGCCATGCCGCGGCCGATCGAGTGCACCATGACGGGGCGGCCGTGCGCGCCGGAATCGACGGCCCGCTTCTGCTCGACGTACCCGGGATCGAAGCGGCGCATGAAGCCCTGGTGCACGAGCGGGATCCCGTCGCCCACCTTCTCCCGGTGCGCGGCGACGACGCGCTCGGCATCGGCCACGGAGTACGACAGCGGCTTCTCGCAGAGCGTCGGCTTCCCGGCGGCGATGCAGGCGAGGGTCTGCTCGGCGTGCAGGGAGTCGGGCGAGGCGATGAGCACCGCTTCGACCTCGGGGTCGGCGATGAGCTCCTGCGCGTCGGCGAAGGCGCGGGCTCCCGGGATCGCGGCGACGACGGCCTCCGCGCGGTCGATCGCGGGGTCCGCGACCGCGACGACGGTCGCCCCGGAGACCTGCTCGTGCAGCAGGCCGACGTGGAAGGCGCCCATGACGCCGGTGCCGATGATGCCGATTCTCATAGTGCGCTCCTGTGTCTGGTGCGTGGGAATGGTGGGAGGTGGTGCGGGATGCGGCGCGGGCTACTGGTCGTAGGCGCCCGGGACGTTCTGATCCCAGTCGATGATCGATCCGGTGACGACGCCGCTGCGGTCGCTGAGCAGGAAGACCACCGCGTCGGCGATCTCGTCGGGCTGCCCGAGCTTGCCCATCGGCTGCGCGGCCGATGCCTCGGCGAGCCAGTCCGGCGCCGCGTCGTGGAAGGTCTGCTGGGTGACGGCCTCGCCGGGCGTCGCCGTCCACCCGATGTTCAGGCCGTTGATCCGGATCCGATCGAAGCGGTGCGCGAACGCCGCGTTCTTCGTCAGCCCCGCGAGTCCCGCCTTCGAGGCCACGTAGGGGCGAGGTAGGGCTGGCCGCCGTGCATCGACATGCTGATGATGTTCAGGATCGTGCCGGGCGCCCGCCGCGCGGTCATGTCGGCCACGGCGCCCTGCATGGTCATGAACGGCGCCGTGATGTTGAGGGTCAGGTGCTCCTCGAGCAGTTCGCGCGTCGTGTCGAGGAGCGTGCCCCGGCTCGTCGCGCCGGCGGCGTTGACGAGGCTGTCGATGCGGCCGAAGCGCGCGACCGTCTCGGCGACGGCGCGCTCGGCCGCGCCGGCCGCGCCGAGATCGGCGATGATCGCGATGGCGTCGCAGTCCGCGGATCCCGCTGCCGCGGCACGGATCGCCGCGAGCGCGACCTCCGCCTTCTCGGGGTTCCGCCCGACGATCGCGATGCCGCTCGCGCCCTCGCGGGCGGCCGCCTCGGCGATCGCGCGCCCGAGTCCCTGCGTGCCGCCCGTCACCAGCACCACCCTGTCCTGCATCAGCGCCTGCATGCCGTCTCCTTCGTCCGGGAGGTTCCCCTCCGATGTCCTGCACATACCGCGGGTCAGTCCGCGAGCCGCCCGGGTCGCAGCGGCAGCCCGCTCGCCAGGGAGATCTCATCGATCAGCGCCATCGTGCGGCGCGAGCGCGCGAGCAGCGCGGTCGCGCGCTCGCCGCCCCGCACGGCCGCGCGGATGCGCCGCAGCTGGAAGGCGTAGGACGAGGTGCCGCTGACCCGCTCCACCCGCTCGGCGGCACCGCCGGCCGCTTCCGCAGCGCCCGCGCCCGCGCCGCCGCCGCGGACGATGAGCCGGCCGTCCTCCTGCGGCTTCACGAAGTTGGGCAGCAGCACCTCGCCGGTGTCGCCGACGAGCCGCAGGGAGAAATCCCAGCCGTCGCTCTCCATGCTCGTGCGGAGATCGACCGGGATGCCGGCGAGCGAGAGCTCGGCCTCGACGGTCGCGTCGACGCGGGGATCCGGGGCGTACGGCACGGCACGGGCGCTGCGCAGCTGCGGGATCGCGGGGGTCGGATCCGCGCCCAGCTCCTCCCCGAGCAGCAGCAGCACGTTGAGGGCGTAGCAGCCGAGATCCATCATCGCGCCGCCGGCGAGGTCGAAGCTCCAGCGCGGATCGCTCGCGGGCGGCGCCGGCATCTCCATGCGCACCTCGATCTGGCGCAGCCGCCCGATGCCGCCGTCGCGCACGATCGCGATGAGGCGGGCGAGCGCGGGGTGGTCGGCGTAGTGGAACGCCTCCCACGCCCACCCCTCGGCGGCCTCGAGCCGCGCCGCGACCCGGTCGAACTCCGCGAGGTTCGCCGCGAACGGCTTCTCCACGAGCACGTTGCGGCCCGCGTCGAGGGCGCGGGCCGTCCACTCGGCGTGGAGCCCGTTGGGCAGGCCGATGTAGACGAGGTCGAGGGAGTCGTCGGCGAGTAGCGCCCCGTAGTCCTCGTGCACGCGGGCGAATCCGTGCTCCGCGGCGTAGGCGCGGGCGCGCTCGGGGTCGCGAGCCGCGACCGCGGCGAGGATCTCGCCCGTCGCCGCGCTCGCCTCCAGGATCGCGAGCTCCGCGATCCGGGAGGCGCCGAGCATGCCGATCCGGAGCGGAGCGGCCTCCGCGTGCGGCGATGCGCTCACGCTGCGACCGCCTCGCGGATGAACGCCACGCTGCGCCGCGCGTCGGCGAAGGCGCGCGCGGCGCCCGCCTCGTCCTCCACCACCGCGTCCTGCTCGAGCACGAACCAGCCGGCGTACCCGGCGTCCCGCAGCGCGGCGAGGATCTCGGCGATGCGCGCGTCGCCGGATCCGAGCGCGCGGTACATGCCCTGCCGCACGCCCTCGCGGTAGTCGATCTCGCCCGCGCGCACGCGGCCGGCCACCTCCAGGCTCACGTCCTTGAGATGGGCGTGCACGATGCGTCCGGCGTGCCGTCGCACGAACGCGACCGCGTCGCCGCCGCCGAGGGTGTAGTGCCCCGTGTCGAGGCAGAGGCCGATGCGCGAGCCCGCGACCACCCGCTCGACCGCCTCGGGGGATTCGACGACGGTGCCGAGGTGCGGATGCAGCACGGCGACGACCCCGGCCGCCGCGGCCGCGTCGAGCGCGCGATCCAGATTCGCGAGCAGCGTCCGCCATTCCGCGTCGCTCAGCTCGGCCGCGCCGTCGTAGCCGGCGGCGCCGGTGACGGCGGAGAGCACCAGCGTGCCCGCGCCGGCGGCGGAATAGGCGCGGAGCTCGCGCTCGATCGCGGGGAGCGGATCCGCCTCCTCCCGGTGGAGCACGATCGGGAAGAACCCGCCGACGGCTTCGAGCCCGGCCTCGGCGAGCGCCGCGGCCCGCTCGGCCGGCGCGTCCGGGAGGAAGCCCTCCGGGCCGAACTCGGTGGCGGTGATCCCGAGCGAGACCATCTCGGAGAGCACGCGCTCCCGGTCGAGCTGCAGGCCCCATTCGGGGACCTCGATGACGCCCCAGCTGATCGGGGCGGAGGCGATGCGCGGGGTCATATGAACTCCTTCGTTCGGGGTCGGGCCGGGGGTGCCGGCCGGGGGGCTGGGGTGGTCCGTACGCTCAGGATCGGATCGCCGCGGTCGTGCCGGCGACGGGGGCGCTCGCCTCCCACGCCCGCGACTCGGCGGAGCGCTCGGCGGCGGTGACGACCTGGGCGGCGGAGAGCGCGTCCTGGATGTTCGAGTTCAGGGACTCGCGGCCGAGCACGGCCTGCAGGAACTTCTTGGCCTCGATCACCTTGAGGTCGTCGTAGCCCATCGAGGTGCCCGCCCCCGGCTGGAAGCGGCCGAAGTCCCCCATGCCCGGGCGGGCCATGATGCGGGTGTAGCCCTGATCCTCGGCGCCGAGACCGCCCGAGAGGTGCAGCTCGTTGAGCCGTTCGAAGTCCCAGTGGGCCGAGCCCGCCGTGCCGTAGACCTCGATGCCGTAGCTGGCGCGCGGGCCGACCGCGACGCGCGAGGCCTCGAGGGTGCCGACGGCGCCCGCGGCCGTCGCATCGTCCGCGAGGCGCACGAGCATGCCGGCGTAGTCCTCGTTCTCCACCGGCTTCATCTCGCCGTCCTCGATGACGGCGAAGTGCGTCCCGGTGCCCATGGGGAGCTCGGGGCGCTCCGTGTAGACGGTGGAGGCGACGGCGCTGACCTCGGCGATCGGGCCGAGCGCGTACTGCACGAGGTCCACGAGGTGCCCCATGAGGTCCCCGAGCACGCCGTTGCCGGCGAGCCCGCGGACGAAGCGCCAGGAGAGGGCGCCGCGGGGGTCGGCCGAGTAGTCGGCGAACATCTGGCCGCGCACGTTCGTGATGCGGCCGAGACGGCCGGAGGCGACGAGTTCGCGGAGGTACTCGACGGCGGGCGCGTGCCGGTAGTTGAAGCCGATCGAGCTGACGACGCCGGCCTCGGCCGCAGCCTCGGCGACCGCGCGCGTCTCGTCCTCGCCGCGGCCGACGGGCTTCTCGATCCAGAAGTGCTTGCCGGCCCGCGCGGCGGCGATCCCGATCTCGGCGTGCAGGAAGTTCGGGGCGCAGATGGAGACCACGTCGACCTCGGGATCGGCGAGCACCTCGTGGTAGTCGGCGGAGGCGCGCGCGTAGCCGAGCACCTGCACCGCCTCCTCCGCGCGTGCGGGGGCCGGATCGGCGGCGTGGACGAGGCGGGGGCGGATGCCGAGGTCGGCGTAGGCGTAGCGCAGGTTCGCGTACGCGCGGCTGTGCAGCTGGCCCATCCATCCGACGCTGATGAGGCCGACTCCGATCTCGGTGGTGCCGTCTGCAAGAGTGCGCATGGTCGTTCGCTTCCGTCGTGGTGCCGGGCACCGCTTCCCTGGTCCGGGCCCGCCGGGTGCGACGCGTCGACGCTGACGCCCCCAGAAAATGGACCGGTCCAAATTGTAAGTACATGCGCGAGCGGGTGTCAAGCGGCGCCCGGCGCGGCGGGCAGGCGCCGATCCGCCCCCGCCCCGCCGAAGCCCACCGAAACCCCACGAAACCCCACGAAGTCACCGAGGCCCTGCGTTGCTGACGGTGCAGAACGCAGGGCCTCGGTGACTTCGTAGTGCCTGGGTGACTTCGTGGCGCCCGGGGGATCTCGCAGGGTCTCGGAGTTCCGGGGGTCCGGCGCCGCTACCGGCGGCCGTCCTCCGCGTCGTCCCCGTCCTCCGCATCGTCCGGGTATTCGCCGGGGATGACGCCGACCGCCTCGGTCACGGACACCCGGCCCACGCCCGCGGCCGAGTCGTCCTGGATCTCGTCGCGGATGGTGCGCACGGTGTCCGTCGAGGTGCCGACGTTCCGCAGCTCGTGCACGAGCTGCTCGAGCTCGGCGCCGCCGGCCATGAGGCCCGTGAGCTCCTCGAGCGTGATCCCCGACTTCTCGTGGTAGCCGATCGACTGCCCGCGCTTGAGCAGCAGGAAGCGATCCCCCACCGGGTACGCGTGGTGCGGGTTGTGGGTGATGAAGATCACCCCGAGGCCGCGATCCCGCGCCTGGATGATGTAGCGGAGCACGACGCCCGACTGCTTCACGCCGAGGGCCGCCGTCGGCTCGTCGAGGATGAGCACCTTCGCCCCGAAGTACACGGCGCGCGCGATCGCGACGCACTGCCGCTCACCGCCCGAGAGCGTGCCGATCGGCTGGTCGACGTCGCGCAGGTCGATGCCCATGTCGAGCAGCTCCTTCTTCGCCGTCCGCTTCATGAAGTCGACGTCGAGGCGCTTGAACGGCCCCCACCCCTTCGTCTGCTCGGAGCCGAGGAAGAAGTTGCGCCACACCGGCATGAGCGGGGCGACCGCGAGATCCTGGTACACGGTCGCGATCCCGCGGTTGAGCGCCTCGCGCGGCGAGTTGAACTTCACGGGCTCGCCCTCGACGAGGTACTCGCCCGCCGTGTGCTGGTGCAGCCCCGCGATGATCTTGATGAGCGTGGACTTCCCGGCGCCGTTGTCGCCGAGCACGCACATCACCTCGCCGGCGCCCACCTTCAGACTCACATCGCGCAGGGCGATGATGTTCCCGTAGCGCTTCTCGGCGTCCCGCAGCTCGACGAGCGGCTGCTCGAGCACCGCCGCCCCCGAGGCCGACTCGGCCGTCACCGTGGCGTTCATTTCTTGCCTCCCCTCGCAGCGCGGCGCTGCAGCGTGAAGTTCAGGACCGTCGCCCCCAGGAGCATCGCGCCCAGGAAGAACTTCAGCCAGTCGGGGTTCCACTCGGCGTACACGACGCCCTTGAGCGCCATGCCGTAGATCAGCGCGCCGATGGCGCCGCCGATCGCCGAGCCGTACCCGCCGGTCATCAGGCAGCCGCCCACGACCGCCGCGATGATGTACAGGAACTCGTTGCCGATGCCCTCGCCGGACTGCACCGTCTTGAACGCGAACAGCTGGTGCATGCCCAGCAGCCACGCGCAGAAGCTGACGCCCATGTACAGGCCGATCTTGGTCTTCACGACGGGGACGCCCACGGCGCGGGCCGCATCCGGGGCGCCGCCCGAGGAGAAGATCCAGTTGCCGATCCGGGTGCGCTGCAGGATCCAGGTCGCGATGATCACGAGGAGGATCCAGTAGAACACCGTGATCTTCACCTTCACCCCGAACACCGGGATGTCGGAGGCGAAGACCGCGGCGGCCGAGTCGAAGCCCGGCCACGCCGCGATCGACGGGGCGGCGACGCCGCCCGTGAGCGCCCGCGTCACGCCGAGGTTCAGACCCGTCAGCATGAAGAAGGTCGCCAGCGTGATGATGAAGCTCGAGAGTTTCGTCTTCGTCAGCAGCCACCCGTTCAGCAGCCCGACGAGCAGCGAGAACACGAGGCCGATGAGCGCCCCGACCCACACGTTGCCGCCGAACCAGTACATGAAGAGCGAGGACGACAGCGCCGCGGAGATCACGCCGACGCCGGCGGACAGGTCGACCTCGCCGCCGATCATCAGCAGGGAGACGCCCACCGCCATGATCCCGACCGTCGACGCCCCGTACAGGATCGTCGCGATCGAATCCGGCTTCGTGAACTGCGGCGCGACCACCGCGAACATGATCGCGAGCACGAGGGCGGCCGCGGTCGCCCCCGCCTCGGGCTTCGTGAAGAACCGGGTGAACAGGTTCCCCCGAGCGATGCGCTCGTCGAACTTCGGAGCAGTTGCTGTAGACATGGAACTCAACTCTCTCGGGCGATCAGCTCTCGCTGTCGGCCGCGTCCTCCGCGCCCTCGAACTGCGCGGCGACGCTGTCGAGGTTGTCGGCGTTGACGACCGCGGGGCCCGTCAGCACGGCCTGTCCGCCGCCGAGCACGTATCCGCCCGTGGCGTAGAGGCGCACCGCTTCGACCGACTCGTAGCCCTGCAGGAACGGCTGCTGATCGATGCCGAAGAGGATCGACCCGTCGCCGATCGCCGAGTAGACGTCGGCGTTGAGGTCGGTGGTGGCCAGCTTCGCGCTCGAGCCGGCGTCGGCGATCGCGTCGAGCGCGGTCATCGCGAAGGGGGCGCCGAGGGTGAGCACCGCGTCGATATCGGCGTTGGTCTGGAGCTTCGATGTGATCGTCGAGGCGACGTTCGTCATGTCCGTGCCCGTGACGTACAGCACCTCCGAGGATCCGGCGAAGGTGTCGGCGAAGCCCTCGCAGCGGGACTCGAGGCCGACGTGCCCCTGCTCCTGGATCACGCAGATCGCCTTCTGGGCGCCGGCCTCGTTGAACTCCTCCGCCGCGGCCTGGCCGGCGATGAACTCGTTCTGACCGAAGTGCGCGAGCACGCCCATGTCCTTGTAGGCCTCTTCGCCCGCGTTGATGCTGAAGACCGGGATGCCGGCGTCGACCGCCTTCTGCACCTCGCCGGCCATGGCGTCGGCCTTCGCGAGGGTGACGACGATGCCGTCGACGTCCTGATCGACCGCCTGCTGGACGAGCTGGGCCTGGCGCGCGCCGTCGGGATCGGAGCTGTAGAGCAGTTCGACGTTGTTGCGCTCGGCCGCGGCCTCGGCACCGGCGCGGATCGTGTCCCAGAAGGTGTCGCCCGGGGCGGCGTGAGTGACCAGGGCGACCTTGAGCTCGTCCTCTTCCACGGCGGATCCGCCGCCGCCGGCGGCCCCGCCGCCCGCTCCCGCCGGGCTGCCGCAGGCCGCCAGCATGAGGGCTCCGGTCGCCGCGACTCCGGCGAGTCCGAGCTTGCTCCACCGGCCAAAACGTGACTTCAACATAGTTTCACTCCATCGTGCTTTTTGAACTAATGTCGTTACAAAGCTTGCGCTCTGCGTTTACAGTACCGCAACTTCGCCCGTTAGGCATCACCCACGGTAAAGGTTGGATAACGACCCTCCAGCGTAGCCGCCACCGCTTCCGCCGCCATGCGGAAGGTCTCGCGGAGCGCCTGCTCCGACAGGCCGGAGGTGTGCGGGCTGAGCAGCACCCCGGGCGCGTCGGCGAGCGGATGCCCGCGCACCGGCTCCGCGGCGAACACGTCGAGGCCGATCCCGCCGAGCACGCCCTCCGCCAGCGCGGCCTCGAGCGTCCCGGTCGAGACGAGCCCGGCGCGGGCGCAGTTGACGAGCACGAGCCCCGGTCTCGCGGTGCGCAGGAGCGGCAGCGGCAGCAGCTCCCCGCCGCCGCCCGGCAGGTGCAGGGTGAGCGCGTCCGCGCGCGCCACCGCCTCGGCGAGCGTCACGTTCTCGTGCGCCTCGGCCCGCACGTGGGGATCGTGCACGAGCACGCGCATGCCGAACGCCGCGCCGAAGCCCGCCACGATCCGGCCGATGCGCCCGTAGCCGAGCACGGCGAGGGTGCTGCCGTGCAGGTCGCCGGGCGTCGGCACGGGATCCCGGCCCCAGCGGTCGCCGGCGACGTGCGCGTGGGACTGCGGTACCCGTTTCACGAGCGCGGCGAGCATCGCGAAGGCCCCCTCGGCGACCGCGCGGCTGTTGCTGCCGGGCGTCACGGCGACGGCGACGCCCCGCTCCCGTGCGGCGGCGACGTCGACGCGCTCGACGCCGACGCCCGTGCGGGCGATGACCCGCAGCCGGGGCATGCGGGCGAGCAGCGCGCGGTCGACGTCGACCGCGGCCCGCACGATGGCCGCCTCGGCCGCCGCGAGCTCGGCGTCCCCCGGATCGGCGACGAAGCGGGCGTCGGCGGGGAGGAACGGGGTCACGAGCGCGGGATCGACGGGGCCGAGCCCGACGACGACGGGGCGGTCGCTCACCGCCCGTTCCCCCCGAGACCCGGCGGGATCGCCCCGCGCATCGTCGCCGCGAGCAGGGTGGCGTCGGAGCCGATGGCGATGAAGCCGAAGCCGCGGGCGAGGTACGCCTCGGCGCCCGCGCGGTCGTTCGTCAGGATCCCGGCGACCGCGCCGTGCGCGCGGCAGGCGGCGACGACCGCGCCGAGCGCCTCCTGGAACTCCGGCGCGTCGAAGCGGCGCGGGGCGCCGAGCGCGTAGCTGAGATCCTGCGGGCCGACGAAGAGGACATCGGCGCCGGGGGTCGCCGCGATCGCGTCGAGCTCCGCGAGCGCGCCGACGGTCTCGATCTGCACGATCCCGACCGCGCGCGCGTCGGCGGCGTCGAGGGCGTCGACCTCGGCGCCCCAGCGGGCCGCGCGGTTGTAGGTGGCGACGCCGCGATCCCCCGCGGGCGGATAGCGGAGATGGCCGAGCGCGACCCGGGCCTCCGCGGCGCTCGAGACGCGGGGCAGCATGACTCCGGCGGCCCCGGCGTCGAGCACCCGCCCGATCCGGATCCGCGTCGGCTCCTCTACGCGCACGAGCGCGGCCGCGCCGTAGCCGCCCACCGCGGCGACGATCGCGCCGACCTGCGCCTCGGATCCCCCGCCGTGCTCGAGGTCGGCGAGCACCCAGTCGAGGCCGGCGGAGGCGCACACCTCCGCCGCGGTCGCGGAGCCGAGCCCGAGGAAGGTGCCGACGGTCGGCCCGCCCGCGCGGAGCCGGGCGCGCAGCGCGCGGCCGGGCGCGAGCGGCGAGGGGGCCGCCACGCCGTCGGACGCCGGCGCGCTCATCCGTGCCACCGCTGCTGCGCGCGGCCCGCGCCGTACTCGGCGAGCTTCGCCGAGGTGTCGACGCGCTCCCAGGCCTCGGCGGGCGAGACGTCCCACCACACCTCGGAGGCGGGCAGGTCGGCGTGCGGGATCGTGGGCACGACGATGACGACGGGACCGGCCGCGTCGCGGGTCTCGGCGAGCGCCGCGCGCACCTCCGCGGCCGTCGCGGGGGTGCGCACCTCGGCGCCGAGGCCGGCCGCGATCTGCGCGAGGTCGATCCGGAGATAGTCGCCCGAGAGGCCGGCCGCGTCCGAGCCGGCGAGCGAGCCGCCCGCCTCGCGGTAGCGGAACTCGTTGGCGAAGTGCTCGCCGGTGCGCCACATCTGCAGCCGCCGGATCACCTGGTAGCCGTGGTTCTCGGAGACGACGATAGTGCACGGGATGCCCTCCTGCGCCGCCGTCACGATCTCGGTCGGCATCATCACGAAGGTGCCGTCGCCGATGAGCGCCGTGACCCGGTGCGCGGGATCCGGATCGGCGAGCCGCACCCCCATCGCGGCCGGCAGCTCGTACCCCATGCAGGAGAAGCCGAACTCAAGGTGCGCGGCGCGGCCGCCCGTCGCGTCCCACACCTTCTGCAGATCGCCGGGCGGGCCCCCGGCAGCGGCCACGATCGTGTCGCCCGGGCGGGCGTGCTCCTGCAGCAACCCGATGAGCTGGCCCTGCGTGAGGGTCGCGCCCGTGACCGGGAGCTCCGGGTGATCCGCCAGCGGGAACGGCGCATCCGGGTCCGTCGCCGCATCGCGCACGGGGAGCCACGCGTCGCGGGCGCCCGCGACATCCGCGGCCCACGCCGCGGGGATCCGGTAGTCGCCGAGCTCTGCGGCGAGCGCCGCCAGCGCCAGGCGGGCGTCGGCGAGCACGGCCTCGGCGCCCTGCTTCACGGCGTCGTGCTCCACGATGTTGATGGATGCGAACCGCACCCCCGGGTCCGCGAACAGCGACTGGGAGGCGGTCGCGAAATCGGTGAGCCGGGTGCCGACGTGCACGACGAGATCGGCGCGCTCCGCAAGGCGGTTCGTCGTCGGCGCGCCCTCGAGCCCGATCCCGAACACGCTCCACGGCCCGTCCTCCGTGACCGCGCCCTTGCCGGCGAAGGTCTCCGCGATGGGCAGCCCCGTCCCGCGGCCGAGCTCGGTGAGGACGCCCTGCGCGTCGGCGTAGACGACGCCGCCGCCGGCGATGACGAGCGGACGCTCCGCGCCGCGGATGCGCTCGGCGAGCCGGGCGATCTCCGCCGCATCGGGGACGCGGCGGCGGATCGTCCAGTCGCGTTCGGCGAAGAGCTCGACGGGGAAGTCGAAGGCGTGCGCCTGCACGTCCTGCGGCAGCGCGAGCACCACGGCGCCCGTCTCCTCGGGATTCGCGAGCACCCGGAAGGCCTGCGGCAGCGCCGTGAGCAGCTGCTCGGGGCGGGTGATGCGGTCGAAGAAGCGGGAGACCGGGCGAAAGGCGTCATTCACCGTGACGTCGGGGGTGCCGGGGAGGTCGAGCTGCTGCAGCACGGGCCCCTGGCGGCGGGTCGCGTAGGTGTCGCCGGGCAGGAGGAGCAGCGGGATGCGGTTCACGGTGGCGAGGGCGGCCGCCGTCACGAGGTTCGTGGCGCCGGGGCCGATCGACGCCGTCACCGCGAGCGTGCGGCGGCGCTTCGCCGCCCGCGCGAAGCCGGTGGCGAGGTGCCCGAGCGCCTGCTCGTTGCGCCCCTGCACGAAGGGCAGGGCGTCGGCGTGCTCGGCGAGCGCCTGCCCGAGGCCGGCGACGTTGCCGTGGCCGAAGATGCCGAGGGCGGCGGGGACGAAGCGCTCGCGGACGCCGTCGGCGAGCGAGTACTGCGCGGCGATGTAGCGGACGATCGCCTGGGCGACGGTGAGCCGGACCGTCCGCCCGGAGGGGCCGGGCACGGCGGTCGATTGCGGGGCGGGGTGCTGGGTCATGGGTGAGCTCCTGTGCTTCCTGTGCGTGCTGTGCTGATCTGGGGGGGGCGGAGGGGTGCCGTGCTAGCCGTGCAGGATGACGGTCTTCACCTCCGTCATCTCCTCGACGGTCGAGCGGATGCCCTCCTTGCCGTAACCGCTCGCCTTGAAGCCCCCGTAGGGCATGAGATCGGCGCGCCACAGCGGCGTCCACCCGAGATGGACGCTGCCCGCGTCGATCTCGCGCATCGCGCGCACGCCCTCGGCGAGGGTGCCGCCGAAGACCCCGGCGGCGAGCCCGTATGGGGTGCCGTTCGCGGCGTCGATCGCGGCGTCGAAGGAATCTACCGCGGTGACGGCGACGGCGGGGCCGAAGAGCTCCTCCTGCGCGAGCGGGTGCCGGGTGTCGACCCCGGTCACGATCGCGGGCGAGACGAAGGCCCCGTCGCGCTCCCCGCCGGTGAGGAGCCGCGCACCGTCCGCGACGGCGCGCGAGATGCTGCGCTCGACCCGCTCCGCCTCGCGGCGGGCGATGAGCGGGCCGAGCGCGGTGCCCTCCGCGAAGGGGTCGCCCATGCGGATCGCCTCGACCTTCGGCTGCAGCGCGGCGAGGAAGTCGGCTTCGACGGCGCGGTGCACCACGACGCGCTGCACGGAGATGCAGACCTGCCCGGCATTGGCGTAGCCGCCGGCGGCGACGGCGCTCGCCGCGCGCTCGATATCCGCGCCCGGGAGGACGAGCGTGGGCGAGGACGCGCCGAGCTCGAGGGAGAGCTTCTTGATGCCGGCGAGCGCCGAGATCCGCTCCCCCACACCCGTGGAGCCGGTGAAGGAGATCTTCCGCACGCGCGGATCCTGCACGAGCGCGTCCCCGAGGACCCCGCCGGAGCCCGTGAGCACCGAGAGCACGCCCGCGGGCAGGCCGGCCTCCTCGAAGACGCGCGCCAGGGCGATCGCCGTGAGCGGGGTGGCGCTCGCCGGCTTGAGGACGACCGCGTTGCCCGAGGCGAGGGCCGGGCCGACCTTGTGCAGCACGAGCAGCGCGGGGTAGTTGAAGGGGGTGATGGCGACGACGACCCCCACGGGCTGACGGAGCGTGAACCCCACCTTGTCCTGTCCCGTGCCGGGGTTCGCGTCGACCGGGAGGCTGTCGCCGTAGAGCTGCGTCCCCTCGTGGGCCGCGAGACGGATGATCGCGCCCGAGCGCCGCGCCTCACCGAGCGCCTCGGCGAGCGGCTTGCCGTTCTCGGCGGAGATCGTCGCCGCGAGCTCCGCCGAACGCGCCTCGGCGAGCTCCGCGGCGCGGAGCAGGATCGCGGCGCGCTCGTGGGCCGGGGTGCGCCGCCAGCGCGCGGCGCCCCGCACGGCGGCTGCGACCGCGGCGTCGGCGTCGACGGCGGTCGCGACGGCCACCTCGCCGACCACGGATCCGTCGAAGGGGGATCGGATCTCGGCGCGCCCGCCGTCCGAGGCCTCGCGCCAGGCGCCGTCGATGAGCAGGCCGTGGCGGCCGAAGCCCCGCCGCTGCGCGCCGCCGTCCGGCGCCGCGCGCTCGCGCCGCGCCTCCCGGTCGATCCGTTCGTCTCGATCGCGCTCCTCGTGCATGCGCCGCCCCTTTCGCCGTTGATTTGGACCGGTCCAAATTGTATGCACATGTGCGTCGCGAGGTCAAGGGCGCCGCCGGGGGCAGTCTGCCCGGCGCGCTTGCCCGCTCGCGCGTGGCACGATGGTCTCGTGACCCCCCGAGACGATGCGCCGACCCGGGCGTCCGGCGCGGGCCGGGACGCGGGCTCGCGCCCGGACGCCAGCTCGGGCCCGGACGCCGGCTCGGGCCGTCCGACCATGCGAGACGTCGCCGAACGGGTCGGGCTCTCCCGCCAGCTCGTCTCGATCGTGCTGCGGGGCGCGCCGGGCGCGAGCGAGGCGTCGCGGGAGCGGATCCTCGCGGCGGCGCGCGAACTCGGCTACCACCCCGACGACTCCGCCCGGATGCTCCGCCGGCGGCGCAGCGGGCAGATCGGCGTGCTGTTCACCATGCGACAGCCCTTCGAGCTCGACGTCGTCGACGCGCTCTATCGCAGCGCCGCCGCGCGCGGCTACACGCTCGCCCTCGGCGCGATCGGCACGAGCCGCCCGCAGGAGGCCGCGCTCGCCGAGCTCATGCGGCAGCGGATCGAGGCGCTCATCGCGCTCGACGCCGAAGGCGCGGGCGGGATCGGTGCCGAGCGCCTCTCCGGCCTGCCCGGTGGGATTCCGGCGCTGCTCCTCGGCGGGCCGACCTCGGACGAGCCGCACGATCGCGTCGGCGTCGAGAACGCCGCGGGGATCGCCCTCGCGGTCGACCATCTCGCCCGCCTCGGCCACGAGCGCATCGCATACGTCGGGCCGGAGACGGGCCCGAACGCCGCCGAGCGCATCTCCGGCTACCGCGCCGCGATGCACGAGCGCGGACTGCGGGACCGCATCGTCCCGAGCGACTACACCGAGGCGGGCGGGTACCGCGCGGCGGCATCGCTGCTGGACGAGGGGCTCGGCGGCGCCGTCGCCGGCGCTTCCGGCCGGACGTCCGCCGCGCCGACCGCGCTGGTGTGCAACAACGACCACTGCGCGATCGGGGTGCTGCAGACTCTCGTGCGCGCCGGGGTGCGCGTCCCGGAGGACGTCTCCGTGATCGGATTCGACGACAGCACGGCCGCCGCGCTCCCCTTCGTGCGGCTGACGAGCGTGCGGCCCGATCCCGAGCGCCTGGCCGAGCTCGCGATCGCCGCGGTGCACGCGCGGCTCGAGGCCCCCGGCGCGCCGCCGTCCGTCGCGCTCGTCGCGCCGACCCTCGCCGTGCGCGAGAGCACGGCGGCGCCCAGACGCTAGGCCGCCCGCTCCGCACGCGCCGGGCTCAGCGCGATCGCGCCCGCGACGAGGGGGCCGACGCCGGGCAGCAGGAGCACGAGCGCGAGCGGCGCGGGCGCCCCCGCGTCCCGGAAGCGGCGCCAGTTGAGGGCGAGCACCGGCAGCGCGAAGACGAGCCCGAGGAGGACGGCCACGCCGGTGCCGAGCACCACGAGCGGCGCCCCCTCCGCGCCTCGCAGCACCCCGACGATCACGATCGCGCACGGGAGGAGCTGCAGCAGCGCGAGCAGCAGCACGGCCCACCAGTATTCGCGGCGCGAGGCCCGGCCGGCGAACCTCGCGTAGCCCGCGAGGAGGCGGCGAGCCGCCTCGGGCAGGTCCGCCGCGGGCGCCGGTTCGACCAGCGCCGGCACCGGGCGACCGTCGTGCGGGTCGAGCCCGATCCTGACGGCACCGGGGTCCTCGGCCGGCCCGGGCGCCGCGACGGTCTGCTCGTGCGGCGCCTCCCTCCGGGTCGCGTGACGCGGGGTCGTCGCTGCGCTGCTCATGGTCTGCCTCGTCCTTCCGTCGCGGGCGATGGATGCGATCCGCATCCCGGGAGGGGCACCGGAATCCGATCCGGGAGTGCTCCATCACGGGGAACGGGCGCAGCCCCGAATCGTGACGCGCGCTTCGCGAATTCGCCCGCCCGGGCGAGCCGCCCCGGGCCGCGCGATCGGCTTGACCCTGCCCCGCAGGGGAGGGTTTAGCGTGGACGGCATGGAGACTCGGATGCGCATCGGCGAGCTGGCCGCCCGGGCCGGGGTGACGGTGAAGGCCGTCCGCTACTACGAGCGGCTCGGGCTCATCTCGGCGCCGCGGGAGCCGAACGGCTACCGCACCTTCGGGGAGGATCAGCTGCGCGCGGTGCAGGAGGTGCGGGAGCTCGGAGCACTCGGGATCGCGCCCTCCCGCGCCAGGCCCTTCCTCGACTGCCTCGAAGCCGGGCATGCGCACGGAGACGAGTGCGTGAGCTCCCTCGCCGTGTATCGCGACGCGATCGCGGAGCTGGATCGGACGATCGCGGAGCTCGCGCGGCGGCGCACGGCCCTGCAGCAACGGCTCGAGGCCGGCGCCGGACAGGCGGGTGCCGAGCATGCCGGTGCCGGACAGGCGGACGACCGCAGCGCCCCCGACGACACCGCACTGCCCGATTACACGGTGCTGCCAGACGGACTCCCCGTGCCCGCCGACGACGGCGCCGCGGATCACCTGCCCGGGCTGCGCCTGCCCGCGCTGCGACTGCCGACGAGCGACGGCGGCACCGTCGATTTCAGCGCGCTCGGCCCCGGGCGCACGGTCGTCTATCTCTATCCCCTCACCGGCCGACCGGGGACGGATCTGCCGGAGGGCTGGGATGCGATCCCCGGCGCCCGCGGCTGTTCCACCGAGGCATGCGACTTCCGCGACCACTTCGCGCAGCTGCAGGACGCGGGCGCCGCGCGCGTGTTCGGCATGTCGAGCCAGGATCCCGCGTACCAGGCGGAGGTGGTCGCACGGTTGCGGCTGCCGTTCCCGATGATCTCCGACGAGGGCTTCGCGCTCGCCGAGGCGCTCGGGCTGCCCGTGTTCCCGGCATCGGGGCACGCGCGACTGCACGCGCGACTCACCCTGATCGTGGTCGACGGGACGATCGAGCACGTCTTCTTCCCCATCTTCCCGCCCAATACCCACGCGCAGCAGGTGCTCGCGTGGCTCGAGGCCCACCCGAGAACGGAAACCGACGCATGACCACGCACCGACCCCCGGCCGGCGGAGCGCCGCGCCCGCGCTTCAGCTCGACCTTCATCTTCGAGACGGGCGATCTCACCCCGGAGTTCCACCGCATCGACGACGAGATCGCTGCGCGCGCACGGCGGATCCCGGGCTTCCTCGGGGAGGAGGCCTGGCACAACACGGAGACCGGCTTGCACGCCGAGGTCTACTACTGGGCGAGCATGGAGGCGCTGCAGGAGCTCGTCGGCATGGACACCCATCGCCTGGCGAAGGGACGGCACACGGAATGGCTCGGCCGATACCGGGTGGTCATCGCGGAGGTGCAGAGCGTCTACGGGGATCCGCTGCTCGGACGGGAGCATCGCCCGGGCGCTGCGGCTCAGGCGGAGCCGGGCACATGAACCGCGCATTCGCGGGCCTGAGCGCCTTCCCGCTCACCCCGTTCTCCGGAGACCGCCCCGACGCGCGGGCCTTCGCCGGTCTCGTCGAGCGGCTCGTGACGGCGGGGGTCGACTCCGTGACGGCGCTCGGCTCGACGGGCTCGTACGCGTATCTCGACGCCGCCGAGCGCGCGGAGATCGCTCGGCTGACCGTGCGGCATGCCGACGGCACTCCCGTGATCGTCGGGATCGGGGCGCTGCGCACCTCGTGGGTGCTCGAGCACGCGGCCCGGGCCGAGGATGCGGGCGCCCAGGGAGTGCTGCTCGCGCCGATGAGCTACCAGCCGCTCACCGAGGACGAGGTGTTCGAGCTGTACCGTGCGGTGTGCGAGCGGACCGGTCTGCCGGTCGTCGTCTACGACAATCCGGGCACGACGCGCTTCGCGTTCACCCCGGCCCTGTACGGCAGGATCGCCGAGCTGCCCCGGATCACCGGGATCAAGATCCCCGGCACCGCGCTGCTGGAGGACCCCGGCGGGGCGTCGGACGCGGCAGCGGGGGACGGCAGGAGCGGCATCGACGGTCTCGACAGCACCGCCCGTCTCGACAGCACCGCCCGTCTCGACGGTGCCGTCGCTCGGCTCCGCGGGATCCGCGCCGAGCTGCCGGAGGCGGTCGCGGTCGGCGTGTCTGGGGATGCACTGGCGGCGACCGGGCTGCTCGCCGGCTGCGAGACCTGGTACTCGGTGATCGGCGGGACGCTGCCGAGGCTCGCCCTCCGGATCGCTCGGACGGCCGGGAGCGAGGACGCGGAGGCGACGCTGGCCGCATCGGAGACGTTCGAGCCGCTCTGGGCGCTCTTCGCCGAGTGCGGCAGCCTGCGGGTCGTCGCGGCGATCGCCGAGCGCCTCGATCTCGTCGAGGGCGGCTGCCTGCCGCTCCCGCTGCGCGACATCGACACCGCGCAGCGGGAGCGTCTCGACCGCTTCCTCAGCGGGATCGACCCCGAGCTGCTGCGCTGACGGCTCAGAAAGGCAGGGCGCCGTCGTCGGGCGGGGCGCCGTCGTGGGGTGCTGCGCCGTCGTGGGGCGGTCCTCCGCCCGGGTCGGGGCCGGTCGACCGTCGGCGCTCGCGCGCGGCGCCGCGCGGTGTCGGACTGTCCGGTCTCGAGTCACCCGGCCTCGAGTCACCTGGTCTCGCGCCGTCCGGTCTTGAGCCGTCCGGGCTCGCGTCAGGCGGTCTCGCGCCATCCGGTCTCGCGTCAGCCGATGCCGGGCAGGCGGCGCCGCCAGCGGGCTGTGAACCGGTCCTGACGCCGGTAGGGGCATCAGTGTCGACCGGCATGAACCGGACCCGGCTCCCGGGCTGATCCACGTGCTGCCGGCCGAGGGGGCTCGTCCAGGTGAACACTCCGGCGCCGTCCTGACGGACCGTCCACGCGGTCGCGTGCTTCATCGTGTGGTGCCTGCGGCACAGGTGCCCGAGGTTCGCGCTCGTCGTCGGCCCGCCGAGGGCCGCGTCGACGGTGTGGTCGATGTCGCAGCGGCGCAGGACGGCGCGGCAGCCGGGGAAACGGCACCGGAGATCCCTGGCCCCGAGAAAGCGGCGCAACTGCGCCGAGGGGCGGTAGCGGTCCACCGAGATCACGTCTCCCGTGGACGACTCGACCTCGACCCGGTCCCACGCGCCGGCCTCTGCGGCGAGCGCCAGTGCGCCGGCGTCGTCGATCGGCCCGAACCCCTCGAGCGTCGCGGGGCCGTCGTGTCCCGGCACGCCGATCGCCGGGGCGGCCGATCCCGGGTCGTCAGGCGCACTCGGCCGGAACCGGGACACGGGAATCACCACCTGCACCCGCGCCGCGATCCCCGAGACGTCCTCAGCTGCGGCGTCGCCGCGGCCGCATATGCCGTCGGTCGCGGCCGCCCCGACGCGGGTGAGCGCGGCGCCCAGGAGCAGGTCCGTGAACACGTCGGCGCGGAGCTCGTCCATGCTCCGCCGATCGCTCCGGGCCGTGGACGCGTCGGACGAGGCAGCGGGAGCGGGTGCCGCCGCGTGGGTCGGCGCGGGGCCGTCGGATGCGACGCCGACGTCGGATTGGGCCGCGCGAGCGAGTGCCGTCCCGCGGAGGTGGTGAGCGATGCGGTCGAGCCGGTCCTTGATGCCTGCGGCCTGGACGGCGGGCAGATGCGCGATGAGGTCGGCCATGCCGTCCTCCCCGGGGACGACGACCACCCGGCGGCTCGCGCACGCCTCGGCGTGACGCTCGTCGAGGGTGCGCTCGGCGAAGCGCTCCGCGAGTTCGGCGGCCACCGGGCGCAGGCGGCCGGCCGTTTCCGTCTCCGCGCAGGCGAGCGCTGCCTCCTCGTAGGCGGGGCGGGCACGATCATCGTTCACCATCGCGCCGGCGTCGGCGATGACGTTCGCGTGCGCAAGCGACACGCGCCCCGCGGAGAGCGCCGCATACACCGCGGGGTAGGCCTCGACGAGCCTCGCCGCCCGCCCCGACTTCGCCGCGATCGCCCGATCCGATTCACGGACGGCCGCGCCGATCTCGGAGTGCACCATGCGATGAGCCATCTCGCGGTCCCTGGCGGCGCCCGCCGTCGCGATCCCCTCGGCGATCGTCTCCCCCGCCTGCAGCAGGAGCAGCTCGGCGGCCTGCAGCGCGGCGAGCTGGGCGCGAACCGCCCGCACCCCCGAGACCACCGCGGCCAGCGCGTCGAGCGCTTCGCGAGGCGGGTCGTGCAGGAGGTTCGTCATGCTCGCAGTGTCGCACGGACCTCCGACATCGGCGGACCGCAGACCGGCAGGAAACCGCGGCGATCGCCCGGCGACTGTAGACCGGTCGCCGGAGCAGCCGAACGGCAGAACGGCAGAACGGCAGAACGGCCGAACGGCCGAACGGCCGGGGATCGGTGCGGGAAGTTCGCGGCTCGCGCTTACCGCCGGGCAATGTCGCCGAATGAGGATGGTCGACGAGCACCGCTCGTTCTCGCACCGGCACAGGAGGCATCATGGCAACCGGCATCCCCGATTCCGATCAGACCCCGGCGGGTCCCGCCTACGAGGGGCGGCTGCTCGACCGACCCGAGGAGGAGGTCGTCGACCAAGGGGTCCGCTTCGACATGCGCACGCTGCTCGGCCGTCGCGCCCTCATCGGTGCCGGCCTGCTCGGCGTCGGCGCCGTCGTGCTGACGGCCTGCACCGGGGGAGGCGGCTCGGGGAGTTCCGCAGGATCCGCCGGGACGAGCTCCGCCGCCGGCGAGATCCCCGACGAGACCGCCGGCCCCTACCCCGGTGACGGGTCGAACGGCCCCGACGTCCTCGACGAGACGGGGATCGTCCGACGAGACATCCGCTCCAGCATCGGGGCCGACGACCCCGTCGACGGGATCCCGCTCGAATTCACCCTCAGGATCTCGGATATGCAGCACGGCGACGCGGCGTTCGCCGGTGTGGCCGTGTACGCCTGGCACTGCGACGCCCAGGGCCGCTACTCGCTCTATTCCGAGGGCGTCGAGGACGAATCCTGGCTCCGCGGCGTGCAGGTGGCCGACTCGGCGGGCGAGGTGACGTTCATCTCGGTGATGCCCGGCTGCTACACCGGCCGCTGGACCCACATCCACTTCGAGGTGTACCCGGACGTCGACGCCATCACCGATGCGTCGAACGCCATCGCGACCTCTCAGCTGGCGATCCCCGAGGATGTGCTCGCCGATGTGTACGCGCAGAACGCCTACGCGGGATCGGCCGAGAACCTCGCGCGGATCACCCTGGCCTCCGACAACGTGTTCGGCGACGACGGCGCGGAGCTGCAGCTCGCCACCGTCTCAGGCGATACTGCGAACGGCTATCGCGCCGAGCTCGACGTGCGCATCGACACCGCGACGACCCCGACGGCGGGTGCGGCGCCGGCCGGCGACCCGGACTCCGGCGGCGGCTCGGGCTCGGGCGGCGGCCCGGGATCGGACGCCGGCGGCGCCGCCGGAGGGCCGGGCGGCGAACCGCCGAGCGGCGCCCCGGGTACCGGCGGCGCGTAACCCGAGGACCTCTGCTGCATCATTACCGCGGACTAGGTTTCTCAGCGATATGATCGAGATGAATTCGTCATTTGCCATAGGAGCCTCAATGTCGGTAGATATCTCTGAACGACTCGCCAGCCTTGCAGGAAAAATCGAGCAGCAGCGATCTTCGATCGAGACCGAGGAAGCCACGAAGAACGCCTTCGTGATGCCCTTCATCTCACTCGTCCTCGGGTATGACGTATTCAATCCCAATGAGGTCGTCCCCGAGTTCACCGCTGATGTCGGGACGAAAAAGGGTGAGAAGATCGACTATGCGATCGTGAAGGACGACGAAGTACAGATCCTCATCGAGTGCAAGCACATCGGGGCGCCGTTGAACATCAAACATGCGTCCCAGCTCTTCCGGTACTTCGCGGTGGCGAATGCCCGAATCGCCGTGCTGACGAACGGTGACGAGTATCAGTTCTTCACCGACCTCGATGCCCCAAACCGGATGGATGAGAAGCCCTTCCTCGTCGTGCAGATCACCGACCTGGATGCCGCCCATGTTCCGGAACTCCGGAAGCTCACCAAGGACGTCTTCGACCTTGATTCGATCATCAGCGCTGCCGAAGAGCTCAAGTACGTCGGGGAGTTGAAGCGCGTTCTCGCCGCGCAGTTCGTCTCGCCGGATGTCGAATGGGTGAAGTTCTTGACCGGTCGCGTCTACGAAGGCGCGTTCACCCAGAAGGTGCGCGACCAGTTCACGGCACTCGTCAGCAAGGCCGCGAAGCAGTTCCTGAATGATCGCATCAATGATCGTCTGAAGGCCGCCCTGGGAGGCCAGGTCGTGGCTCCGGATAACACCACGGTTTCCTCATCCGAAGCGAGCGAGCACGTGGCTGAGGCCTCCGTGGAGGCCGCCGATCGCAAAGACGGCATCGATACCACTCTTGAGGAGATCGAGGCGTTTCAAATCGTGCGCGCGATCGCGTGCAGCGAGGTTGCACCGTCACGCATCGCACAGCGAGACAACAAGTCATACTTCGGCATCTTGCTGGACGACAACAACCGCCGCCCTATCGCTCGGCTCTGGTTCAACACGTCCCAGAAGTACATCGGGCTCTTCGATGCCGAGAAGAACGAAACGCGGGAGCCGATCGAGACCCTCGACGAGATCTACAAGTTTGCCGACCGTATCCGTGAGACGGTGCACTACTACGACTGAGTCCCCTCACGCCGGATACGGCCGCTCCGCGAGCAGGCCGGCCAGGTGCGCGGCGTTCGCCGCGGCCGTCGCGGCCGCGGCGGCGACGGCGTCGGGCGTCGAGGGCAGCTCGCGGTAGTCCGTTCGCTGCATCGCCTCCCCGTTCCAGTAGACCGACGCCTGGGCGGGGATCGTGTATCCGACGTCCCCGAGCGTCTGCGCGAGCACGGCGGCGATGTGGTGCGCACCGTCCTCGTTGCCGACGATCACGGGGATCGCGACCTTGTCGAAGAGCGTCGGACGACCGTCCGCGTCCGTGGCGGAGAGTTCCGCATCGAGACGCTCGAGCACCCGCTGGGCGACGCTCGAGTGCTGGCCGAGCCAGGTCGGCGTCACGAAGACGAGGATGTCGGCGTCGAGCACCTGGCGACGCAGCTCGGGCCAGGCGTCCCCCTCGCCCATATCGTCCTGCACCCCGGGGAGGATCCTCCGGTCCACGGCGCGGATGCGCTCGGCGGTCACCCCGCGCCGCGCGAGCTCGGCGAGCACGAGACCTCCGAGCTCGTCCCCGCTCGAGGGCTCCGGCGAGGGCTTGAGGGTGCAGTTGATCATCAGTGCGGTCAGCGACGTATCCATGGCCCCACGCTAGGCAGCGCACCGCGGCGAGGGGAGGGGGTTCCGCTTCGCGGCTCGACCCGCTAGGGCGAGGACGACACCCCGCTAGGGCGAGGACGACACCCCGCTCGGGAGAGGACGGCACCCCGCTCGGGAGACGACAGCACCCCGCTCGGGAGGGGCGGACACGGGCGCCGCTGCTTCCGGCGCGGGATCCGGATCCCCTCGCGCCTCATCCGCGACCGCGATCCGGTAGCGTGACGGGTGACCCGCGCATCGCGGGATCGGCGATCCGAGGAGCCCCATGACCGAGCCCGCGCCCCAGACGACCCCCGGGACGCCCGCGTCCGCCGCGCCGCGTCCGCTCGCCCTCGTCACGGGGGCCTCCTCGGGGATCGGGCGGGCGACCGCCGTGGGGCTCGCGACCGACGGCTTCGACGTGATCGTGCACTACGGCGGGAACCGGGAGGGCGCCGAACGGACCGCCGAGCTCGCGGACGAGGCGGGCGCCGCGACGGCGCTGCTGCCGATCGATCTCGAGGGTCTGGACGACGCGGCGGGATTCTGGGACGCGGTGACCGCGGTGGCGGCCGAGCGTTTCGGGGCCCGCCAGCTCGACGCTCTCGTGAGCAACGCCGGCGTCGACCTCCGGCGTCCCTTCGCGGAGTACATGCACGCCGAGGTGGTGCGGCTCTTCCAGGTGAACGCCATCGCCCCGCTCCACATTCTGCAGGGCGTCGCCGCGGGCGTCCGCCCCGGCGGCAGCGTGGTCGCGATCTCCTCGGTCGCGGCGACCCAGCCCCTCGCCACCTCGCTGCCCTACGGCGCCACGAAGGCGGCCCTCGATCATCTCGTGCGCGCGACCGCCGCGCTCGTGGCGGAGCAGGGCATCCGCGTCAACGCGGTCTCCCCCGGCGCCGTCGACACCCCCCTGCAGCAGCCGGAGCGCATCGCGCTGCTCAGGGAGCGCGGCATCGCCGCCTCCCCCGAGGAGATCGCCGACGTGGTCCGCACGCTCGTCTCCCCCGCGACCCGGTGGGTGACGGGACAGGTCATCGACGCGACCGGGCGTCCGCTGCGCTGAGACGGCGGGCCGCGACGGCGAAACGGCGGGCCACGACGGTAAGACCGCGGGCCGCGGAGGCAAGACGGAGGCCGGGGCGGCGCCTCAGGCGGATCCGAAGCCGTCGAGGAAGAGCAGCACGGCCACGGCCATGCGGCGCAGCTCGTCCGGGTGCACGTTCTCGTCGGGCGCGTGCGGCCGGGTGAGCGGCTCCCCCGTGCCGAAGAGCACGAGCTCCGCGTCGGGCAGCGCCTCCGCGATCGCCCCGCAGAACGGGATCGATCCGCCCGCGCCCAGGTGCTCGACCTCCGCGCCGCCGTGCGCCGCGCTCAGGCTCTCGGCGAAGCGCCGGAACAGCGGGCCGTCGGGATCGGCGCGCATGCCCGCCCCGTGGCTCTCGTCCGCGAAGAAGACTCTGACCCCCCACGGCGCGGCCTCCCGCAGCTGCCGGCGGACGAGCTCGAGCGAGGCCTCGGCGTCGGTGCCCGGTGCGAAGCGCAGGTTGAGCCGGGCCGCGGCCGCGGGCTGGATCGCGGCCGTCGCCTCGGCGATCGGCATCACGTCGAAGCCGGTGACGCTCACCGAGGGCCGCGCCCACAGCCGGCTCGCGGCATCGCCCGATCCCGGCAGCTCCACGTCGGGGAGCACGCCGGCGTCCGCGCGCAGCTCGTCCTCGCCGTAGGGGGCGCCGTCCCAGCGCTGCTCGGCCGGGAGCCCCGCGACCGTCACATCGCCCGCGTCGTTCTTCAGCGTCGCGAGCATGCGGATCAGCGCCATCGCCGGGTCGGGAGCGCCGCCCCCGAACTGCCCGGCGTGCACCGAGCCGGCGAGCGCGTCGACCCGCACGGTGAGGTTCGCGACCGCGCGCAGCGCGACGGTGATGCCGGGGCGGCCGAGCGCGCGGCTGCCCGTATCCTGCACGAGGAAGACGTCGCCCGCGAGGCGCTCGGGGTGCTGCGCGGCGAAGCGGTCGAGACCGCCGCCGCCGCGCTCCTCGGAGCCTTCGACGACCACGCGGATGCCGACGGGCAGCCGGTCCCCGTAGCGCTCGCGCAGCCGCGCGAGGACGAGCAGGTGGATCACCGTGTTCGCCTTGTCGTCCGAGGAGCCCCTGCCGTACCACCGGCCGTCGTCGCCGACGGTCAGCGCGAAGGGGTCGCTGCGCCAGCTCGCGCGATCGAGCGGCGGCTGCACGTCGTAGTGCGAGTAGAGCACGACGGTCGGCGCGCCCTCCGGGGCCGGCGCGGAGGCGAGCACCGCGTCGCTGCCGTCCGGCATCGGCACGCGCGCGGCGTCCGCGAGGCCGAGCGCGGCGAGGCGCGCGACGATCCAGTCCGCCGCGGCCGCGCACGCCCCCGCGGTCTCCGGGACACCCGCGACGGAGGGGAAGGCCACGAGCTCCGCGAGCTCGGCGAAGGCCTCGCCCATCATGCCGTCGACGATCCGCTCGGCCTCGACGGCGGTGAGCGGCCGGTGCGGCTCGGGTGCGAGCCCTCCCGACGCGCCCGGCCCCGATGCGCGCGCTTCGGACCGGGGTCCCGCGGCGTCCGTCATCGCTCGGCCTCCTCGGCCATGAGCCGCGCGGCGCGGCGCGTCAGCTCGGCGCGATCGATCTTGTTGGTGCCCGCGAGCGGCATCTCGGCGAGCCGCCAGACGCGCCTCGGGTGGGCGAAGGGCTCCACGAGCGTCAGGGCGTGGGCGCGGAGCGCGGCCTCGAGCGCGGCGTCGCCGCCGGCCGCCTCGGCGGCGCGGTCCGCTGCCGCCTCGGCCTCGCTCCCCGCGAGCTCGTCCTGCAGCGTGACGAAGGCGACCGGCTTCCAGGCCTTCACCTCGTCGGGCACGGGCACGACGACGGCCTCCTTGACCGCGGGGTGCGCCGTCAGAGCGGACTCCACCGCGGACGGGTAGACGTTCTCGCCGCCGGAGGAGAACATGTCGTCCTCGCGGCCGGCGAAGAAGTAGGCGCCGTCGCGCACCTCGAAGATGTCCCGCGTGTGGTAGAAGCCGTCCGGCGTGATCGCGGAATCCGCCGCGCTCCGCCCCAGATATGCCGGGAACATGGCGGGCGTGCGGATCTCGAGCACCCCGCGCCCCGCGGCCGGCGCGCCCGTCCCCGGCTCCACGAGCCGCAGTTCGACCCCGGGGTCCGCGATCCCGACGGAGCCGACCGGCACCTCCCGGTCGGCGGGGTGCATGAAGGCGACGGGCCCCGACTCGGTCGTGCCGTAGCCGAGGGTCACCCGGGCGTTCGGGAAGAGCTGCCGCATCCGCGCGTCGAGCGCGGCGCCGGCGGGCGCCGAGGCCATGTTGACGTGCGTCACGGAGTCGCGCGGCAGCGCCCCGAGGAGCTCCGCCTGCTCCGTGATGAGCGCGAACATGGGCGGCACGCCGCTCACCTCGGCGACCGCCTCCTCGGCGATGGAGCGGAGCGTCTCGGCCGCGTCGAACTGGCGCAGCAGCACGATCGTCTCGCCGTTCGCGAGCGCCTTCTGGCTGCGCGCGAGCGCGTTCATATGGTAGAGCGGTGCCGAGACGAGCACGGGCCACGGCTCGGCGCGGCCGGTGCGCGTGTGCTCCTGCACCCAGCGGTGGCTCGCGTGGGTGAGCGGCACCCCCTTGGGCGCGCCCGTCGACCCCGAGGTCGCCAGCACCATCGCGAGGTCGTCGGGTCCGGGCTCGAAGGGGACGGTCCGGGGCGGGGTCGCGGGATCCGCGTCGCCGCCCGCCGGATCGGCCCCGAGCGGCAGCACCGCCGCGCCCGCCGTCCGCGCCCGCTCCTCGAGCCCGTCCGCAGCGAGCACGGTGCGCACCTCGGCCGTGGCGAGCACGTGCGCGACGCCGGGCGCCGGGAGCTTCGTCCCGATGGGCACCGGCACCGCCCCCGCGAGCTGCAGGGAGAGGAACGCGATCAGCCAGTCGGGCGAGTTCAGGGCGAGGATCCCCACCCGCTCCCCGACGGCGAAGCGCCCGGCAAACGCCGCGCTCCGCCGCTCGAGTCGCTCGAGCAGCTCGGCGTAGCCGATCCGGGTCGCGCGCGTGCCCCCGTCGTCGGCGGCGCCCGGCTCGCGGAAGACGATGGCGTCGCGTTCGGGGTGGCGGGCGTCGATGGTCGCCGCCTGGTTCCGCGAGCGCGCGAGGCGCAGCGCGAACGGTTCGGGGGTGGGGCCGGTCACGGGGACTCCTATCCTGCGGTCGCGTAGCTGGCGCGCGAGACGGCGACCTCCCGGCCGTCGCTCGTGAGCGTCGCCTCGGCCACCGACACGGCGCGGCCGGGCTTGCGGACGACGCCCGTCACGACGAGCTCCTCGCCCGCGGCGGCGCGGAGGTAGTGCACCGTCTGGTCGATCGTCGGGCTGGGCGCGATGCCGCGGCTGAGGAGCGCCCAGTCCGCGGCGATGTCGAGCAGCGCGGCGATGATGCCGCCGTGCACCACGCCGCCCTCGTCGTTGTTCAGCCACTCGGGCGCGACGGTCGCGCGCAGCTCGATGCCCTCCGGCCCGAAGGCGTGCACGCGCAGCCCGAGCCATCGGTGATAGGGGGCTGCGAGCAGCGCCGCCTCGACCTCGGCCGCCGTGGAATCGGCCCCGAGGGCCGAGAATGCGGAGCTCACTGCGCCGCCCCCGCCCACGGATCGACGACGAGCTTGCCGATGAACTCCCGGCGTTCGAGGCGCTCGAGGCTCTCGACCGCCTGCTCGAGCGGCACGACGGAGTCGACCACGGGGTCAATCCGGCCCTCGGCGACGGCGTCGAGGAGCGCGACGAAGTCCTCGGTGTCGAAGCCGTTGGAGCCGACGATCTTGAGCTCGAAGGTCCAGATGTAGCGCAGGTCCTCCACCGGATCGAAGCCGGCGGTGGCGCCGCAGACGAGGATCCGGCCGCCGAGGGAGGCGGCGCGGAGCGTGGGCGCCCAGGTGTCGCCGCCGGTGAAGTTGACGATCACGTCCATGCCGGGCTCCGAGCTGAAGCGGCTCGGCTTGCCGTGATGCTGCTTGACGTAGTCGAGGATCCCGATCTCGCGGTAGTTGAACACCTCGTCCGCGCCGAGGTCGAGCACGGCCTGGCGCTTCGCGTCGTCGCCGACGGCGGCCACCACGTAGGCGCCGAGGCTCTTCGCGAGCAGCACGCTCGCCGTGCCGACGCCGCCGGAGGCGCCGAGCACGAGCACCTTGTCGCCCGCGGACACCGCCCCCTTGCCGACGATCATGCGGTGCGCCGTGCCGTAGGCGATGGGCAGCGACGCGGCCTGCACGTCGGTCACCGCGTCGGGGATGCGGATCAGCTGGCCGACCTCGACCTTGACGTACTGCGCCATGCCGCCGTCGACGACCTCGCCGAGCAGCTTGCCCTCGGAGTTGATCGGGTGGATGAGCACGCGATCCCCGAGCGCCCAGTCGCCCGCGTCCGCGGGGAGCTCGTGCAGCTCGCCGACCGCGTCGAGGCCGATGATCACGGGCGTCGGGATCGTGATGCCCGGCATGCCGTGCACGGTGAAGATGTCGTGGTAGTTGAACGAGGTCGCGGTGACCCGCACCACGGCGTAGCCGGGCTCGGCCGTCGGCACCGGGTAGTCATCGACGAGGTCGAGCTCCGAGACGTCGCCGTGCTGCCTGAGGACGAGTGCTTTCATGGGTGTTGCTCCTGTGTCGGGTCGATGGGTGATGTCCGTGGGGCCTGCCGCCCGGGCAGCGCCTCGTCGAGGAAGGCCCAGAGCTCGGGGCCGATCCGCCGGTTCGCCGCGGCGATGCCGTCGGGGGCTCCGCCGAGGTGGAAGCTCTCCGTCACCTCCACAGTAAACCCCTGCGGCCAGCTCGCGGGATCGGGGTCCCGCACCGGCTCGCCCTTCGCGACGAAGGTGGTCGGCTCGAGCTCGAAGCTCACGCTGTGGCCGGCGCGCGGGAAGCTCAGCCGGCGCACGCGGTGCGGGAAGCCGTGGGCCAGGAGGCGCGTCTCGATGCGCTCGGCGAACCAGGCGGAGGGCCACAGCGCGTCGTCCTCGCCGGCGATGAGCAGCACCGGGCCGCCGATCCGCTCGACCGGGATCGTCGCGCGCTCGAGCTCTCCGGCGGCGGCCGCGCGGGCGACGTTCGCGAGGAACGCGGAGGCGTGCACGCTGCGCCCGTCGCGCACGCCGAAGTCCGCGACCCGGGAGCGCGGCGGGACGAACGGCACGGGCGCGCCGCCGCGGGTCCAGCTCGCGCGCTCGCCGCGCGGGTCGCCGCCCGGCTGGGCGTGCTCCCCCCAGACGACGCCGCTCGGCACCCAGGCGACGACCGCCGCGATCTCCTCGGGGTAGGTGGCGCCGAGCAGCAGCGCGAGCTCCCCGCCGCGCGAGGTGCCGACGAGGCCGACGCGCGCGGCGTCGAGCTCGGGCCGCTCCCGCAGCCAGGCCATCGCCCCCGCGAAGTACTCGAGGGGGATCTCGGTGAGCTCGGCCGGCACGCGGTCGTCCCCCGGCACGAGGAAGTAGCCGAGCGCCAGCACCGCGAACCCATGCGCGGCGTACTGGGCGGCGCGCCGCCCCTGGATCCCTCCCCCGGAGCCGCCGAACTGCACGAGCGTGCGGTACGGGGCGGCGTGCTCGGCGGGCGGCAGGAACAGCACCCCCGAGAACGGGGCGTCGGGCAGCGCGATCCGGCGCACCCCGGGGGCGAGCACGCGGCGCCGGAGGCGCGCGGACGCGGTCTCGGTCCGGCCTCCCGGCACCTCGGCGCGGGCGGTGAGCTCGACGGCGTAGTCGTCGAGCTCGTCGATGAGGAAGGGGTTCGCGGCGCGCAGCTCGCTGCCCTCCTGCGCGGGCCAGTCGGCGTCGGGTCGGAGCGACCAGATGAGCCCGGAGGCGTCGGCGACGGCGTAGCTGCCGTCGATCGGGGTGGCCTTTCCGAGGTCGACCCGGCCCCGCTCGTCGGCGCCGAAGACGCCCCAGGCGCTGAGCCGTCGCCCGCCGGACAGGCGGAGGCGGGCGTCGACGCGGACGGCGCCGCCCGGCACCGCCCCCGTCGCCTCGATCTCGACCGGATCCTCGACGGTGCCGAGCTCCGGGCTCGCGCGCAGCCGGAGCGCCGCCGTCACCGGGCGGCGTCCGGGCCGTCCGCCCCCGGCTCAGGCCGGGTGTGCGGCTGCGCGCCGGACTCGCCCACGTCGACGCCGAGCGCGGCGAGCACGACGCGCCGGGTCTCCGCGAAGCGGTGCTCGGCGTCGGCGGCCTCGCGGTCGGCGGCGATCTCGCGGTCGTAGACGATCGCGCCCCGATCGAGCACGAGCACCCGATCGGCGAGGTCGAGCGCCTCCTGCACATCGTGCGTGACGAGGATCACCCCGGGGCGGTGCGCGGTGATGAGCTGGCGGAGCTCCCCGTGCATCTTCAGCCGGGTGAGCGCGTCGAGGGCGCCGAACGGCTCGTCGAGCAGCAGCAGGCGCGGCTCGCGGACGAGCGCGCGGGCGAGCCCGACGCGCTGCGCCTCGCCGCCCGAGAGGGTGCCGGGCCACGCATCGGCCTTCGCGGCGAGGCCGACCTCGCCGAGCGCGCGCTCGGCGATGCGGCGCAGCTCCGCGGCCGGGGCGCGCAGCCCGAGCACCACGTTCTTCCACACGGCACGCCAGGGCAGCAGCCGCGGATCCTGGAAGACCACGCTCCGCGCCGCCGGCACGAGGATCTCGCCCTCGTACTCGTCGTCGAGGCCCTCGAGCAGGCGGAGCAGCGTGGACTTGCCGCCGCCACTGCGGCCGAGCAGGGCCACGAACTCGCCCGAGCGCACGGTGAGGTCGAGCTCGGTGAGCACGCGCTGCTCCCCGAAGGACTTGGTGAGGCCCCGCACCTCGACGACGTTCTCGCTCTCGCGGGGCTCGGGGCGGTCGGAGGCGGCCGTCACGCCCCGGCGAAGGCGTTGCGCCATCTCAGCACCCTCCTCTCCACAAGACGCACGAGCATGTCGGACCCCAGCCCGAAGAGCGCGTAGACGATCAGGCCGACGAAGATGATGTCGGCGCGGAAGTAGCGCTGAGCATCCATCATCAGGTACCCGACGCCCGACTGCGCGTTGAGCTGCTCGGCGACGACGAGCACGACCCAGGAGATGCTCACGGAGAAGCGGAAGCCGACGAAGAACGACGACATGGCGCTCGGCAGGATCACCTGCCTGATGAGCTCGCTCCGCCTCAGCCCGAACACGGCCGCGGACTCCACGAGCCGGTTGTCGACGTCCCTGATGCCCTGGAAGACGTTGAGGTAGACGGGGAAGAAGGAGGCGTAGCTCACCAGGAAGATCTTGGGCGCCTCGTCCATGCCCATCGCGAGCACGACGAGCGGCATGAGCGCGGTCGCCGGGAGCGGGCGCAGCAGCTGGACGATCGGATCGAAGGTGTCCTCACCCGTCCGCCAGAGGCCCGCCACGACGGCGAGGGCGACGCCGAAGACGGTGCCGATCGCGAGTCCGGTGACGGCGCGGAGGAAGGAGACGAGGATGCCCTGCTGCAGGCTGCCGTCCTGGAGCAGCTCCCCGATGGTGCCCACGATCTTCGAGGGCGGGGGCAGCAGCACCTCGTCCACGAGGCCGATCCGGCTGATGAGCTCCCAGAGGGCGATCACGAGGATGGGGATGCTCCACTTGCGCACCCAGCGCGGAATCGGGCTCCTGCGCGGCCGGGTGCTCAGGGCGAGCTCGGGGGGCGCGATCGTCACCGCGGGATCCCTCCTCGCGTCGGTGCCGGGGTCGCCGGATCAGTCGCGCGCCGCATCGATGTTCTCCGCGTAGCGGGTGTCGATGAGATCCTGCACGTCGATCGCCTCGTCGAGCAGGCCCCAGGTGACGAGGTTGTCGAGGTCCTCCTGGTAGTCGGCGATCGCCTCGTCGGTGTAGGGCTGCACGGAGACCGTGGTCGCGATCGCGTCGGCGACCTTGCCGCCGAGCTCCGCGTCGATGCTCTGCTGCACCCCGACGGCCTCGGCGAACGCCTCGTGGTTCTCGTCGAGGTGGCGCCAGTCGTAGTACGCGGTGACGCGCTCGACGAAGTCGGCGACCGCGAGGGACTTCGCGGGGTCGTCCATGATCTTCTCGGTGCTCGCGATGACGTAGCTGACCGCGCTCGCCTCGTTGGCGTAGTAGAGGACCTCGGTGCCCTCGTTCTCCATGTCCTCGACGAGCGCGCCGTTCACGCTCGTCACGAAGCCGTCGAGCTGGCGGCTGAGGAACGCCGTGTTGCCCGTGGCGTCGGTGAAGTACTTCACGTCCAGGTCGGCGGGCGCGAGGCCGGCCTCGGCGAGGGCGGCCTGGAGCACGACGTCGGCGGTCGTCCCCTGCCCCCAGTTCACGCCGATGGTCTTGCCGCGGAGGTCGTCGAGGTCCTCGATGCCGGACTGCTCCGAGACGAAGAGGTTGATGTTGCCCTGCTCGCGGGAGGCCTCGTCGTCGCCGTCGCGTCCGATGAGGCCGACGATGCGCGCGCCGGAGCCGTTGACGATCGTCTTGGCGCCGTTGGCGTCGAAGCCCCATACGCCGGCGTCGATCTGCCCCGAGGCGAGGGTCGTGTAGGCGTTGGCGCCCCCGACGTCCTTGAACTCGATCTCGTAGGGCACGTCGTCGAGCAGCTCGGCCGCCTCGAGGTGGCTCTCGAGCCAGCCGCCCACGTCGCCGACGACGAGCTTGTCCGCGATGGTCGCCTCGCCGTCGTCCGCGGCGGGGGCCGAGCAGGCGGAGAGGCCGAGGGCGCCGATGGCGACCGCGGCGGCGGCGAGGAGGATACGACGTGACTTCATGGGGTTCCGATCCGGCTTTCTGAGAGGATGCGTGACGTGCGAGGCGCCTGTGGGCATGACCGATCAAGCGTATATAACCCAACGCGCTGGAAGCCATAATATTTCAGGATGTTTCGGCGGGTTCGACATCCGGCTCCGCGCGGCCCACGATGGAGGGCATGACCGCAGCGCATCGCTTCCCAGACTTCCTCGACCACGTGGTGATCGCCGGCCCGTCGCTCCCCGAGGTCGTCGCGCGCTTCGCCGAGCTCACCGGTGTGCAGGCGCAGCCGGGCGGGCAGCACGACATCGGCACCGCGAACGCGCTGCTGCGCCTCACGGTGCCGGGCGAGCCCGACACGCGCTACCTCGAGCTCATCGGCCTCGGGCCGGATCGGTCGGCGCCGGCCGAGCGCGACGTATTCGGGGTGAACACCCGGGACGGCATCGGCGTCGCGGCGTTCTGCATCCGCCCGGAGGACCTCGACGCCCACGCGGAGCGGCTGCGGGCCGCGGGGATCGAGCCGCACGGGATCGGGGATCAATCGCGCCGCACGCCTGACGGCGAACTGCTCGCGTGGCGGCTCATCTCGCCGCCGTCCGGGGTCGCGACGAGTCTCGAGCCGTTCAGCATCGACTGGCTGGCGAGCCGGCACCCCGCGAGCGCGACCGCTCCCGCCGTCGAGCTGCTCGGACTGAGCGGGCGGCACCCCGAGCCCGAACGGCTGCGCGCACGGCTGGCCGCCGCCGGGGTCGGGCTCGACGTCGCCCGGGGCGACGAGCCCGCCCTCGTGCTGCGGCTCGGCACGCCCCGCGGCGAGGTGGAGTTCAGCGCGCTCTGAGCGATGCGGGCCGGCGTGCGGGCGCTCTGCCGCCGCGGCCCGAGCCCCCGGCTCAGCGTGCGGCGTAGTGCAGGAGGACGGTGCCGTTGGCGAAGACCCGCTGCTCCACGAGCGCGAGATCGAGCACCGCTCCCGGCGGGAGCGCCGGGAGGCCGCCGCCGAGCGTCTGCGGGACGACGAAGAGCCGGAAGTCGCGCACGAGCCCCGCCCGGATCGCCTCGGCGGCCGTGGTCGGGCCGAAGATCTCGACTTCGCCTGGCGCCTCCGCGACGAGCCGTTCGAGCTCTGCGAGATCGAGCCGCGGGACGAGCCTGGCGCGTTCCGAGGAGAGCTCCGCGGGCGTCAGCGTCGTGGACGCCACGACGAGCTCGAGGGCGCACCACCGGCGGGCGAACTCACGCTCGGCCGGGCCCCACTCCTCCCCGGGCGGCTCGGCCTCCCAGTAGCGCATGAGCTCGTACGCGCGCCGCCCGAGCACCTCGGTGGAGACGGCCGCCATGCGCTCGACATGGAAGTCGAAGACCTCGGCGCTCGGCGAGGACCAGCGGAAGTCGCCGTCCGCATCCGTGGCGAAGCCGTCGAGGGAGATCGTCGCGGTGAAGCTCAGCGTGCCCATGAGGCATCATCCCTCTTCGGAGCCGCCGGGGCAAGAGGCGACGGGAGGTCGGACGGGCGCGGCTCGGGCCCGGGCGTCCGCCCCGGGGCCCGAGCCGCCGTCTACCGCCCGGTGAGGAGCATGTCGGCGAAGCCCGCGGCCTTCAGCCGCAGCTCCTCGATGCGACGGGCGCGGGCCGCGGCCACGTCGTAGCCCTCGTAGGCGGGCGGCGGGTCGTTGCGCACGTTGCGCGAGCACTCGAAGTCGCGGCAGACGAGCGTGCCGACGGTGCCGCCGCGCCGCCCGGCGGGGCCGGCGCGGCGCGCGCTCCAGAACACCACGTCGTTCGGCAGCCGCACATCGCGGCACCAGTTGCACATGGCGCGCGAGCGCGGCGCGGCCTCCGCCTGCCGGAGGGCGACGCCGACGGGCGCGCCGTCCGGCCGCGGCAGCAGCACGTAGGCGCGCCGCGCGAACTTCGGATCGCGCCAGCCGAGGTAGTCGAGGGCGCGCCAGTCGGCCTCGCGGAGCGCGTCGAAACCCTCGGGCAGCGTGAGATCGGCCACCTCCTTGCGGGAGGCGTTGATGAACGAGGAGCGGATGTCGGATTCGGTCAGGGGGTGCATGACGGGGCCTTTCCGGGCGCGGGAGGGCGCCCGAGCGAGTCGAGAGCGGGAGGGGTCGTCGCAGCGCCGTGGGGGCGGATGGCGCGGGCACGGCGGGGGACTCGGCGACTCACCGTCGGCGAGCGCGTCGCCGACGACCTCCTGACGCCGGGAGTACAGCTCTCGGGAACTCACGCGGCCAGTGTAGCCCGTCGCGGACGCGGCGCACCCCGGGGCCCGGTCATGCGGAGGAGTTCCACGCGAGGATGAGGATCAGCGTGACGATGAAGCCCGAGCCGTAGTTCAGCAGGATGAAGCGGCGCCAGGCCCGATTGGTGCGGGCGGAATCGGCATCGGGGACCGAGCGCCACGGCGCGCAGTTGAGCAGGTAGGGCACGGCCACGACGGCCGCGAGCGGGGCGGGCCACGGCGCCGCGAGCACGAGCAGCCCGGCGAGGAGCCAGAGCGCGAGCGCGAGGCGCACCGTGCGCCGCGCGCCGAAGCTCGTCGCGATGGAGCCGATCCCCGCCTCGCGATCGGGGATGATGTCCTGCACGGCGCCGAAGGCGTGCGCGGCCATCCCCCACAGGAAGAACGCCGCGAGCAGCACGATCACCCCCGCGTCGACGGGGGCGCCGGCGAGCGCGAGGCCGACGACGGCCGGGCTGACGAAGTGCGTGCTCGAGATGATCGAGTCCCAGACCGGACGCTCCTTGCCGCGCAGACGGGGCGCCGAGTAGGCGATGACCGCGAAGGTGCTCACGGCGATGGCGGCCCACGCGGCGGGGCCGCCGGCCGCCAGCAGCAGGACGAGGAAGGGCAAGTTCGTCGCGAGCACGAGCCGGAGGAGCGGCCGGTGGTACTCGGGCGCGAGGAGCGCCCCCTCGATGCCGCCCTTGCGCGGGTTCTTCGCGTCGGACTCGTAGTCGAAGACGTCGTTGATCCCGTACATCGCGAGGTTGTACGGGACGAGGTAGTAGAGGGTGCCCACGACGAGCAGCCAGTCGATCTCGCGCGTGGTGAGCAGCATCGCGGCGGCGAAGGGGAAGGCCGTGTTCACCCAGCTCACCGGACGCGAAGCGACGAGGGCCTGCGTCAGCAGCGCGCCGAGGGGCACGCCGCCGCGTCGGGTGAGCGCCGCCCAGAGCGCGGGAAGGGCGACCGCCACGGCGGCGGGATAGGCGAAGTCCTCGACGGGGGCGAGGCCGATCCGCATCCCTGAGATCAGCCCGGGGGCGTAGTCGAACAGATCGAGCCCGATCATGAGGCTGTCGAAGACGGCGGTGAGGAGGAGGAGCGCGACCCCGGCGACCGCGACGGCGGCCCAGCGCGGCCGCCGCGGACCCGCCGCCCGCGCGAGGAGCACGGCGGCGGCGAGCGCGGCGACGAGGAATCCGGCCGAGAGCAGCGCGTAGCTCATGCGCGGCCCCGCCGCCGAGCGCGGCCGCGCCTGCGCCGGTCGAGGATTCGCTCGGCCCCCGTGTACAGCACCATCGAGCAGAGCACCAGGAACACGAGGAACACGGGCTCCTCGAGCGGCAGCTCCTCGGCGAGGACGATGCCGGTGGCGAAGCCGGACGCGCCGCGGAGGAAGATGCCGCTCGCGATGCCGGCCGCGTCCCAGAGCAGGAGGAAGGCCGTGCCCGCCGCCGTCACGAGTCCCGCAGCCGCGGGGTCGCGCCAGAAGAAGAGCCGGAAGCGCCGGTCGAGGAGCAACATGCAGGCGATCCCGAGCAGCAGGCAGCCGAGGTAGCCGAGCGGCATCATCGGCGCTCCGACCCGGCCGCGGACCGGGCCGCGGCGGCGCGGGCCGCCGAGGGCCCGGCGGAGCGATCGCCGCGGATCCGCTTGAGCACGAGCTCCGCGCTGATGAGGCACATCGGCACCCCGACGCCGGGGGCGGTCGTCGCCCCGGCGTAGTAGAGCCGATCGACCCGCTTCGAGGCGTTCTGGGCCCGGAAGAGGGCGCTCTGCCTGAGGATGTGCGAGGGCCCGAGCATGCCGCCCCTCCAGGAGTGGTAGTCCGCGGCGAAGTCGGCGGGGCCGAGCGTCTCGCGCACGACGATCCGCGCGCGGAGATCCGGGATCCCGGCCCAGCGCGCGATCTGCTCGATCGCCGCGTCGACGGCGCCCTCGACGGCCGGGTCGCCGCCGCCATCCGCTCCCCCGGCGCCGATCCCGGTGTCGGCGGGCACGGGGATGAGCACGAAGAGGTTCTCGTGCCCGGGCGGCGCGACGCCCGGATCGGTCGCGCTCGGCTTGCAGACGTAGAGGGAGGCGGGATCGGGCAGGCGCGGCGCATCGCCGAAGATCGCGTCGAAGTTCGCGTGCCAGTCCCGGGTGAAGCAGAGGGAGTGGTGCGCGAGTCGCGGCAGCTCCCCCTCGACGCCGAGCATGGCGATGACCGCACCGGGTCCGCTCTCGCGGCGGCGCCACCAGCGCTCGGGGTAGCTGCGCATCGCGGGCTCGAGCAGGGCGGTCTCGGTATGGTGCAGATCCGCGGCGGACACGACGATGTTGGCGTGCTCGATGTGCTCGCCGCGCGCATCGCGCGAGCGGACCCCGCTCACCGCGGGCCGGCCGCCCTCGGTGCGGGTGAGGATGCCGGTGACCTCGACGTCGGTCGCGATCTCGACGCCCTCGGCCACGGCGAGCGCCTCGAGGCGCTCGACGAGGCCCCAGAAGCCGCCCATGGGGTACTGCACGCCCTCCTCGAGATCGAGCGCGCTCATGAGGTGGTACATCGCCGGTGCGCGGCTCGGGTCGGTGCCGAGGAAGACCGCGGGGTAGCCGAGCACCTGGCGCAGCACGGGGTCGGCGAAGCGCCGGGCGACGAAGCGCTCGAGACTCGTCCCGAGCAGGGCGGCGAGCTGCGGCAGCGCCCGGAGCACCTCGGGCGCTGCGAGCGAGCGGGCGCTCGTGAAGGGGTTGTAGAGGAAGAAGCGCTCGGCCATGTCGGCGCTGCGCGCGGCCGAGGCGAGATACCGCCGCAGCCGCCCGCCCGCCCCCGGCTCCACGCGCTCGAAGACCTCGACGACGCGGTCGGCGCCGAGGGGGATCTCGAGCTCGCGCGCGGGCGCGTCGCGGTTCGGCTCGGCGAAGACCCGGTAGCCGGGGTCGAGGGTGCGCAGCGAGAGCTGCTCCTCGGCGCTCGTGCCGAGGAGCGAGAAGAAGTGCTCGAAGACGCGCGGCATGAGGTACCAGGACGGACCGGTGTCGAAGCGGAACCCGTCGCGCTCGAGCACGCCGGCGCGGCCGCCGACCCGGGAGTTCCGCTCGAGGAGCCGGACGCTGTGCCCCTCGCGCGCGAGGAGGGCGGCGGTCGCGAGCCCCGCGACGCCTCCGCCGATGACGATCGTGCGGGTCATGCGATGCGCTCCTTCCGCAGCGCCAGGGCCGACTGCGCGACGATCCCGGCCTTCGCCGGGGCCGAGAGACGGACGCGTCGCTCGGTGAGCTGCGCGGCCGGCGTGCGCGCCAGGCGCTCGGCGAGGCGCGCGAACATCCGGAGCGCGCAGTCGACCGCGATCCGCGCGTCCCGGGGCAGCAGCGGCAGCGCCGCGGCCGCATCGTCCAGCTGCTCCCGGATGATCGCGATCCAGCGCCGCTGCAGCGCCGCGTCGACCGTGCCGTCCGCGCTGAGGTAGCTGCGCCCGAGGCGCTCCGTGTCGTCGGCGAGATCGCGGAGGAAGTTCACGTTCTGGAACGCCGCGCCGAGGCGGCGCGCACCGAACTCGAGCGTGCGCCGCTGCGCGTCGGTCCGGTGCTCCTCCCGGAGGAAGACCCGGAGGCACATGAGGCCGACGACCTCGGCGGAGCCGTGCACGTACGCGGCGTGCGCCGCGTCGTCGAGGCCGGTGAGCGGGTCCCCGTCTGCGCGCTCCCCCGCGAGGTCGGAGCGCATCGAGGCGAAGAACGGCCCGGTGAGCTCGCGCGTGATGCCCGCCGCCCGCGCCGTGTGCGCGAAGGCGTGCACGATGGGGTTGCTGCTGTAGCCGGAGGCGATCGCGCCGTCCGTCTCGGCCTCGAGCCGCGCGAGGGCCTCGCGCTGCGCCTCCGGGGGATGCCGGCTTCGGCCGTCGCGCCGTCGACGAGCTCGTCGGCCACGCGCACGAGGGCGTAGATGCTGCGCACGTGCGTGCGGTGGCGGGGCCCGAGGAGCCGGGTCGCCGCGCCGAATGAGGTGGAATAGGCCGCGATGATCCGGCCCGCCGCGAGCTCCGAGGCCGCCGTGTAGCGGTCGAAGGTGCTCATCCCGTCCAGCGAGCGCCTCACAGCCGCCGCTCCTCGATCGACTCGATGAGGCGCCCGATGTAGGCGGCGAGCGCGGGCGGGATGCCCGCTCCCGGCGCCGCGAGGAGCTCGGCGCACGCCCCGATCTCCTCCTCGATCAGCGAGCGCAGGAAGCGGTGGGCGCCGCAGTCGATGAGCCGGTCGCGCATCCGCGCGCCCTGCGCCGCGGTGAGCGTCGGGCTGCCGAAGCCCCGGGCGATCTCGGGCCAGGCCTCGGTCAGCCGCGCGTACGCGATGATCGCGGTCTCCTTCCCCTCGCGGAGATCCGAGTACGGGTCCTTGCCGTGCTCCTCCGCGCGGCCGAAGGTGGAGAGCAGATCGTCCTGCAGTTGGAACGCGACGCCGAGGTGCCGGCCGAGCCGTGCGATCGCCTCCTCCGTCTCCGCCGAGGCGCCGGCCAGGACGGCGCCGGCCCGCAGCGGCAGCTCGAAGGTGTACGTCGCGGTCTTCAGCCGGCTCATGTCGAGCACGGAGGCGAGCTCGGACGGGGCGACGCCGTGGCTCAGCGCGACATCGAGGTGCTCGCCGGCGACCGACTCCGTGATCGCGTGGTCGAGGAGATCGAGCAGGCGCAGCCGCATCGGCTCCGGGAGCCGCTCGCGGGCGAACACCTGGTGCACCGCGGCGAGCAGGAGATCCCCCATGAGGATGCCGCTGGTACTCGCCCAGTGCAGGTCTGCGGGGTCCGGCGGCGTGCCGCCCGCGCTCGCCCCCTCGAACGCCGCCGCGTCGCGGTCCCGCAGCACCGTGCCGATGAGGTTCGGCCGGCCCCGTCTCAGCAGGTCGCGGTCGATCACGTCGTCATGGAGGAGGAAGGCGTAGTGCAGCAGTTCGACGGCCGCGGCGACCCGGAGCACGGCGCCGCGGTCGGCCGCCGGGCCGCCATCACCGTCCGCCGCGCCCTCGAAGGTGCCGATGAGCAGGCGCGGTCGCAGCAGCTTGCCGCCGGTGATGCACTCGGCGGCCGCCGCCCAGAGCCGAGCGAAGTGCGCGCCGTAGGCCGTGGCTCGCGCGCCGCGCTCGGCCAGCATGCGGTCGATCTCCCGCTGCACGTCCTCGATCTCGAGCGCAGCCGGCCCGCTCCGGGTGAGCACGCCGCGGCTCACGATCGCTCCCCGGCGGGAGGCGCCGCGGCGCCGGGCTGATTCGCGAGCATCGCGACTCCCTTCACTCGGGACAACTATTTCCCTCAGCATACTGAGTACTTTGAGTTATAGTAACTAACAGTTGAATATATTCCCCGAATGTTCTCCTGAGCATAGGATTGCGATATGGCGGATTCCGGTGCCACCCCCGGTCGAGATGCGGTCTCAGAGAGGCTGTACGACATCGATTCGAGCGACCCTCGGAGCGAGCTCGTGGATCGCTCCGACCTCGACCGCGAGGACATCGCCCAGATCGGACGCCTCATGCAGGCGCTCTCGGGCCTGCGCGACGCCGAGCGCGCGCTCGCGCAGGCCTCCGAGCGCTACATGCGGCTGAGCGCGCAGGACATGCGGGCGCTGCACTACCTCATCGTGGCGAAGAACCGGCAGGAGATCGTCACCCCCGGGCGGCTCGCCGCGCACCTGAAGATCTCCCCGGCCTCCACCACGAAGCTGCTCAACCGGCTCGAGCGGGGCGGGCACGTCATGCGCAACATGCACCCCTCGGATCGCCGCGCCTTCGCGATCGCCGTGACCGCCGAGACCGAGCACTCCGCGATGCAGACCCTCGGCAAGCAGCAGTCGCGGCGCTTCCTCGCGGCCGCCCGGCTCACGCGCGATGAGCGTGAGGTCGTGATCGGCTTCCTCACGGACATGACGCAGGAGCTCTCGCTCCGCGACGTCGCCTGGGCAGGGGAGGATGCGGCAGGGGGCGCGGGAGTCGGCTCGGCCGCGGAGCACGCCGACGTCACCGACGCCGGGCGAGCGCCGAGATCGCGGCCATGACCGCGAGCAGGATCGCGAGGAGCGGGCAGACCACGGCGCAGGAGGAGAGGATCATGCCCGCGGCGAATCCGTTCGTGCCGAGGCGGCCGAGCCCGGCCAGCACAGGGACGGCGCGCGCTCGACGGCGATGGGGCGGGAGCCGTCGGCCCTGTCCGCCGTGCAGTGACGAAGAGCCTCCGCGGGCTCGTCATGCGGCGGCGCGGCGCGATCCCCGCGCCGCGCCGCCGCCCGGTTCTACGCGTCGACGAGGTAGCGGCTGTAGGCCGGCACCGTGAGGAAGGTGGGGAAGTCGTCGCCGAGCGAGACGTCGGCGAAGAGTTCCGCCGCGTCGTCGTAGCGGTCGCCGTCGAAGCGCGCGAAGCCGGCGACGGTCTCCTCCACGATGCCCGCCACCCACTCCCGGGTGATGCGCGTGCCGTCGGCGGTCGACTGGTCCTGGTGGATCCACTGCCAGATCTGCGAACGGCTGATCTCGGCGGTCGCCGCATCCTCCATGAGGTTGTCGATGGCCACCGCGCCGAGGCCGCGGAGCCAGGCCTCGATGTAGCGGATGCCGATGGAGACGTTCTCGCGCACCCCGGACTCGGTGATGTCGCGGCCGATGCGCACGTCGAGCAGCTGCGCCGCGGTCACGTGCACGTCGTCGCGGAGACGGTCGAGCTGGTTCGGGCGGTCGCCGAGCACGGCGTCGAACTCCGCCTGGGCGACGGGGATGAGGTCGGGGTGCGCGACCCAGGTGCCGTCGAAGCCGTCGCCGGCCTCGCGGTGCTTGTCGGCGCGGACCTTCTCCTCCGCGCGCTGCGTGACCTCGGGATCGCGCCGGTTCGGGATGAACGCGCTCATGCCGCCGATGGCGTGCGCGCCGCGCTTGTGGCAGGTCTGCACGAGCAGCTCGGTGTAGGCCCGCATGAACGGCACCGTCATGGTCACCTCGCTGCGATCCGGGAGCACGAAGCGCGCGCCGCGACCGCGGTAGTTCTTGATGATCGAGAAGATGTAATCCCAGCGGCCCGCGTTGAGCCCCGCGATGTGATCCCGCATCACGTACAGGATCTCCTCCATCTCGAATGCGGCGGGCAGCGTCTCGATGAGCACCGTGGCGCGGATCGTGCCGTGATCGAGTCCGAGTGCCCGCTCGGTGTAGGCGAAGACGTCGTCCCAGAGCTTCGCCTCCTCGCTCGACTCGAGCTTCGCGATGTAGAAGTAGGGGCCGCGGCCGCGGGAGACGAGCTCGCGGGCGTTGTGGAAGGCGTAGAGGCCGAAGTCGACGAGGCTGCCCGAGGCGGCGCCGGCGCGCCCCTGCGCGTCCGTGTAGCGCAGGTGCTTCTCGACGAGGTGCCAGCCGCGCGGCCGCATCACGATCGTCGGCGTGCGGTCGGCGGTGACGCGGTACTCCTTGCCCTCCGGGCTCGTGTACTCGAGCCGCTCGCGGATCGCGTCGAAGAGGGAGAGCTGGCCGCCGACGACGTTCCGCCAGGTCGGGCTCGTCGCGTCCTCCTGATCGGCGAGCCAGACCCGCGCGCCCGAGTTCATGGCGTTGATGGTCATCTTCGGGTCGGTGGGACCGGTGATCTCGACGCGCCGGTCCTCGAGCCCCGGACCGGCGCCGGCCACGCGCCAGCTGGCGTCCTCGCGAATGCTCCGCGTGTCCTCGCGGAACTTCGGGTCGCGCCCGTTGCCGATCTCGTAGCGGCGGCGCTGGCGGTCGGCGAGCCGCTCGTGGCGCGTGCTCGCGAAGCGGTCGTGCAGCTCGGTGAGGAACTGCAGCGCCTCGGGCGTGAGGATCTCATCGCTGCGCTCGAACGGGCGGCCGAGCACCTCGATGCGCGCGGCGCTCGCCGCGGGTCGCTCCGCCGCCGCGGGGCGGACCGTCTCGATGGTTCCTGTCGATGCAGCGTTCACGATGACTCCTGTGTCCGGGCCCCGGCCGTCCGGCGCGGGGCGATGCCTGCTGATGGATCCATCATGCGGGGCCCGCGGTGCGGCGCTCCGGCGATTCCGCGGGGGAACATCCGACACTTTTCACCGATCTGAAAGAATCCAGGATTTCCGGACTGTCCACGCAATCCGCGCCACTGAAGGCCCGATCCGCCTCGAGGAAGTGTGAATTTTTCGAATTCGCAGAATATTCGCGTATCTTCACCCCCCAATTGGGCCAGGGCGCGGTTGGTCAGGGGCGCAGAGTGGAACTACTCCAGAACATCGACCTTGAAAGAGATCCATCATGAGTGCGTTCACCACCGACATCGCCGCCGTGCAGACGCTGAAAGACCAGAACGGCTCGGGCTGGGATGCCGTCAATCCCGAGTACGTCGCCCGCATGCGGGCGCAGAACCGCTTCCGCACCGGTCTCGAGATCGCCCAGTACACCGCCGACATCATGCGCCGCGACATGGCGGAGTACGACGCCGACGCCTCGGTCTACACGCAGTCCCTCGGCGTCTGGCACGGCTTCATCGGCCAGCAGAAGCTGATCTCCATCAAGAAGCACCTCAAGAGCACGAACAAGCGCTACCTCTACCTCTCGGGCTGGATGGTCGCGGCCCTCCGCTCGGAGTTCGGCCCCCTCCCCGACCAGTCGATGCACGAGAAGACCGCGGTCCCCGCCCTCATCGAGGAGCTCTACACCTTCCTGCGCCAGGCGGACGCCCGCGAGCTCGACCTCCTGTTCGCGCAGCTCGACGACGCCCGCGCCGCGGGCGACGAGACGGCGATCGAGTTCATCCAGTCCCAGATCGACACCCACGAGACCCACGTCGTGCCGATCATCGCCGACATCGACGCCGGCTTCGGCAACCCCGAGGCGACCTACCTCCTCGCGAAGAAGATGATCGAGGCGGGCGCCTGCGCGATCCAGATCGAGAACCAGGTCTCCGACGAGAAGCAGTGCGGCCACCAGGACGGCAAGGTCACCGTGCCGCACGAGGACTTCATCGCGAAGATCAACGCCGTCCGCTACGCCTTCCTCGAGCTCGGCATCGACAACGGCGTGATCGTCGCCCGCACCGACTCGCTCGGCGCCGGCCTCACGCAGAAGCTCGCCGTCACCGCCGAGCCGGGCGACCTCGGCGACCAGTACAACGCCTTCCTCGACGTCGAGGAGATCTCGGAGGCGGAGCTCGGCAACGGCGACGTCGTCATCAAGCGCGACGGCAAGCTGCTGCGCCCGAAGCGCCTCGCCTCGAACCTCTACCAGTTCCGCGCCGGCACGGGCGAGGACCGCGTGGTGCTCGACTGCATCACCTCGCTGCAGAACGGCGCCGATCTGCTGTGGATCGAGACCGAGAAGCCCCACGTCGAGCAGATCGCGGGCATGGTCGATCGCATCCGCGAGGTCGTGCCCGATGCGAAGCTCGTCTACAACAACAGCCCCTCGTTCAACTGGACGCTCAACTTCCGCCAGCAGGCGTACGACCAGTTCGTCGCGGAGGGCAAGGACGTCTCGGCCTACGATCGCGACAAGCTCATGAGCGTCGACTACGACGGCACCGAGCTCGCCAGCCTCGCCGACGAGAAGATCCGCACCTTCCAGCGCGACGGCTCGGCCCGCGCCGGCATCTTCCACCATCTCATCACCCTCCCGACCTACCACACGGCGGCGCTGTCGACCGATAACCTCGCGAAGGGCTACTTCGGCGAGGAGGGCATGCTCACCTACGTTCGCGACGTGCAGCGCGAGGAGATCCGGCAAGGCATCGCCACCGTGAAGCACCAGAACATGGCCGGCAGCGACATCGGCGACAACCACAAGGAGTACTTCGCCGGGGATGCGGCCCTCAAGGCCGGCGGCAAGGACAACACGATGAACCAGTTCGCCTGAGCGGACGCCTCGAGGGGGTCCCGGCCGCGGCCGGGACCCCCTCCGCCGTGTCCGGGCGGGGTCGATCAGCGAGCCCCCGCGCGGACGGCCCGGGCGCTCGCCGCGGGCGAGAGGTCGAGCCGGCGCAGCAGCTGCGCGTTCGCCGCCACGACGATCGTGGAGAGGGACATGAGCACGGCGCCGACGGACATGGGGAGCACGAAGCCGATCGGGGCGAGGACGCCGGCGGCGAGGGGCACGGAGAGCAGGTTGTACCCGGCCGCCCACCAGAGGTTCTGACGCATCTTGCGATACGCCGCGCGGGAGAGCTCGATCACCGACAGCACGGAGCGGGGGTCGTCGCTCGCGAGGACGACGCCCGCCGAGGCGATGGCGACGTCCGTCCCGGCGCCGATCGCGATCCCGACGTCCGCCTGCGCGAGCGCCGGCGCGTCGTTGACGCCGTCGCCGACCATCGCGACCCTCGCACCCCGGCCTGGAGCTCCGCGATGGTCGCGGCCTTGTCCTCCGGCCGCACCCCCGCGAACACGCGGTCGATGCCGAGCTGCGCGCCGACCGAGCGGGCCACGGCCTCGGCGTCGCCGGTGAGCATCACCACCCGCACGCCGGCCGCGTGCAGCGCGTCGACCGCCTCCCGCGATTCGGGGCGCACCTCATCGGCGAGCGCGAGGCCGCCGATGACGGCGCCGTCCGCGGCGACGTGCAGGATGATGGCGCCCTCGGCGCGCCAGTCGTCGGCCTCGGCGACCTCGGCCGCCCCGAGCTCCTCGAGCAGGCGCGGGCCGCCGACCCGGATCTCCCGGCCGTCGACCGTCGCGGTCACCCCGACCGCGGGCGCGGAGACGAATCCCGAGACGGTCGACAGCGGCAGGCCGCGCTCCCGAGCCGCGCGCACGATGGCCCGCGCGAGCGGGTGCTCGCTGTCGGCCTCCGCGGACGCCGCGAGCGCCAGCAGCCGGTCGCCCGTCGTTCCTGCGACGGGCGCTGCGGAGGTGAGCGTCGGCTCCCCCGTGGTGAGGGTGCCCGTCTTGTCGAACACGACCGTCTCGACGGTGCGCATGGTCTCGAGGGCGAGCCGATCCGCGACGAGCACGCCGCCGCGCGCGGCCCGCTCGGTCGCGATGGAGACGACGAGCGGGATCGCGAGGCCGAGCGCGTGGGGGCAGGCGATCACGAGCACCGTGATCGCGCGCACGACGGCGTCGTCGGGGCTGCCCCAGACGGTCCAGGCGACCGCGGTGACGACGGCCGCGGCGAGCGCGAACCAGAAGAGCAGGGCGGCGGCGCGATCGGCGATCCGCTGCGCGCGCGAGGAGGAGGCCTGCGCGGTGGCGACGAGGCGCCCGATGCCCGCGAGCGCCGTGTCGTCGCCGATCGCGGTCACCCGGACCCGGAGCCCGGAATCGGTCGCGACGGTGCCCGCGATCACCCCGTCACCGGCTCCGCGGGCGACGGGGCGCGACTCGCCGGTGATCATGGACTCGTCCATGTCGGCCCGGCCGTCCACGATCGTCCCGTCTGCCGGCACGCCGCCGCCCGGCCGCACGAGGACGACGTCGCCCACCCGCAGCGCGCTCGGCGCCACGACCGCGATCCGATCGCCCTCCACCCGCTCGGCCGTATCGGGCAGCAGCGCGGCGAGGGAGTCGAGCGCGGAGGAGGTCTGCGCCAGGGAGCGCATCTCGAGCCAGTGCCCGAGCAGCATGATCACGATCAGGAGCGCGAGCTCCCACCAGAACTCGAGCTCGTGGTGGAGGATGCCGATCGTGGCCCCCCACGAGGCGAGGAAGGCGACCGAGATCGCGAGCCCGATCAGCAGCATCATGCCCGGCTTGCGCGCCCGGAGCTCGCCGACGGCGCCCGAGAGGAACGGCCAGCCGCCCCACGCGAACATCGCCGTGCCGAGCACCGGGGCGATCCACCCCGCCCAACCGGGCACCCGGTAGCCGAGGAGCATCGCGAACATGGGGGAGGCGGCCACGACGGGCACCGCGACGAGCAGATTCACCCAGAACAGGCGGCGGAAGCGCGAGACGTGCCCCGCGTGGCCCGCATGGCCGGAGTGGTCCGCGTGACCGGTAGGGCCTGCGTGTCCCGTGTGGTCCGCGTGGTCCGGGGCGTCGTGGTCGGGATGGACGTGACCACCGGTGCCGATGCCCTCGGCGGTGCTGCCGCGCTCGGCGGTGCCCGGCCCGTCGTGGCGCCCGTGGTGGTGCTCGTGCTGCGCGTGCGGATCGCTCATGGCCTCGCTCCTTCGTCCGGCACCCCTCCGGGCGCCTCGCCACTCACAACAGAGTACCCCCTGGGGGTATTCCGTGCGAGCGGTCTACGCGAACGGTGCGCCTCACGCGTCGGTGCGGGCGCCCGCGTCGGCGGCGAGCGCGGCGAGCACGGCCCGGACCGCGGGTCGTTCGGCGGCGCTGCGCCGGGTCACGGCGAGGATGGCGCGCGTGCGGACGGGCGCGAGGGGAACGCAGTGCGCGCCGCCGCGCAGCGCCTCGGGCGTGAGGGCGGGGATGAGCGCCGCGGCGGCGCCCGACGCGCCGAGCGCGCACTGCACGACCACGTCGGAGGTCTCGTGCGCGATCCGCGGGGCGAACCCGGCCTCGTGGCAGAGCGACTCGGCCCACGCGCGCGCGGGGCTCCCCTGCGCCTCGAGCACCCAGGGCCGATCGGCCAGGCGCGCGAGCTCCCCGGCGGCGCCCCACGAGGCGGGCGCCGCGACGAGCATGGCGTCGTCGCCGAGCGGCGTCTCGCGCAGCTCCGGGAGCGGGGCCCCGCGATGCCGCGGGTAGCGCTCGATGATGGCGATGTCGATCTCCCGCGCGCGCAGGGCCGGGATGGAGCGTTCGGGCTCGGCCTGGACGCAGCCGAGCTCGATGCCGGGCGCGTCCTCCCGCAGCCGTTCGATGAGCGGCGGGAAGAGCGCGAGGCACCCCGTCTGGAAGGCGGCCACGGCGACCGCGCCGACGAGCTCGTCGCGACGCGCGGCGAGTCGCGCGCGCAGCTCCTCCCAGTCGTCCAGCAGCCGCGGGCCGAGCTCGGCGAGCAGCTCGCCCTCGGGCGTCAGCCGCAGCCCGCGGCCGTCCGCCTCGAGGAGCGGAGCGCCGAGCTCGACGGACAGTCGCTCGAGCTGCTGCGAGACGGCGGAGCTGCTGTACCGGGCCTCCGCCGCCACCGCCGCGATCGTGCCGAGCCTGACGAAGTCGAGGAAGGTCTGCAGGCGACGGATCTCCGCCATGCGTTCCTCCGTATCATCCGCTTTTTCTGAACGTTCACGGCCGATTCTATCCGCTTTTCTTGCACAAAGAGATTTGCCACGCTGGTCCCATGCACACCATCGACACGATCTATCACCATCCCCCGGCCCGGCACCGCGGATTCGCGCGGCCCGGCGCCGAGGTCCTCGCCTTCCACCGATCGCTCCCCGGCTACGCCCCGACCCCGCTCCTCGAGCTCCCGGGGATCGCCGCCGAGCTCGGCGTGGGTCGCGTCCTGCTCAAGGACGAGTCCTCGCGACTCGGCCTCCCGGCGTTCAAGGTGCTGGGCGCCTCGTACGCCATCTCCCGCGCGCTCGCCGCGCGCTGGAACCTCACCGGGGCGGTGACGGTCGACGAGCTGCGGGCCGCCGCGCGGCGGCAGCCGCCCGTGACGCTCCTCTGCGCCACGGACGGCAACCACGGCAGGGCCGTCGCGCGCACGGCGGCGACGATCGGACTGCCGTGCCGCGTCTTCATCCCCGGTTCCCTCACGCAGGAGGCCAAGCGGGCGATCGCCGCGGAGGGCGCCGAGGTGCGCGAGCTCGATGCTCCCTACGACGATGTCGTCGCCGCGATGCGCGCGCACGCGGCGACGCCCGAGGAGGCGCTCGTGATCCAGGACACGGCGTGGCCCGGATATCGAGAGATCCCCGGCTGGATCGTCGACGGCTACAGCACCATGCTCGCCGAGCTCGAGGCGCAGCTCCACGAGACCGGCGAGCCGCGCACGGATCTCGTCGTCGCCCCCGCCGGGGTCGGCTCGCTGGCGCAGGCGATCGTCACCCACTTCCGCAGCGTCGATGCTCCCCCGACGGTCGCGGTGGTCGAGCCGGTCGCTGCTCCGGCGATCATGCACGCCCTGCAGACCGGTGTCGCCGAGCCGGTGGCGACGGGACGGACCGTGATGCTCGGCCTCAATTGCGGGACCCCCTCGGAACTCGCCTGGCCGGTGCTCCGCGACGGCGTCGACGCGGCCGTGCTCGTGGACGACGCCGAGACGCTCCGCGCCGTGCGCGAGTTGCGGGAGGCCGGTGTCGACGCCGGCCCGTGCGGGGCTGCGACCCTCGCCGGCGCACGTCGGGCGCTCGAGCGCCTCGGCGAGGCGCTCGGGCTGGGGGCGAGCAGCACGATCGTGCTCTTCAACACCGAGAGCCTCGCGGCGAATCCGGTCTGAGACGCAGGATCGGCGGCGCCCCGCGCTCCGGTGCGGGCGCGGCGCCGCCGATCCGTTCGCCTCTATTCGGCGCCCGCGGGGCGGCTCAGCCGCCGCACCAGGGCCGTCGCCCCGCTCAGCTCGCCGAGGAGCCCGCCGGCCTCGATCGCGCGCAGCAGCTCGGGCTCCGCGGCGTCGTCGTCGGCGGCCTCCCGCAGCACGCTGCGCAGCCGTTCGCGGTCGCTGACGAGCACCCCGTTGGCATCGGCGAGCACGATGTCCCCGGCCACGACGCTCACGCCGCCGCAGGCCACGCCGACGCCGATCCCGCCGCCGCCCGTGCCATGCAGTTTCGTGGTCAGCAGGCTGGTGCCCCGCGCGTAGACCGGCACGCCGATCCGGCGGAGCTGCTCGATGTCGGTCACCGCGCCGTCGACGACCACGCCGGCCGCTCCCCTGACGCGGAGCTGGGTCGCGACGACCTCGCCGAGCGGCGCGTGCCTGCGGTCGCCCCCGGTGTCGATGACCATCACCTGACCCGGCAGGATCATGCCGGCGGCGTGATGCAGCGCGGTCGAATCGCTCGCGGTCGTGCGCACGGTCAGCGCGACGCCGACCACGTTCGCGGGCGGCGGTACGAGGCACCGGATGCCGGGGTCGACGAAGCCGTCCTCGAGGAAGTGCCCGAGGGTCGGAAGGCTCAGCGCGGCGAGGGCCGCCTGCTCGGCGCGCGGCAGCGCGGCCGGCGCGTCGCGGACCACGAGCTCCATCACGGCCGCGGCTCCGTGCCGGCGGCGGCTCCCGCGTCGCCCTTCGTACTGCCGGGACGGCGGCGGAGCGCCCGTCGCAGCTTGTTCAGCCGCCGCGAGGATGCGAGCGCCCCTTCGGGATCGACGTGGCCCAGAGCGAGCACGAGCGCATCGGCCGCGACCATCGCGGGGAGGTTCTCCCCGGTCAATCCGCCGGCGGAGCTGGCCGTGCGGATCACGCAGTCGACGCGGTCGACGTACGCATCCCGGTACTTGTCGGTGAACAGCAGCGTCGACGCGCCGAGCCGCTGCGCCTCCGCGAAGGCGACGTCCAGCTCGGAGAACTCCCGTCCGGGAGCGAAGGCCACGAGCAGGTCGCCCGGACGCAGCGCCAGCAGCGCGTCCGCGAACGCGAAGCCCATGCTCTTCGCGTGCCTCGCGAGCACGCCCTCGCGCAGCAGCTTGACCGTGAGGTACTCCGCCGAGACGGAGGAGACCCCGACGCCGAAGACGTGCACCGTCGCGGCGTCGCCGACGAGGCGCACCGCCCGCGTGAACTCCTCCGCGTCGAGCGAGGCCCGCGATGTCGCGAGACGCTCGCGGGCCTCCTCGAAGACGATGTCGAGCAGGCTGGCGTGGGACTCGCGTCTCGTGACCGTCAGCCGGGTCGACAGCCGGGTCGCCGGGTGCACCGTCAGCGCGAGGTGCGAGCCGAGCGCCCGGCGCAGCTCGGGCCATCCGGTGTAGCCGAGCGCGCGCGCCGTGCGCAGCACGGTCATATCGCTCGCACCGAGCGTCTCGCCGATCTGCACCGCGCTCATGAGGAGGGCCTGCTCCGGCTGCTCGGCGATGTACTGCGCGATCCGCGACTCCCCCGCCGTGAGCCGGGGCAGCCGCTCGCGGATCCGTTCGAGCACGTCGCCCGGGTTGTCCGGCGGCGGCTCGGCTTCCCGTGGGCTCATGGCTGCACCCGCGTCTCCTGCTCCGCCCCGCGCGCCTCCGCCAGCAGCCGGCGGAGCGCCCGGAACGTCGGCTTGAGGAGATGGTACCCCTCATGCGAGACCCCGGGCACGAGGTCGACCGTCACGGCGCCGCCGTTGCGCCTCAGGGAGTCGGCGAGCGCCTCCAGCCTGACGATCCGGGTGACGCCGGCGGCGTTCACCTCGGGGATGTAGGCGGGGCTCCCCGGGGCGACCGAGATCTCCCAGGTCTCCGTGTCCTCGTCGCCGACGACGAGGTTCGCCGGGACCCGCGCGACGGCCTGCGCGTCGAAGGCGCGTCCGAATGCCTCCTCGAGACCGGCGACCCCCGCCGGCCACGGCAGTTCGGGGTCGCAGAGCGTCACCACGCCCGGGGAGACGATCGACACGCCGAACAGGCGCTCCGGATGCGCATAGAGGAACCGGTGGGTGAAGTGCCCGCCGCCGGAGAAGCCGGTGAGGAAGAAGGTCTCGAACCGCAGGCCGTACGTCTCCTCCACCTCGGCCACCATGTCGAGCAGCACGAGATCGTAGCGGGCGTCCTCCGCGACGAGGTACTTGTAGGCGTTCAGCTCACCGGGGCTGCCGATCCCCGCGGGGAACAGCGGCACCAGCACCACGCACTGCTCCGCCTCGGCGATGGCGATGAACTCGTTGCGCAGGCGCGGCGCATCGCGGCCGGTGCCGTGGATCGCCACGACCAGCGGGTACGCGCCCGGGTCGTGCTCGTCGTAGCTCTCGGGGACGTAGAGGCAGTACGAGAAGCGCTGATCGAAACGGCTGGCGAACATCGTCGTCGCGCCGAACTGGTAGAAGGAGAGTCGCTCTCCGTGCGTGGTGGGTTTCATGGTTCCTCCTCTGTGTGGCGCGCGCCGGTTCAGGCGGTCGCGGCGGTGTCCGAGAATGCGTAGTGCGCATAGGGGGAGCGGGATGGGGGTCCGCTCGCGACCCAGATCTGCCCGCGTCCGGGCTCGGCGATCACCGAGGTCACGGTCATGTTGCGGTCCTCGGGATCGACGTCGCGCACGTCGTCCTCCGGATGGATCGACAGCGCGTTGCCGACGTCGCTGCGGTCGCGGAGCATCGCGGCGATCTCCTCCTCGCCGATCGGGCCGTCGGCCGCCTCGATCCGCGCGGCGAGCCGGCGCTGGCGGATCCGCGAGTTCTCGACCCAGGGATTCGACTCGTTCGCGACGAGGGAGCCGTGCACGTAATGGTTCGCGTGCACGAGGACGCCGTCCTCGGGAGCGAGCGCGAGCATCGTCTCCGGCGTGTTCTCGAGGTCGACGGCGCCGCCGCGCGAGTCGAGCATGATGATGTTCCGGGAGGAGGCGCGGTGCAGCCGACGGAGCGCCGCCTCGGCGTCGCCCACGGTGCGCTCGCGCAACGCGATCCGGGTGTAGAGATACCGCGGGAAGCCCGCCCGCCAGCTCGCGCAGTGGAGATAGTTGGCGAACACGCCGAGTCCCGCATCGTTGATCCCGATGTAGGAGATCTGCCCGGCGGGGGTCACCATCAGCACCTCGGGCTCGTCCGCGACGGCGACGCGCACGACGGTCATCAGGTCGTGGTACATCGCCGGCAGGTCGGCGTTCTGCCCGACGAAGCCGCGCGCGGTGCCGCTGCGCTCGGGCAGGATCGCGAACGTCGTGCACTCCTGCTCCGCCCCGTGCCGGCCGACGAGGTCGACGAAGACCTCCGCGCGCAGCTGCAGGAGGAAGGCGGCCCCGAGCGGGATCCCCGCGCCCTCGGCGAGGCCGTGGATCTCCTCGTCGAGCCCGGCCGAGACCGCACGGATGCTCTCCCGGTACGCGAGCGCCGCGCCCTCGGCGTCGTCGAGCGTGAAGCCCTGGCGCGCGAAGCGCCGCTCGAGGCGCTCGAGGTGCCGCAGGATCCTCGGCCGCAGCGCCTCCCCGTGCTGACGGCCCACCTCGAAGTGGGAGCCGGCGAATCGGTGGAACGGGAAGCTGTCGGTCACGGAGCGGTCCTTTCGGTGGGGGTGTGGGGTGATGCGGTGCGCCGCAGGAGACGCTCGCGCTCGACGCGCTCCCGCTGCCGGGCGCGGGCGCGCACGGGATCGGCGATCGGCACGGCGTCGATGAGCGCGCGGGTGTAGGCGTCGCGCGGGGCGCGGATCACGTCCCCGGTCGGCCCCTCCTCGACGATCCGGCCCCGGTTGAGCACGATGATCCGCGACGCCAGTCTGCGGGCCATGGCGAGGTCGTGCGTGATGAAGAGCATCGACAGCCCCTCCTCGGCGTTGAGCTCGGCGAGCACCTGCGCGACCTGCGCCTGGATCGAGACGTCGAGCGAGGCGAGCGCCTCGTCGGCGACGAGGAGCTGCGGCCGGGCGGCGAGCGCGCGGGCGATGCCCACCCGCTGCCGCTGCCCGCCGGAGAGCTCCGCGGGCAGTCGCGGAAACACCTCGGGGTCGAGGTGCACGCGCCCGAGGAGCGCCTCGGCCGCGGCGCGGCGCGCCTCGGCCGGCAGCTCGCCGGTAATCGCGAGCGCCTCGGCCACCGCGTCGCCGACGCGCATCCGCGGGTTGAGCGAGGAGTAGGGGTCCTGGAAGACCATCTGGTAGTTGTGGCGATGGGCCCGGCTCGCGCGGCGGCCGAGGGCGTGCACGTCCTGCCCGGCGAAGCGCACGTGGCCCGCATCCGGGCGCAGCATGCCGAGGATCAGCCGCCCGATCGTCGACTTGCCCGATCCGCTCTCCCCGACCAGCGCCACGATCTCGCCGCGCGCGATCGTGAAGCTGACCTCGTCGACGGCGGGCTCCCGCTCACCCGCACGGGAGAACAGGGCGCGCCTGACGGGATAGGCGTAGCGGAGGCGCTCCACCTCGACCAGCGTGTCTGCGTCGCTCATGGCTGCGCCTCCGTTCCGGGCTCGGCGTCGAAGAGGGTCGGGGTGGCGGCGAGCAGCTGACGCGTGTAGGGCTGCTCGGGCCGGAAGAAGATCTGCTCGGCCGTGCCGGACTCGACCATGCGGCCGTGGCGGAGCACGGCCACGCGGTCCGCCAGACCGGCGACGACGCCGAGGTCGTGCGTGATCCACAGCACCGTCATGTCGAGCTCTTCGCGCGGGCGAGCGACGAGGTCGAGGATCTGCTGCTGGATCGTGACGTCGAGGGCCGTAGTGGGCTCGTCGGCGATCAGCAGCTCCGGCCGGCAGCTGAGCGCGAGCGCGATCATCACGCGCTGCCGCTGCCCGCCCGAGAACTCGTGCGGGTAGCTGCGCAGCCGCGAGGCGGCGGAGGGGATCCCGACCTGGTCGAGCAGCTCGACCGTTCGGGCCTTCGCGGCGGCGCCGCCGAGGCGCTCGTGGGTGCGCAGCACGAGTTCGAACTGGGTCTGCACGTCGAGCGTCGGATTCAGCGCGGCCATCGCGTCCTGCGGGATGAGCGCGATCCGGCTGCCGTTCAGCCGGCGCCTGGCACGGGGCGGCAGGGCCAGCAGATCGACGCCCTCGAGGCGCGCCTCCCCGCCGAGCACGCCGATCCCCGGCGGCAGCAGGCCCATGACCGCGAGCATGCTGAGGGTCTTCCCCGAGCCGCTCTCGCCGACCAGTGCCGTCGCCGATCCGGCCTCGATCGCGAGTGAGAGCTCGTCGACGAGGACGCGCTGCGTGTCCGGGAAGCCGACCGACAGCCGGTCGATCTCGAGCATCGGTGCGCTCATGAACGGTGCTCCTTCCTGCCGAGAATCGCCCGGTTCAGGCCTTCCCCGATGAAGTTCACCGAGAGGATGACGAGGAAGATCATCACGCCGGGGAAGAAGCCGCGCCACCACTGACCGCCGCTGATGACGGCGCGCTGCGCCTCCTCGAGGAGCCCGCCCCAGGTCGCCTGCGGCGCCTGGAAGCCGAGCCCGAGGAAGGAGAGCGCCGACTCGGTGAGCACGGCGCCGGCGATGCCGAGCGTCGCCGCCACGAAGATCGGTGCGAGGGCGTTGGGCAGGATGTGCGCCGCGATGAGGCGCAGGTCGCTCGCGCCGAGTCCGCGCGCGGCCTGCACGAAGTCGGACTTCTTGAGGCTCAGGATGCTGGCGCGGAGCAGCCGCGCGGTGGTCATCCAGCTGAAGGCGGAGATCGCGAGGATGATGGATGCGAAGCCGGGGCCGATGAGCGCGACGAGCAGGATGACGACGAAGAGCGCCGGCATCGAGTAGAAGACGTCCGCGATCCGCATGAGCACGTTGTCGATCCAGCCGCCGAAGTAGCCGGCGATGGCGCCCACGACCACGCCGACGACGATGGCCACGCCGACGGCGATGAGGGCGACGAGGATCGTGAGGCGTCCGCCGTCGAGCACCCGGGCGAGCACGTCGCGGCCGAGTTCATCCGTGCCCATCAGGTGCGCGAGCGTCGGCGGCTGCCCCTTGGCGGCGAGGTCGATCTGCTCGGGGGTGTAGGGCACGAACGCCGGCCCGACCACGACGAGCAGCAGGATCGCCGCGAAGGCGATGAGGCCGAATCGTGCCGGCCCGCTCCTCCAGTAGAGGGCGAAGAAGCCCGGCTGCGCGGGGTCCTGGAGCCGCACGAGGCGGGTCTTCGGAGCGCTGGTCCTATTCATAACTGATCCTTGGATCGAGCCGACTGTAGACGAGGTCGGCGAGCAGATTGGCGAGGAGCACGAGCAGCGCGGCGATCATGAGGATGCCGAGCAGCACCGGGTAGTCGCGCAGGTCGGCCGACTCCACGAAGAGCCGGCCCATCCCCGGCAGGCCGAAGATGGTCTCGGTGACGACGGCGCCGAGGAACAGCTCGGGCAGCATCAGCACCGCGATGGTGACGACCGGCAGCGAGGCGTTCTTCAGCACGTGCTTGCGGATGACGACCGGTTCGGGAAGACCGCTCGCGCGCGCCGAGCGGATGTAGTCCCGCTCGAGCACCTCGATGACGGAGGAGCGGACGTGCCTGGCGAGACCCGCGACCGAGACGAGCACGAGGGAGAGCACGGGGAGCACGAGATGCCGCGCGAGGTCGAGGACGGCGCCGGCGCCCTCGTGGGAGGCCCGCAGGTCTCGCAGGCCGGAGCTCGGGAGCCAGCCGAGGCTGTAGGAGAAGATGAAGATCAGCATGAGCGCCAGCCAGAATCCCGGTACGGCGAGGCCGCCGTAGGTGAGCGCCGTGGCGACGTGGTCGAACCAGCCGTCCTTGCGGATGCCCGAGCGCACGCCGACGAGGAGGGCGATGAGGAGGGCGATGACGAACGCGGTGAGCGTGAGCAGCAGCGTGGTCGGCACCCGTTCCCCGATCACGTCGAGCACGGGTCTGCCCGTCTGGTAGGAGCTCCCCCAGTCGCCCGTCACGACCCCCCACAGCCACTTGGCGTACTGCACGATGATGGGGTCGTTCAGGCCGTACCGGCCGCGCAACCGCTCGAGTTGCGCGGCCGTGGCGCCGGAGGCTCCGCCCTCGCCCACCGACATCGGCCCGCCCGGCGTCATCTGCATGAGCAGGAAGACGAGCACGCTGATGCCGAAGAGCAGCGGGACCGACTGCAGGAGTCGGCGCAGCAGGTACGAAGCCATCGTGTCTACTCGCCCGATCCCGAGAAGCTCCAGTGCACGGAGCTCGTGGTGTCCCAGGGCCCGTTCCAGGAGTCGTCGGTGACCCCGGAGAGCTGGGAGGACCAGGCCCATGCGGTCGGGGAGGCGTAGATCGGGATCGCCGGCCGCTCGGCGGCGAACAGCCGGTTCGCCTCGTGCACGGCCTGCTCGCGCAGCTCGGGATCGAGCTCGGAGTTCACCGTGTCGACGAGCGCGTCGTACTCCGCATTGCTCCACCAGGCGTAGGAGTAGCCGGGCGTGTCGGGGCCCGAGGGGATCCGCGCGGAGGCGAACTCCATCATCCACTCCGACGGGTCGGGCAGCTTGCCGGCCCGGGACATCATGATGTCGAAGTCGCCCGTGGCGAGCAGGCCGCCGTCGGCGGCATCGCCGAACATGAGGTTCGACGGCACGTTCTCGATGACCGTCTCGATCCCGATGTCCTTCAGGTTCTGCTGGATCACCTGCTGGTACAGGGCGCGCACCTCGTCGCCGCTGATGGTCTGGAATTTCACCGAGGCCCGCACACCGTCCTTGGATCGGACGCCGTCGCCGCCGAGCGTCCACCCCGCGTCCTCGAGCACCTCCCGCGCCGCCTCGGGGTCGAAGGGCGCGGTCTCCGTGAGCTCGCCCCCGAAGCCCGAGTAGACCAGGGAGTTGCTGAGCGTCCCGAAGCCGCCGAGCACGTCCTCGAGGATGCCCTCGCGGTCGATCCCGAGGTCGATCGCCTCGCGGATCGCGGGGTCCCCGAGCACGGGATGCGGGGTGCCGAGCTGGCCGCCGGCCGAGTTGTTCAGCCACAGCCATTCGACGAAGCCCGTGTTCTCGGGCTTCTCGTGCAGTTCGATGGGCGCCCCGGAATCGACCGCAGCGGCGACCTCGTCGAGGTCCCCGGCGGTCAGGCCGAACACGAGGTCGAACTCGCCGCGGGTGAAGCCGTTGACCGCCGTCGTCAGATCGGGGTTGATCTTGACCGTGACGCCGTCGAGCAGCGGCGGGGTATCGGTTCGCCAGTAGTGCTCGTTGCGCACGAACGCGATCTCATCGCCGGAAGTCCACTTGTCGATGACGAAAGGACCGGTGCCCGTGGGCTCGCGCAGCTCGGGGTCGTCCTCCGCGATGCTCGGACCGTCGAAACGGTGCTTCGGCAGCACCTGCCGGAAGAGGTTGAGGTAGTTCGGCTGCGGCGCGACGAAGGTGACCGCGATGGTCTGCGGATCGACCACCTCGTAGGAGGCGACCGAGGCGTACTCGGGGTCGGGGATCGCGAGGGTGCCCGGCTCCTTCGTCACGTCGATGGTGAAGGCGAGATCGTCCGCGGTGAAGGGCTCGCCGTCGGACCAGGTGATCCCGTCGTGCAGGGCGTAGGTGACGGTGAGTCCGTCCTCGCTGACCATGCCGTTCTCCCGGGTGGGGATCTCGGCGGCGAGGTTGGCGACGCGCTCCCCGGTGTCGAGGGTGGTGAAGAGCGGCTCCACCACGAAGGCGAAGGTGAGGTTCGATCCGCTCTGCGTGTTGAACATCGGGCTCAGCATGCCCGGCTCCTGGGTGAGCGCGACGACCGCGATGCCACCGGCCTCGGGCGCCGCGTCGCCTCCGGGCGACGCCGCGCAACCGACCATCGCCACTGCGATCGCGGCCCCCGCCGCGATCGCCTGCGCCGCCCGCCGGGGGCGGGACGAGCTATTCACATGTTTCAAGGCTCCGTTACCTTTCCTGCTGCGTTCGCTGGCTACGCCCGTGCGTCTCGCGGGGAGCCGCCCCGGCGCCAGAACTGCACGGGTGTTGTGATCTCCACAAAATTGACTGATGTGGAGAAATTCATCATAAGGTCCGGGGTTTGCCGTGACTACGCCTCGCATCACCCGATGTTGGCGAGAATCCGAAGTACGCAGAATTCGGGCGATAGGACCGCGGATATCGGAATCGGGGCGCACCGGACCGCCCTCCCCGGGACACAATTGACCCCGCTCGCGCGGGCACGGCGAGGACGCCGCGACCCGCTTCACCCGCAGATCGGAGACCCGCTTGAGAATCGCCGCCGCACAGTTCGCCCCGACCGCCGACCCGGAGTCCAATCTCGCGCGCATCGAGGCGCTCGCCGCCGAGGCCGCCGCCGCGGACGTCTCGATCCTCGTCCTGCCGGAGGAGGCGATGGCGCACACCGGCGACGTCGCCGGCTCCCTCGCGCCCGTCGCCGAGCGATCCTGGGCCCGGTTCCGCGACGGCCTCGCAGCCGTCTCCGCCCGCCACCGCATCGCGCTCATCGCCTCGGGTCTCGAACCGAGCGGAGGGCGCCGGCCGTTCAACACGATGCTCGCGGTGGACCTCGACGGCCGCATCGCCGGCAGCTACCGGAAGCTGCATCTCTACGACGCCTTCGCCTACCAGGAGTCCGCCCGCGTGCAGCCCGGCGACGCGCTGCCGCCCGTCGTGGAGCTCGCGGGCCGGGCGGTCGGGCTCCTCAACTGCTACGACCTGCGATTCCCCGAGCTCTCCCGCGCGCTCGTCGACGGGGGCGCCGAGGTGCTGGCCGTCTCGGCAGCCTGGATGCGCGGTCGCCGCAAGGAGGACCACTGGAGCACGCTGCTGCGCGCCCGCGCCATCGAGAACACGATCTGGGTCGTCGCGAGCGGCAGCGCCTGCGAGGAGTGCGTCGCGGGCAGCGCGATCGTCGACCCGATGGGCGTCGTCGTGGCCGATGCCGGCGAGGCGCCGCTGGCGTGGTGCTCGGCCGAGGTCGCCCGGGAGCGGACCGCGGAGGTGCGGCGGGCGCTGCCCGCTCTCGCGAACCGCAGGATCGCCGCGAGCTACGCCGTCACGCGGTCGCTCTTCGTGAAGGCCGCGGTGAACGGCGGCCGGAGCCGCGACGAGACCCCGCACGTGCCGCTCGCGCCCGAGGAGATCGCCGCAGAGGCGGCGGCCGCCGTGCACGACGGCGCCGCCGTGGTGCACGCCCACGCCCGCACGCCCGACGGCGCTCAGACCATCGATCCCGAGCACATCGCCGCGCTCGTGCGCGCGGTGCGCGAGCGCGATCCGGGAATCGTCGTGGGCACGACGACCGGGCTCTGGACGTGCGAGGGCCACGACGATCGGATGGCGAAGATCGCCGCGTGGCCCCGGGAATGGCTGCCCGACTTCGCCTCGGTGGCCTTCTGCGAGGACGGCGCCGCCGAGGCGGCGCAAGCGATCGTGGACCGCGGCATGACGCTCGAGAGCGCCGTCTGGTCGATGGCGGACGTGCCCGCGCTGCTCGCCTCGCCGACGCTGCACGACAACGTGCGGGTGCTCATCGAACCGCTCGACGAGGATCCCGTCCGGGCCGTGGCGGACTGCCGGGAGATGGCCGAGGCGCTGCGCGCCGGCGGAGTGACGGCGCCGCTGCTCTATCACGGCCTCGAGGGCTCCACGTGGGCCGTCGTGCGCGCGGCGATCGAGGACGGCGCCGAGGTGAGAGTCGGGATCGAGGACGTCACGGTCGACGAGCGCGGCGAGCTCGCCTCGAATAGGATGCAGATCGCGGAGGCCCTCCGGATCCACGATGAGCTGCGCGCGGTGCGCGAGTGACCCGGAAGCGGATCCGGCGGTGAGGAAGGGGCGGCAGATGGACGAGCTCGATGCCGCGATCCTCGCGATGCTCGGCCGCGACGGCCGCCGCTCGTTCACGTCCATCGCGGCGCAGCTGGGACTCAGCGAGGGCACGGTGCGTCATCGCGTGCAGCGCATGACCGACACCGGCATGCTCGTCTTCGTGGCGCTCTGCAATCCGCTCTCCCTCGGGCTGCAGGCGCTGCGGCTGTTCATCTCGGTCGACCGGCGCGTCGCCGCCGCCGAGGAGGTCTGCGCGGCCCTCGCCGAACTGCCCTGCACGAACCGGGTCTCGCTCGGCACGGGGTCGCGGGACGTCTACGTGGAACTCACCTGCCGGGATCTCAGCGAGGCGCAGCGCGCGCTCGACGAGATCCGGTCGATCCGCGGGATCGCTGACCTGCAGACCTCCGTGCTCACCCGCTTCGACAAGGACCACTCCTGGGGCGGCCTGCGCGGCGGCACCGGGCAGGCCGGCGCGCTGCCGGCGGCCGCGCGCGGAGCCCGAGCGGCGCGGCGCCTCACCCCTCCCAGACGTAGGAGTCCTTGATCACCTCCGCCGTGCGGAGGAATTCGACGCGGCGCACGCCCCCGTAGGCCGGCAGCTCGCTCGTGATGAAGCGCTGGAACGCCCCCGGATTCGGGAAGACCACGTCGAGCACGAGGTCGGCCGCGCCCACGGCCGCCGCCACGAGCCTGACCTCGGGACGGCGGCCGAGCTCCTCGGCCAGGCGCCGCGTCTCGCCGCCGAGCACCTGGATCGAGAGATGCCCCTCGACCGTGCCCACCGTGTGCAGATCGGCGAGGCCGACCACCTGCACGATCCCGAGGGAGGAGAGCCTCGCGTAGCGCGCCCGCACGGTCGATTCGCTCACGCCCAGCTCGGCGGCGATGCGGCGGAACGGGCGACGGCCGTCCGCGCGCAGCGCATCGATGATGCGCCGATCGATCTCGTCGGCGACCTGCACGTCCATCCTGCCGCTCCGCTCCTGGCTGTGTCCCGGCGCCGTCGCGATCGACGGCGCCCCTCCATCTCAGCACATGGCGGGCATCGCATCGCACGCGGAATGCGCCGCGCGTGGATTCGAGCGCGTCACCGCGAGGCGACGCTCCTGAAGCCGCGCAGGCGGAGGCTGTTGCCCACGACGAAGACGCTCGAGAACGCCATCGCCGCACCGGCGAGCATGGGATTGAGCATGCCGAGCGCCGCGACGGGGATCGCCGCCGTGTTGTAGGCGAACGCCCAGAACAGGTTGGTCTTGATCGTCGACAGGGTCTTGCGCGACAAGCGGATCGCGTCGACGGCCGAGCGCAGATCGCCGCGCACGAGGGTGATGTCGGCCGCCTCGATGGCGACGTCGGTGCCGGTGCCCATCGCGAGGCCCAGATCCGACTGCGCGAGCGCGGGGGCGTCGTTGACGCCGTCGCCGATCATCGCGACGACCCTGCCCTCCCGCTGCAGCCGGGCGACGACGTCGACCTTGTCCTGCGGGAGCACCTCGGCGATCACCTCGTCGATGCCGACCTCCGCGGCGATCCGCTCCGCGACCGCGGCGTTGTCGCCCGTGAGGAGCACCGGGGTGAGACCCATCTCGCGGAGTCCCGCGATGGCCTCCGCGCTCGTCGGCTTGACCGTGTCGGCCACGAGGAGGACACCCCGTGCCCGCCCGTCCCAGCCGACGGCGACCGCCGTCTTCCCCTCGCGCTCGGCGCGCGCCTTGGCCGCCGCGAGCTCCGGGGAGAGCCGCTGCGACCAGTCGGCGAGCAGCGCTTCCCGGCCGACGATGACGGCGGAGCCGTCGACGATGCCCTGCACGCCCGTGCCCGCGACGCTCGCGAAGCCCTCGACCGCCGGCAGCGGCCCGACCTCCTGCGCGGCGCCCCGGGCGATCGCCTGGGCGATCGGGTGCTCCGAGGCGCTCTCGAGGGCGCCGGCGAGACGCAGCAGCTGCGCGCGGTCCGCTCCGGGCTCGACCACCGCGTCGACGAGGGTCATCCTGCCGGTGGTGACCGTGCCGGTCTTGTCGAGCACGACGGTGTCGACCTTCCGGGTCGACTCGAGCACCTCGGGGCCCTTGATGAGCACCCCCATCTGCGCCCCGCGCCCGGTGCCGACCAGCAGGGCCGTCGGGGTCGCGAGGCCCAGCGCGCACGGGCAGGCGATGACGAGCACGGCGACCGCTGCGGTGAACGCGGCTGCGACGGGGAATCCCGCGCCGAGCCAGGCGCCGAGGGTGACGACGGCGATGACGATGACGATCGGCACGAACACGCCCGAGATGCGGTCGGCGAGTCGCTGCACCTCGGCCTTGCCGGTCTGCGCGTCCTCGACGAGCCGCGCCATCTGGGCGAGCTGCGTGTCGGCGCCGATGCGGCTCGCCCGGATCACGAGGCGCCCCCCGACGTTGACGGTGGCGCCGGTGACGGCGGCGCCCGGCCCGACCTCGACCGGCACGGACTCGCCGGTGAGCATCGAGGCGTCCACCGCGGAGGTGCCGGAGACGACGACGCCGTCGGTCGCGATCTTCTCTCCGGGGCGCACCACGAACTCGTCCCCCACGAGCAGCTCGTCGCTCGGGATCCGCGCCTCGGCGCCATCCCGCAGCACGGAGACCTCCTTCGCGCCGAGCTCGAGCAGCGCACGCAGCGCGGCCCCGGCCCGGCGCTTGGAGCGCTTCTCGAAGTAGCGGCCCGCGAGGATGAACATCGTCACCCCGGCCCCGACCTCGAGGTAGATGTTCGCCGCGCCGTCGGAGGGGGCGATGGTGAGCTCGAAGGGATGCGTCATCCCCGGGGCGCCCGCGGTGCCGAGGAACAGCGCGTACAGCGACCACAGCAGCGCGACGGAGGTGCCCATCGAGATGAGCGTGTCCATCGTCGCGGTGCCGTGCGTGAGATTCGTCCAGGCGGCCCTGTGGAACGGCCATGCCGCCCAGACGATGACCGGCGCTGCGAGTGCGAGCGATGCCCACTGCCAGAAGGTGAACTGCAGCGCCGGGATCATGGCCATCGCGATCACCGGAACCGTGAGCACGATCGAGCCGATGAGGCGGTTCCGCAGCGAGGTCAGCTCGGGATCGGGCGCCTCGGCGTCACCGTCGGCGCCCCGGGCCGAGCCGCGGCTCGGGGGGCTCGGGAGCGCGGCCGTGTAGCCGGTCTTCTCCACCTCGGCGATCAGCAGCGCCGGATCGTACCCGGCGGGCACCGTCACCCTGGCCTTCTCCGTGGCGTAGTTGACCGTCGCCTCGACGCCGTCGAGCTTGTTCAGCTTCCGCTCGATCCGGTTCGCGCAGGAAGCGCAGGTCATCCCGCCGATCTCCAGCTCGATGCCCGACTCCCGGGCGATGGGGGCTGATGCATGCATCGTTCTTCCTTCCTGTTGCGCACGAGGCGCGGTGACCGCTCGGGATCAGTGGCCGCCCGCGTCCGCATGCGCGGCGCGGTCGCCGTGACCGGCGTCGATGACGAACGCGGCGGTGCGCACCGTCCCGTCGACCTGGAAGTCGAAGTACAGGAGGTAGCGGCCCGCGGTCGGCGGCTCGGCGGCAAACCCGATCCTCGGGCCGGCCGTGTCGCCCGCGCGGGGCTCTGCGCCTTCGGCGTGGACATGGAGATACGCCAGGTCTCCCTCGCGCAGCGCGACCAGATGACCGAACGCGCCGAGGTACGGCTCGAGCTCCGTGACGGGCTCGCCATCGCGCTCGACCGTGACGGTCAGATCGCCCGACGCGCCGGCCGCGAGCTCCCCGTCGAGGCTGACGGTGAAGCCGTCGACCTCGACGGTGCGCCGCACCTCCGTCGCGACGGGCGAGAACGCGCCGGCGACCTGCATCGTTCGGGAGAGCGTCACGCCCTCCGCCCCGGCGACGGCCGGGGTGACATCGGCGACCACGCGATACGTGCCGGCCGCATCCCACTCCCACGGCAGCGACCACGTCCCGGTGGCCTCGTCCAGACGAGGATGGGCGTGCCGGTACCCGGCGCCATCGCTGCGGACGACGATCAGGTGGAGATCCTTCTCGTGGGCCTCGGCGAACTCGGTCACGACCTCGCCCGCTGCGGTCACGATCCGGAAGCTCAGCTCGCCCTCGGCACCCACGGTCCCCGGCGCCTCGACGGGCGAGAGCACGAAGCCGCTCGCCTCGATCGAGACACCGCTCGGACCGTGCGCGCCTGCCGGCTCCCCGCTTCCGCCGTGGCCTGCATCCTGCGCATCCATATCGCTTCCCTCCGTCCACGCGGCGACGAACTCGTCTGGCACGACGGCACCGGCGGCAGCGAACGCGCCGCCGAACGCCACCACCAGTCCCGCTCCGTACAGCGCGAGCCGTGCGCCGGCCCGCATCAGACCCGCACCGCCGTGTACCCGGCCTCCTCGACCGCGGCCAGCACCTGCGCATCGTCGATCCCGGCCGCGCCGCTGACGATCAGCCTGCCCGTCTGCGCGCTGACCTCGACCCCCTCGACGCCCTCGATCGTCTCGACTTCTTCACGGACGGACATCTCGCAGTGCCCGCAGGTCATCCCGGTCACCCGGTACTCGTTCGCAGCCATCGGCCGCCCTCCTCTCGCGACGGTACCCCCGCGGGGTACCTTCTCACGCATCAACGTTATACCCCCCTAGGGTATTCCGCAAACGTCGAGGCGTGCGGATCCGCGGCCGCCACCGCGCTCCGCGATTCCGTTGGGCCGCCCGTAGCGGCCCGGGTCGGCGAGCCGCTACTTCCGCGCCCCGAGCAGGAGCGCCGCGCCCAGCAGCCCGAAGAGCGGGCGGTAGTACGTCGCGTCCAGCCGGGAGAAGCGCTCACCCGCCGGCGGGAGCCGGAGAGCCGCCAGTGCGGTATCGCCGCCGAGCACGGCGCGCGCCAGCAGCCCCGCGCCCATGACGCGACGCAGGGCGACCGCTGCGCGTCCGTCGCCGAGCCCGCCGGCGGCCACGGCCCCTCCGAGCAGCGCCGCAGCGGCGACGGTCGCGGTCGGCGCGGCTCCGGGCATCGTCCGGGACCCGACGACGGCTTCGGCGAGACGCTTCCGATTCCGCTCCGGCCACGACGATCCGGTCGCCCAGACCGCGTGCAGCACCCCCGCGGAGGTCAGTCCCGCCCATCCGATGCACCTCGCGAACCGCTTCAGCCGAGCCATGCCACCAGGATCGCACAGGGGCGTCGGCTCGTCACCCCTCCCCCGCGCCGCCCGGGTCCTGAGCATCCTCCGGCTCGCGCCCGCGCCGCTCACGCAAGCCCCCGCGAAGGCGCTCCCACTCGGCGAGGCGCTCGCCGACGGTCCGCTCATGGCCGTTGCGCGTCGGCCGGTACACCCGCTCGCGCTCCATGCCCTCGGGGAAGTAGTCGGCGCCGGAGAAGCCGTCCTCGGTATCGGGATCGTACCGGTACCCCTCGCCGTAGCCGAGATCCTTCATCAGCCGCGTCGGGGCGTTGAGGATGTGCGGCGGCGGCATGAGGGACCCGGTCCGCTTCGCGAGCTTCCGAGCCGCGCCGAAGCCGCGGTAGACGGCGATCGATTTCGGCGCCGTCGCGAGGTACACGACCGCCTGCGCGATCGCGAGCTCGCCCTCCGGCGAGCCGAGGCGCTCGTAGACGTCCCAGGCGGCGAGCGCCTGGTGGACGGCCTCCGGGTCGGCCATCGCGATGTCCTCGTTCGCGAATCTCACGAGCCGCCGGGCGACGTAGAGGGGGTCCTCTCCGCCGTCGAGCATCCGCGCCAGCCAGTACAGCGCCGCGTCGGGGTCGGATCCCCGCATCGACTTGTGCAGCGCCGAGATGAGGTTGTAGTGCCCCTCCTGCGACTTGTCGTAGAGCGGGGCGCGCTGCTGCACGAGCCGGGCGAGCCCGGCCACGTCGAGGGGAGCATGCACCGCCTGCAGCTGCTCGACGAGGTTGAGCAGGTAGCGGCCGTCGCCGTCGGACATCGCCACGAGCGCGTGGCGCGCCGCCGGGTCGAGCGGGAGCGCACGGCCCATCGCCTGCTCCGCCCGCGCGACGAGCGTCGTGAGGGCGCGCTCATCGAGGCGTCTGAGCACGAACACCTGGCAGCGGGAGAGCAGTGCGCCGTTGAGCTCGAAGCTCGGGTTCTCGGTCGTCGCCCCGACGAGCACGATCGTGCCGTCCTCGACGTACGGCAGGAAGGAGTCCTGCTGGGCGCGGTTGAAGCGGTGGATCTCGTCGACGAAGAGCAGGGTGCCCTGGCCGATCTCGCGGCGCTTCTGCGCCGCGCCGAACACCTTCCGCAGATCGGCGACTCCCGAGAAGGTCGCGGACAGCGGCTCGAAGACGAGATCGGTGCGCTCGGCGAGCAGGCGGGCGATCGTGGTCTTCCCGCACCCCGGCGGACCCCAGAGGATCATCGACACGAGGCGCCGTTCGGCGACCATCCTGCCGATCGGCCCGTCCTCGCCGAGCAGATGCTCCTGACCGACCACCTCCTCCAGCCGGGACGGGCGCAGCCGGTCGGCGAGCGGACGCGCCGCGTCGTCCGGCTCGAACAGCGAGAGCTGATCCTGACCCATCGCGCCATGCCCCTTCCGCACCCGCCCCTCGGCGGCTCGCTCCCCCTTCGGAGGCCGGGCACCGCCGAGTCTACCGAGCGCACCTGCCGGGGCCACCCTCATGCGCCCGGTCGTCGATCTCGGTGCGATCCGTGGTCGTCATCGTCACCGTCACCGTCGCCGTGGGCGATCGGTATCGGCCAGGAACTCACGGGTCGCGCTGCCCCGTATCGCCGGCGGGTCGGCGCCTGCTCGGCCGGAAGAGCGCAGCCGCTCGCAGCTGCGAGATGCCGAACCAGACGAGGCCGGCGCCGAAGACTCCGATATGCACGGACGCGAGCCACAGCGGGAGACCGTATCTCCGTCCGCTGACATGGAAGTTCGGGTCCCAGTCCGCGCTGATCCAGCCGACGAGTATCGCCGCGCCGCAGAAGACCCCGATCGCCGTACTGATGGAGCCCCGCCGCAGGTGGCGCTTCCGAATCACGGAATCCGTGGGCGCCCCGATCATGAGCGCCCGCCGACCGGCAGGGGCGGCACCGCCCGACTCGCGACGCCGTGCTCTCGCGCTCGCTCGCGCTCGCGCTCCGTCCCGTTCGGCGTCTCGTCCATGCAGCCAGTGTCCCACCGAAGTCGATGCAGGCTCCGGCGAACTCGCGGAGGCATCGGAGGCGACGCGGAGGTGCGAAGATCGACGCATGCACGCAGGACTCGAGGCCCCCGAGCGCGCCGAGCGCGCGGCGTTCCTCAAGGAGCGGATCTATCTCACCTTCGCCGCACTCGCCGTCGTGCTCACGCTCGGCAGCCATGGCCATGTCGAGCCGGGCGACGCCGTCGTGACGCTGCTCGTCACGGTCTTCGGCACGCTGTCCGCCGTCTTCACGGCGGATCTGATCTCGCACATCGTCGCCCACGGCCGCCTGATGACGGCGGCCGAGCTGCGCCACGCGGCCGTGACGACGTTCGGTGCGCTCGGCGCAGTGGCGCTCCCGTTCGTCTTCCTCGGGATCTCCGCGCTCGGGACGTGGCCCGTCGAGCACGCGCTGCGCGCCGCCGCCGCAGCGCTCGTGGCGTCGCTCGTGGCGATCGGCTGGATCGCGGTGCGCCGCATCCCGCTGAGCTGGTGGCAGCGGCTCGTGGCGCTCGGCGCTGAGGCCGCGCTCGGACTCGGCGTGATCGCCCTGCAGCTCCTCGCGCACGGCTGAGCCCGCGCACCCCACTCTGCCCCCGGAGCCCGACAGGTGCGCCGTGCACAGCGGACGCATGGGCTATAAAAACGGTTTCCCGACCCTGTGGACTGATGGCGTACAGGCTTCGCCGCGAGGTCGGTGTTCGGCGGAATCGCGGGCTAGGCTGGCGCTGTTCACCGGACCCCAGGGGAGACACACATGGGATCGAATACGGCCATTCATCATGCGGACGCGCGTTCGCCGCAATCGAGGCTCGCGCGGGGGATGGCGCTCCTCATCGGCTTCGCGATGCTGTGCTTCGGCATGGTCACCGGCGCCGGCGCGGCGCAGGCCGCGGGGACCCACACGGTCAGCGGGACGATCCAGTTCCCGGCCAGCGCCCCGAGCAGTCTCAAGGTGCCCTGGCAGCCCGACGGCACCGGCACGGGCGGCTACGTCGGCGTCTACCTCACGCTCGACGTGAAGCAGGACGGTCCGGTCGAGGGCTGGCAGCTCGGCCAGGACGCCAATGTCAGCTTCGACCCGGCGACGGGCGCCTGGGCGGTCACCGACGTGCCCGAGGGCGTCTACCGCCTGACCATCAACGTGAG